>JABRWC010000106.1:0-21985 GCA_039961675.1 Phycisphaerae bacterium
AACACAGGCCGCGTGTGCGGGGCAGACGCGTACGCTTCGCGAGCTGGTCGGTGGGTGCGAGGACACGGCGGAAGAAGTCGCGTGCGATTCCTCGGTTGTAACCTGCTGGACCTTGTACGAATGCAAGTGGATTCCGGGCGTACCCAGCGGAGGCATGTGCGTCAACTTTGCCGTAATCGACTCGGCCCAAACCACCACGGCCACGGTCGGCGCGTGCGATCCGTAGTCGCCACCCGATCGCCGGGATCGTTACTCGCCGTCGCGACGCGGCTCAACGGTTTGGGCGGACGGTCGCGGACGGTACGCCATTCGACGTATTGAACCCGATACGGCGAATGGGCGTATGTTCCTGAGTCCCGAGCAACGACGCTGTATGGCTCCGGATGGAGGCAAACGATGAACCTTACGCTGTTGATCTCCATGCTGCCGTTGCTGGCGCCGCTTCGCGAATCCGACGCCGCCGCGCTGGACGTCCTCCGAGCCGCAGAGGCGCAACGCCTGGCCCTGGGAAGCGGCACGATCGAACTACGCTGGTCCGAGCGCCGCGACGGCGTCGAAGCGGTCACGTTCGACGCGGAAGCGTTCTTTTCCGGACTGGACAAGTACGGCATGACGCTGCGGCGGCACTCGTTCTATCGCGGCCAGCCCGTCGAGCGGCGTGACCCGCAGTGCATCCAAGTTGTAAACGGACCGACGCTGTACGGCATGTGGTACTCCGGGCCGACGCAGCGGTTCTTCGCGGACGAGCCGCGGCATGCGCGCCTGACTCTCTTCCACCCGCTCGGACTGGGGCTGTTCGCATACCCCCTGCCGGCGGCCGACGGCGACACGCTGTTTTTCTGGCACGGCGCCACGGCTCGCAGCGTCGCCGCGCCGTGCGGCTCGCAACATGAGCGCCACATCGCCGTGCAGGGCACGGGCCGTTCGGGACCGTACTCGGGCGAGATTCGCATCGACCCGTCTCGCGGCTGGAGCGTGACGGAATACTCGGCCACGGTCGGTGAAGGCTGCAAGCTCAGCGTCCGCAACGCGCCGACGAGATTCGGCGCGTTCTGGTATCCGGCGCAGACGTGGATGTCCGTCCGATTCCCGGACGGGCAGACCATCGACGTGTACGTCGAGGTGCTGCGTGCGGAGTTCGGCGTCCGCCCGCCCGAGGACGCGTTCACGTTCGCCGCGCTCGGCCCGCCGGATGACGGTCGCCCCAAGGCGCTGGTGCTGGACTACCGCGTGGGTGGAGGCGCGCTGGGATGGTGGGACGGACAAGCGCTGCGCGAGCCATCGCGTGAGTGCCGGCCAGGACCGTAAAGAACCGGCCAAGTCGCGCGCCCAGGCGAGCCGCGACTGAGGGGGAACGGCCATTCGAACCCCGTACGCAAGTACGGGGCAATGCTCCCTCGGTCAGGCTCGGGGGCTCGGCTGGGTGCGGGGCACGACCTCGCCCATCCGCGCCGCGATTATTCTGAATCACTGCACTCGCGTTCTGTCTCAGAAATTCGCGGCATGATTCCGAGGGCGGCACACCTGTGATTCGTCCCGCAAAGCAGAGCTTTGCCCTCACCGGCTCTAAGGACGTATTCGTGAGACAGGACACTGGCTGTCAGTTGAATACGGGCGGGAGCGCATGCCGGACGGCCTCTAAGACCGGTCTGGAGACCGGTCCCCCAGTTTGGCGGAGAGTTTTTTTCAATGGACTGGGAGAGTTTTTTCAATGGACTGGGAGAGTTTTTTCAATGGACTGGGAGAGTTTTTTCAACGGACTGGGAGATTTTTTTCAATGGACTGGGAGAGTTTTTTCAACGGACTGCCAAGCATGTTCACTGGAGACTCGCGCCCCGCGGCGCTTGCGTTCACTCACACTTCATTCGGCGCGCCCGGTTTGCGCGCCGAAACGTCCACGCTCGTGATGAAGTCCGCGGGCCTGGCGCCGGACGGGAGGGCCGCGACGATCCGCTGGTAGAGCGGGTCCTGCCAGCCCTCCAGCGCCTCCACGTATCCCGGCTTGGGGGCGATGACGACGTCGGTCAGACCAGCGGCCAGTGCCATCGCCCGCGTGTCGTCCACGAGCACCGCCCCCGCCACGCAGCCCACCAGCGCCTCCACGTCCCGCCGCACGGCTTCGGGCAGCGGCCGCAACAGCGCCAGGTCCGAGACGGCTACGCGGCCGCCGGGACGCAGCACACGGGCGATCTCGCGCCACACCTGCGGCTTGTCCGGCGAGAGGTTCAGCACGCAGTTTGAAATCACCACATCGACGCTGGCGTCGGCGACGGGCAGGTGCTCGATCTCGCCCAGCCGGAACTCCACGTTGTCGAGTCCCGACCGCTGGCGATACGCGGCGACGCCGCGGCGCGCCCGCGCGAGCATGTCCGGCGTCATGTCCACGCCGATGACGCGGCCGGCGGGGCCGACCTTCGGCCCGGCGAGGAAGCAGTCGAACCCGCCGCCGGCGCCCAGGTCCAGCACCACCTCGCCCGGCCGTAGCGCGGCGATCGCGGCGGGGTTTCCGCACGCAAGTCCCATGTTGGCGGTGTCGGGCAGCGTCGCGAGTTCTTCGGCGGTGTAGCCGATCGCCGTCGCGAGCGTCTCGGGAGTGAAGCTCGGGCCGCCGCAGCAGCCGCTGCGGGCTGCGCCGCCGGCCTCGCGTGCAATTCGGGCGTAGCCTTCGCGGACGCGCTCGCGCAGCGACTCGGCGTCGGCCGGGGCGCCGGGCGCGGGGGCTGCGGATGCGGAGCAACAGGACGCGAGCGGCGGAGCCGGGTCGGGGGAAGCGGCGGAAGCGGCGCAGCACGGACGGGCGGGTGCGGTGGTCATCGGTCATTTCTCCTCGAAAAGTGCGGGAAGCGATTGCACGAAGTTGCGGATTTCGTCGCGGACGCGGCGGTAGTGCGGCATGGCCTCGTCATCGTTGCGAGCGCTGGAGGCCAGCCGGGGCGGGTCATCGAAGGCGACGTGGATGACGCGCGCTGCGTCTGGGAAGCGTGGGCAACTCTCGGCGGCGGCGGAGCAGACCGTGACGACCAGATCGAACGGCGTTCCGCGCAGACTGCATACGTGTTTGGACTGATGTCCGCGGATGTCCACGCCGGCTTCGGCCATGGCGCGGACGGCGAGCGGGTTCAGGCGCTGCGGATCGGTGCCGGCGGAGGCGGCATCGATGCGGTCCGAGTGGAGCGCACGGGCCCAGCCCTCCGCCATCTGGCTGCGGCAGGAGTTGCCGGTGCAGAGGAACAAGACGCGTGCCTTGCGCTCAGCGTGGCTCATGTTTCGCCTTCCGATCGCGCGGACCGCAATGCTCCAGTTGCTCCAGCGCGTCGGCCAGGGCATGGAGCGACCGGGCCAGTTCGGCGTAGCGCACGCGGTACAACACGGTCCGCCCGGACTTCGCGGCCTCCAGCACGCCGGAGCGGGCCAGGGCCAGCAGGTGGCGCGAAACGACGGAAAGATCGACCGAGCAGCAGGCGGCGATCTCGCCGACCGAGCAGGGGCGGGCGCATTTTGCGAGGCTGGCGACGAGGTGCGCTCGGGTCGGGTCGCAGAGCGCCTTGAACAGCTCGGGCGACAGGAGCCGGTCGAGCGGATGGCAGCAGCGTGCCGCGCTGGCGGGGTCGGGCGGCAAACATTTGCTCATTTGCGTCACGATGCAATTATAGCCGGCGCTCCGGGCGGAGGCAAGCGGCGGCCGCAGATTCGCGCGACGGACGTGGCCATTGGCCAGTCCTACCCGTTCCAATCGCGTTGGCGCAAGTGTTCTGTCTCGGAAATTCGCGGCATGATTCCGGGTGCGGCGAGCCTCTGGTTCGTCACGCAGAGCAGAGTTTTGCGCTCACCAACTTTCAAAACGTATCTGGGAGACAGGACACTCGAGCGATCAGGCGACCGATCGACTCACACTTCCTGTGCTGCGCGCAGCGCCGCGTCGGAAACGTCGACCTCGAACACGCGGCGTTGGGAAATGAACACCAGCAACGCCTGTCGCACGGGCTGCGCCAGAATCGCGCTCAGCGCCGCTGCGTAGAGCTGCAACTGCCGCTCGTACATCGGCAGCCGATCGCCGGCGTGGTCGCAAGCGGCCGGGCGATCCGTCTTGTAGTCGATGAGCGTCAGCCCGTCGGGGAGTTCGATCACACAGTCCACGATGCCGCGCAGCAGCACGCGGTCGCCCGAACCGCCCACCGGAAAGCCGTAGACGAACGCCGCCTCGCGCCGGCAGCGATCCGCGTTCTCGGCCAGCCGTTCGCCCAGCGGTCCTGCTCCCAGCCACGCCACGTCCTCCGCCGGGACGAGCCGCTGCTGCTCAGCCGAAAGCCGGCCGCTGGCAAACAGCTCTGCGGCCTGTGCCCTCACCTCCTCGGCGGTGCGAATCCGCCGCAGGTCGCCAAGCTCCAGGAAGCGGTGCACGGCTTCGCCCGTTGACCGCGCCGCGTCGCGTTGCGCAGGGTGGTCGTCGGCGAAGCGCGGCGGCGTCAGTCGCGGCGGCGGCGGGGCGAGCAGCGGAGCGCCCGTTGATTCGCCGTCGGCCGCGCGGCTGCGCGCCTCGCTGACGCTGACCACGGCCGGCCGCGCCGCCAGGGACGTGTCCGGGCGGGCGCGCAGTCGCCCAAGCGCCGCTTCAAGCCAGCGTGCATCCTGCTCGTCCAGCGGCGAGGAGCGCGGCGGCTCGTCTGCGGCGGCCGGGCGGAAGAATTCGCTTGAGCGCGCCGGCAATGCGTGCGTCTGGACGCGCAGCTCGCCGTCGCCGCGCTCGGCGCAGCCGGGCCGCGCGCCGAGCGCGGTCAGCACCCAGTCGAGCGCGGAAGAGGCAGTCAGGCGCGTGAGCAATGGGGCGCGCGAGCCTTCGCCGCGGCGGCGCCGCGCGTCGTTCCACGCGTTGGGCGGCGCATGGCCCACGAGATAGAGTTTTTCGCGCGCGCGGGTGGCGGCGACGTAGAGCAGGCGCAGCTCTTCGTCGCGCTCGCGCTGCCGCTGATTCCGCAACCCGGCGCGAAGCGCGGCGCTGCACAGCCTCCGGCGCGCGGCGAAGTCGAGGAACGACACGCCGACGCCAGCCGATTCGTCGCACACGGCGATGGGCGAGGAGTAACGAAAGCGCGCCCCGAGGTTCGCCACGAAGACAACCGGGAACTCCAGTCCCTTCGAGGCGTGAATCGTCATCACGCGGACCGCGTCGCGCAGGGCCGGAGCGGCGGCCGCGGACTCCAGCTCGCGCTGCTGGAGCTGATCCAGGTGCGCGGCGAACTCCGCCGCGCCGCCGCCGGAGCTCTCGGCGAAGCTTTCCGCCATGCGCTGAAGCGTCCGCAGCCGGGCGACGCGGTCGGCTCCGCGGTGGAGTCCGGCGGCGAACGAGAGCAGCCCGCCTTCGTGCAGGATACGGCGCACGACCGCGGCGGCGTCCTGCTCGCGGGCCCAGCGCGCCCAGGCGTCGAGGCGGTCCGTTCCGCGCTGGAGCGCCTCGGCGATGCGGCCGTCGGTCGGCGCGGCGGCGTACGCGCTGAGAGCTTCGAGCAGATCGCCGTGCGGCTGGGCCCGGCGGATGTCCAGCAGGTCGTCGGCGGACAAGCCGACCACGGGGCCGCGCAGGTAGGCGGCAAGGGGAATCTCCTGTCGGCGATTGGCGAGCAGCGAGAGGATCACGCGTGCGTCCCACACTTCGGGAGAATCCAGGACCGACTCGCGGCCTTCCGCCACGCAGGGGATGCCCTGCGCGCGGAGCGACCGCGCCAGCGTGTCGGCGTTTTTCGCGGCGGCGCGGAGCAGGACGGCGATGTCTCCCGGCCGCAGCGGGGCCAGCTCGAGGGAGCCGTCGGGGGACTTGCGCGGGACCTCTACGCGCTCTTCGAGAAGTCGCCGTATCTCGCCGGCGATGACGATCGACTCGCGATGCATCCGCTCCAGCGGCGCCTCGCCGGCGGACGGCTCATCGGCGGCGGCGTCGGCGTCGGCGCGCGGCGACGGCCTGGCGTCGGGCGCGTACACCAGGTGCAGCTCGACGCGCGGCGCGCCGTCGAGCGTGGGGTTTGGAATCTCGGCGCGGCGGGCTTGCAGGCGTTCGGCGGGGCCGAACACGGTGCCGCCGAGGCGCGGCTCGAACAGGGCGGCGAACAGGTCGTTGAGCACGTAGAGCACGCGGCCGTGCGTGCGGAAGTTATCGCTGAGCGGGATCAGTTTCCCGGCGGCGTCGCCGGAGCGGAACGATTCGGCGAGCGCGGCGAAAAGCCGCGGTTCGGCGCGGCGGAACCCATAGATGCTCTGTTTCACGTCGCCCACGAGGAAGCGGTTGCCCAGCGGCGGCTCGCGGCCGACGAGGCGGATCAGCTCCACCTGCACCGGGCTGGTGTCCTGGCACTCGTCGACGAGCACGTGGTCGTAGCGCTTCTGGAGCGCGCGGGCGACGTCGGTCGGCGTCCGCGCGCTCAGGCCGACCGGCGTTCCGAGGATATCCAGCGCCATCGCGAGCACGTCGCCGAATTCGTAGCGTCCCTGGCGGCGCTTGTGCTCGGTGAGCCGCTCGTGCCAGCGTCGTTCGAGCGTCAGCACGAGCCGCGCAAGCTCCGCCGCTGGTTCGGCCCCACCGATGCCGGCGTCGATGTCGTCGGCCGTCCACTTATCCTTCAGCTCGCTCCTGAATCGCTGTTTCAGTTCCTCAAAGACCGCGTGCTCGTCCCGATCCGCCGAGCCGGGAATGCGGCCAAACTTCAGGGCGGCGAATTCCCGCGCGACGGCCGGCAGTTCGGCGGGCTGCCGGATGCGAGCCGCCCACTCCGCGAGCCGCTCGGCGTACGCGTTTACGGCCGCGAGGACGTGCGCGTCGCGCAGCGACGCGGCGATTTCGCGCGCGCAATCCAGATGCAAGTCGAGGTCTTCGGCAAGCAACTGGGCCAGTCCGGCTGCGCCCTCGGCGCGCAGTTCCGACGCCGGGCGGCTGAGCCGTCGTTCCTGCTCCGCGAGCCAGGCCGTGGGGTTCAGCAATTGCCCGCGGCCCTCGCCGACGATGCCGATCATCTGGCGCAGAAATTCGTCGCTGGGGCGCGCAGCGCGCCGAATCCACGCCCGCGCCTGCTCGGCCTCCGGCGCGGAGTCCGTGTAGACCCATTCAAACAGCTCGTCGAGCGTCTGCTCGCGGAGCAGCTCCGCCTCTTCCGGGGGGATGACGGTGAAAGTCGGGTCCGCGCCGATTCGATCGTAGTTCTCGCGCACGATCCGGCCGCACCAGGCGTCGATCGTCCCGATGTCGGCCGCGCCCAGGAACGCCCGCTGCTGAAGCGCGTGGCGGCGCAACGGCGAGTCGTCCGTCCGGGCCGCCGCCGCGCACAGTTCGTCCGCGATGCGAAGGCGAAGCTCCGCCGCCGCGGCGCGCGTGAACGTCACGATCAGCATCCGTTCGACGGAGCACGGCGACCGCGGATCGAGCAGCAGCGAAATGCAGCGCCGCGCCAGCACAGCGGTCTTGCCCGAGCCGGCCGAGGCCGACACCAGCGCGTCCCCGCAGCGGTGCTCGACGGCTGCGCGCTGAGCCTGGGTGAGGATCATGCCGGCTTCTCCTCCTCGTCGGCGCCGGCGTTCAGTGCGGGCAGCGCGACCTCGGCCGGGCGCGCGTCGTTGTACGCGAACTCGAAGCGGCACACGGGCTGGAACGAACAATCCAGGCACGCCAGCCGGCGGCCCTCGATCAGCGGGGAGACGTCGATTCGACCTTCGCAGACGCCGCGCGCGGCGGCCGTGAGCGTGTCGCGGGCCAAGTCCAGGTATTCGCGAAGCTGCCGCGCATCGACCACGTCCTTGGATTCGTTCTTGTTGAACGAGCCGTCCTTCTTCAGCCGCATCTGGGCAATCGGCGAAGGGGTCTCGCCCAGATCGCGGTCCAGCAGGCGGGCCACGTCGCGGTCCAGCACGCCGCGCGGCTTGAACAGCCGAAGCCGCAGCGTCCGTTCGTCGGCTTCGCCGTCGGCGTCCGGCTTGAGTGCTTCGATGTTCGGGTAGGTGGGGAACAGGAACACGCCCGCCGGCAACGCGCCGCCGTCGCGAGGGTCCGCGGCGAGCAGCGCCAGAAGGTACGTGAAGACCTCGAGTCGGTCATCGGTGAGGTAAGGTTTGCGCACCGCATTGACGGTCGACTTGTAGTCGTAGACCAGCACGCGCCGGCGTCCGTCGGATTCCGCCTCGTCGACGCGGTCGATCTGGCCCTCGACGCGAAACGCCCGCCCGTCATCCAGTTCCAAGCGAAGCGCGGGCAGCGCCGGACCGAGCTCGCCGGGCGCGCGCGGCGCCGCCGCAAACCGGTCTTCGACGAGCACCGGCCGAAACGCGCCCCGCCGCCAGCGCTCGGCGAGCGCAAGGACGGTCTCGCGGAGCTGGGCCTGCATGACGGCGGCGAGGAACCGCACGCGCGGCCCGGGCGCGTCCGCCGACCTCGCTGCGTCCGCGCGCTCGCAGGCGTCGCGCAGCCACTCGAGCCAAGTGTCGTCGTCGATCGAGCCGATGGGCTTGTTCAAGGCCATCGCGGAGCGCGTCACGTCCGCCAGCAGCTCGTGCGCCCGCGAGCCAAGTTCGACCGCCAGCGGCGTGGGACCGCGCTGTTCATCGAGCTTCACGCCGCGCAGCAGGAAGTGTCGGAACGGGCAACTGAGGTACTTCTCGACCTCGGAGGGCGAGGCGATCCACTCGACGCCTTCGCGATCGTCTGGCCGGCGGAAATTGCCCACCGGCGACGGTCGATTGGCGTACTCGACGCCGCGAAGCCGAAGCCGAAACTCGTCCCCCAGCCGGGGATCGGCGAGCAGCTCGGTTCGCAGCGCGAGGGCGCGCCGCGCGAACGTCTCGTCGCAGTCCGCGCCGCTTCGCGCCCGCAAGCAGGCGTCCGCCGCCTCGGCGAGGCACACGGGCGGCTCGGCTTCGTCCGGCGTTTCGACGTCGACGCCCGCGGCCCGGCGGAATTCATCGAGCAGCGGCGACGGGAAAAGCGGCTGACCGTCGAGCCCCGCGTCGGCGAAGCTGAGGGTCAGGGCGATCGAGGGGCGCGTGACGGCGATGTAGGCCAGCAATCTCTCGGCGAACACGTCGTCGCGGCGCGAGCCCAACGCTTCGAGACCGCGCTCGGCGAGCGCGGCGCGCCGCTCTGCGCTGAGGAGGCGATCCGCCGGCGGAGCGGCGGGGAAAACGCCGTCATTGAACCCGAAGAGCCAGACGTAGCGCACGTCGGGGTGGCGTGTGCGCTCGATCGACCCGACCAGCACCTGGTCGAGCGCGGGCGGCGCCAGTCCGACGGTGGACTCGGCCAGCGCCGTGCCGAGCACGGCCGAGACGTCGGCGAGCGACAGCGGCGCGTCGGCGAGGATCTCGTGCAGGTCATCGAGCGACTCGCACAGCGCTTCCCACGCCATGCGGTGCACTTCCGCCGATTCGAGTTCGCCGGCGCGCCGCGCCTCGATCATCCACTCTTCCATGCGCCGGCGGACGCCGAGCGATTCCAGCACGGCGAGCAGCGTCGCCGCCCATTCGCGCGCAGCGGGGGGCGTGGTCCGGGCCGCGAGTTCGACCAGCGGCTCGACGGCGGCGACGATCCGGCGGCGGGCCGCGCTTAGTTCCTGCTCTTCGCGCTGGCGCTCGGCGCGCTGCTCGTCCGACAGCTCGCGCTGTCCGCGCTTCTCGGCGCGCGTGGGGGGCCAGGCTGGCGTCTGCCAGGCCGCGCGGCCGGACAGCTCGAATTCCACCACGCGGTTCTCGAACCGCTCGGCCTGGCGGGCGGTCAGCGGCAGCAGCCCGGTTCGCAGCAGGCGCAGGGAGGCGGGCGCGGCGAACCCGGTCTGGACCAGCCGGGCGAGCGCGTCGATGAATCGGCTGAGCGCGTGGGGGCGGAGCGATCGGCGCAGGTCGAGAAAGTACGGAATGCCGAACTCGCGGAAGACGTCTTCGACGAGCGCGGCGAACGGCTCGAGGCCGCGCGCCACGAGCGCAAAATCGCGAAAGCGCAGGCGGCCGGCGGAGTCCACGATCTGCTGGCGTATTTGCCGCGCGGCCTGGCGCAGTTCCTCGCGGGGCGTGGCGCAGCGCAGCACGCGCACGGCGGGCGGCGTCTCGCCGGGCGCATCCCCTCTGCCCGCGGCCGAGCCAGCCTGTGCCGGTTGGGGGCCGACGCCGATCGGGCGGGCAAGCGCCGCTTCGAGCCGCGCGAGCGTCGGCGCGTCGCGAAATCTCGGCGCTGGGGCGGGCGTCAGCGTGACGGGCGGGTCCACGGAAACGCCGGCATTCAGCAGCGCCCGGCGAAGCGACTGGTAGGTGCATTCCGTGGTCGCGAACAGGTCCAGCGGATCGACGCGCGTCTGCGGCCGGAGGACCGCGGGCGCAGCCGGGTCGAGCAGGAGCGTGATGGTCACGTCCTGGGCGAGTCGCGCCAGCGCGACGATGACGCGCTGCTCCTGCGCGCCGAAGCGGGCGAAGCCGTCGATCCAGAAGCGGGCGCCGCGAAGCCAGGGCACGCGCTCGAACCGATCACACACCAGGTCGAGCGCTTGGGCGGCATCGACTCGTTCGCTCGACAGCCAGTTCCGATAGGCGTCGAAGACGGCGGCCAGTCCGAGCACGCGGCCGCGGGCGGACGGATCGTCCAGGCTCGCGGCGACCTCGCGCAGCCGCGCGGCGTCGATCTCGGCGGCGAACAGCTCGTCGATGACGAGCGACAGTTCGGCGAAGAACCCGCGCGTAGCCGCCGCGGGTCCGAAGGCGTGGAGGAGCGCCGGGTTTCGAGCAGCGCAGGCGCGCAGCGCCATCATCCGTGCGGTCGGGGTGAGCAGGCGTTCGGGGCGGCCGGTTTCGTCGAGAATGCGCTGCGCGAGGCGCGAGAAGCTGAGCACGTCGGCGCGCCAGTAGCCGCCGGCCGTGCTGCGCTCGACCAGCGCGCGTTCCATCTGGAACGCAGCCTGCTCGGGGACCAGCAGCGCGAGGCGCCCGCGCCGCGGCTGCTGGAGCGCCGCGGCGAACTCGTCGACGCACAGACGGGTCTTTCCCGACCCCGCTCGGCCGAGAACGAATCGAACGGACATGGGCGTATGATCCAAGCGGCGCACTGGGCGGGCAAGCGAATCGCGCCAGCGTCGGGCGGCGCGCCTGTGGCGGATGCGCTCGAATTCGGTTGGCGCGGGGCGCTCCAGCCGGCCGGCAGCGGCGTGCCGTAGGCGCTCGCGTTAGACCGCGCTCGCGATCCCGAGATCGGCCGTCGTAAAGAGCGACTCGAAGGGGAAACCCGCGGACTCCACGGCGGCCCGCGCGCCTTCCATGCGGTCGATGACCACGACCACGCGGTCCACGACGGCGCCGGCCGCCGTCAGCGTCTTCATCGCCTCGATCGACTGCCCGCCGCTGGTGGCGATGTCTTCCACGAGCAGCACGCGCTCGCCTTTCTCGAGCCGGCCTTCGATGAGCTTTCCGGTGCCATAGTCGGCCTTCCTGCTGTTGCGGACGATGACGAACGGCTTGCCGGTTTCGAGGGCGGTCGCCGCCGCCAGCGCGATGCCGCCCAGCTCGGCGCCGGCGATGCGGTCGATTCCGGGGGGAACGAAGCGTGCGAAGCGGCGGGCCAATTCGCGCAGCAGCTCGGGCCGGGTTTCGAACAGGTACTTGTCGAGGTAGAAGCGGCTCTTGCGGCCGGAGCGAAGCGTGAAATCCCCCTCCAGGTACGCGGCTTCGCGCAGCGCCAGCGCGAGTTGCGAGTCGGTCATCGGCACTCCTTCGGCGGGCATTTGGCGCGCAGGCCATCCGGAGAGCAAGTGGACGGCATCGGGCATCGTCCAGCGCAATCCGGCTGGGGTCTGGCGTCGTCAGTCCAGGGAACGAACTTCCGCAACGGCGTGTCAGCTCTCCACGGTCACGGCGTCGCGCTCGGCGGGCTCCTCGCCGGCGGGCGTCGGCGACGTCATTCCTGCGGCCAGGCGGTCCACACCCGCGTCGCGCAGGCTGAGGACAAGCTCGAAGAGCGTGCCCATCGTGGAGAGGAAGCTGCGCAGCTTCTCGACGCGGGCGCGGAACTCGCGCGCATCGTCGGCTTCCTTGCCTTCGAGCTCGCCGAGACCGCGTTCGACGGTGTCGCGGCAGCGGTCGATCGTCGCGATGATCGGCTCGACCTCGCGTCGGCGGCGTTCGCGCATGATGGTCTCGAACATGTGCCAGACGTCGACGTCGGCGACAAAGTACTCCTTGCGGTCGCCGAGTTTGTGCACGCGTCGGATCAGCCCCCAATCGACGAGGGCGCGGAGGTTCATGCTGGCGTTGCCGCGCGAAATCCGCAATTGCTCCATGATGTCGTCAGTGCAGAGTGGCTCGCGTGTGACGAACAGGAGGGCGTGGATTTCGGCCATCGTACGGTTAATGCCCCAGTAGCCGCCCATTTCCCCCCAGCGACGCACGAGCAGGTTCTTGGCTTCCTGCAATGGCGTAGACATAGGTATCTCCACAGAACTTTCAGAGCGCTCTAAAGTCAGCATAGCATGGTGGCGGCGTGCGGAAAAGGGGCAGCCGCTTGATTTTGTGTTGTACGCCGGGATACTGGCGCGCGTTCTGAAGGCGTGCGGCGGGGAAATCGGTTCGGCGAGATGCGGTTTCGGAGCGCATTCTCGGACCCCGGCCGCGGCTGAGTAATCACGTCCGCTCGGGAGACTGAACAAAATGCTGAACAGACATGGCCTTACGGCGAGCGCGGCCGCTCTGCTCCTGGTCGCCGCCGGGTGCGGGAACTACACGATCCAATTCGAGGTCGCGGACGTAATCAACGCGTCGGAGGGGAAGCCTTCGGGCGATCAGTTGCCGGTGGACATCGTGTGCGTGACGTCGGACGAAGCGTCGAAGTACCCCGACCTCGTGGACGGCCGACTCCGCTCGGACAAGTGGTTTGAGCGCCGGATGAACAACGACCCGCTGCTGCCGGCCATTCCCGCGAGCCGATTGTACTCCCTGCGGCCGGAGATCGAGCGTCTGCAATCGACGGACACTCGGCGTGGCGACTCGCTCGTTGGGGCGAAATACCGGTCGGACGGGAAACGGACGGTCGAAGTTTCGATTGAACATCCGCAGCCGGGCAACGGCAGTGCGGCGATCGTGATCTACGCCTGGTTCAAGGAGCAGGGCCGCAGCGCGAACAAGCCGCCGCTGGTGATCAAGCCGCCCGGGATGTTCGGACCCAAGACGCTCCAGATCAGGGTCGGCGCAAACAGCCTCGAGTGCGCCAACTGTCCGTAGCGCGCAAGACCGGTTGAGCGCGGCGGTGCAGCGCGCGGCCTCGGCCGAGGCGCGGGCGTGCGGATTCCCGTCTGCCGACCGCATCGGGTGGGCGCGTTCATCGCGGCGTTGCGGTAGAATGCCGCGCGCCGGCCGCCGACGGTCGAGGCGGCGATCCTGATCTTCGTCGAATGATTGCCTTGGGGCTGAGGAGCCGTCATGCGTTTCTGGCCGGAGGTCCACTGGTCGGAGGGACAGTTCCTGCGGCCGCACCACTTGCAGGCCGCGTTCCGGCAGGTTGAGAGCCTGCGCGGGGCGGCGATCAGCGCGATCCACCCGTACAGCCACGGGTTCTTGTCGCTGGACCTGTCGAACGAGGCGATCGAGAACCACCAGATCGAGATTCGCGCGTGCGAACTGCTGCTGCGCGACGGGACGCTGGTGAAGGTTCCCGAGAACTGCACCGTCGATCCGCGCGATTTCAAGAAGCCGTTCGACGGGCATTCGGGACCGATGCCCGTGTACTTCGGCGTGCCGGAGATCCAGGCGGTGCGTGCCAACGTGCAGAACCCCGGCGAGGAGCTGGACGGCCGCACGCCGCGGTACGCGATCGACCTCACCGAGCGTTACGACGAAAACACCGGCGAGAACCCGCAGCAGATCGAGGTGCGGCGGATGCGCGGCGCGGTGTTCGTGGGCAACGAGGACCGCACGGGGTATGACTGCGTGGCGCTGGGCAAGCTGGAGCGGAGCGCGGCGGGGCCGGCGCTGGCGCGGAATTCGGTGCCGCCGCTGCTGCGGATGAAGGCGTGGCCGCCGTTGTGCGCCGCGTTGGACGTGCTGTGGAACGACATCCGGGCGCGGTGCGAGCAGCTCGGCGGGGACGCGGCGGAGCGGGCGCTGACGTTCGCGACCGGTTCGCCGGGCGACGTGGAGCAGTTGGTCAAATTGCACGCGCTCAGCGAGCTGACGGTGCGGTTCGGGGCGTTGGCCAGCGCGCCGGAGATGCACCCGCACGTTCTGTACATGACGCTGTGCGACGCGATCGGCAAGGTGGCGCTGTGGGACGACATGCGCCGGCCGCGCGAGCTTCCGGCGTACGACCACGACGACAGCGGTCCGGTGTTCGACGAGCTCATCAAGTACCTGCGCGTGCTCGTGAACGCGATGCTGCCCAAGGACTACATCGAGCGCACGTTTCAGGAGGTCCAGGGCGGCTACTCGGTGGAGCTGGACTACGAGTGGTTCACGCCCAACCACGAGATGTTCCTGGGCATCCGCTCGAACATGCAGGTGGACGACATTCTGGCGTTGTTCCGCACGATCAATTTCCGCCTGGCCAGCCCGCGCGACGCGTTGGAGGTGTATCGCCGGCGTCTGCCGGGGCTGGAGTTCAAGTCCGCCGGCACGGTGCCGAATCTGCCGCGCAGCGCCGACCAACACTACTTCCGCATCTCGCGCACCGCGCCGTACTGGGAGCATTGCGAGCGAGAGCGTGGGATCATGATCCAGATGCCGCCGCAGGACATGCAGAAGATGACGGGCATGCGCATTTCGCTGTTCGTGGTGAAGCTCAAGTAGGCGGGACGACCGCCCGGGAGGACGCGGGTTGGCCATTGCGGTCTATGACTTGGCGGTGGAGGTTGTGCTGTACCTGGTCGCGTTTCAGCGGCGGGTCGAGGACGGGGAGTCGGTCAGCTACGAGGACACGCGGGCCGAGGTGTTGGCGCTGCTGAACGACCTGGACCAGCGCAGCCACCTGGAGCCGGGGCTGTGGGAGAACTGGACCAAGGCCCGCATCCCGCTGGTGTACCTGATCGACGAGGTGATGATCCTCAACTGCAACTGGCACCACCGCGAGGACTGGGCCAACGATTGCCTGGAGGTCGCGCTTCTCGGCCACCCGCAGGCGCTGGGCGGCGAGAACTTCTACAAGAGCAGCGACGAGGCGCTCAAGGAGCTGGAGACGGCCGAGCGCCACGAGCGCCACGACCTGCGCTCCCGGGTCGAGATCGTGATGGTTTACTACGTCGCGCTCCAGACCGGGTTCAAGGGCAAGTACGCGCTGGACCTCGACGCGTGGCGCGAGTACAAGGCGCACGTCTTCTCCAAGCTGCCGGCGTACGCGCAGACGCGCACGAAGGAGCTGTTTCCCGAGGCCGACGACCACACCGTTCGGCTGGACCCCAACTACGAGCCGGTGATGCGGCTGCTGTACGTGTTCATCGGCATGGTGGTCGTCGTCGCCATGTACCTGGGTGCGACGCGTGGCGTGTGGATTGACATGGTGGAGCAGCTCAAGGACAACGCCGACCAAGCGGGGATTCCGACTTCGCAGCCGACCTCGGGTCCGAGCTGATCGAACGGAGATCTCGCCGGACGTGCAAGCCTATCTGGCGGATTTGTGACGCGGAGTGACCGGCCATGATGACGCTCAACCAAGTCCTGATGAAGTTCTTCGCGCTCCCGCCGGCGGTGAAGATGATGCTGGCGATCGCGGGGTTCGGCTCGCTCGCGTCCATCGTCTACGCGTTGATCCCGGGGCTGGGCACGCGCGGCGGACGGCTGTGGGTGCTCGCGATCGCCGGCATCGGCCTGGTGCTGTTTCTGCTGGTCTGGGCCGTGCGGCGGATGTTCTTCGGCAAGAAGACCAAGGCCCTCTCGAGCGCTCTGGATTCGCAGGGGCCGACGCGCGGCGACGTGGCGGAGCAGGAGCAGATTTACCGCAAGAAATTCCAGGAGAAGATGGGGGAGCTGCGGTCCAACGGTCTGTCGGTGTACAAGCTGCCGTGGTTCGTGCTGATCGGTGAGCCGGGCTGCGGAAAGACCGCGAGCCTGATCCACTCGGGTCTGGATTTTCCGCTCGGCAAGGACGAGGTTCCGGGGTTCGGGGGCACGCGCAATTACAACTGGTGGTTCACGAACGAAGCGGTGATCCTCGATACCGCCGGCCGCATCGCGTTCCAGGAGGAGGGGACGACCGACCGCGTCGAGTGGGAGTACTTCCTCAAGCTGCTCAAGCGCAACCGGGCGCGCTGCCCGATCAACGGCATCATCATCGCGCTGCCGGCCGACAAGCTGATCCGCGACACGTCCGAGGAGCGCACCCAGAAGGCTTCGGTATTGCGTGAGCGCCTGCGGCAGATTCACCAGTCGCTCGGCGTTCGGTTTCCGACGTTCGTGCTGGTCACGAAGATGGACCTGGTGGGCGGATTCAGCGAGTTCTTCGAGGAGGTGCGCGTCGATTTACAGCAGCGCAACCAGATGGTCGGCTGGTCGCGCCCCGGCGAGTTCCAGGAGCCGTACGACCCGGCGACGTTCCCCGACGCCTTCGACGGCGTATACCGTCGCCTGCGCGACTGGTCCATGCGTTACTTGCAGCGCAAGGCGACCGATGAAGAGCTGGGCATGGTGGTCACGTTCCCCGAGTCGTTCCGCCAGCTCGGGCCGGCGCTGGCGGACTACATCGGGACGATTTTCCAGAAAAGCCCGCTGCTGGAGCCGCCGTTCTTCCGCGGCTTCTACTTCACGTCCGCGGTGCAGGAAGGCGCGCCGATCTTCGACATTTTCTCGCGTGCCAAGCCGGGTCTGGCGCTGAGCGAGCGGCGGCCGAAGGCGGTGGACTCGAAGGCGTTCTTCATCCACGATTTCTACGCCAAGAAGGTGTTCCCCGAGCACGGGCTGGTGTTCCGTTCGGCGAAGCACGTGACGCTCAACCGGCGGATGCGGCGCGTCGTGTGGATCGGCTCGGCCGCGATGGTGGCGTTGATGCTGACGTTTTTCGGTTTTGGCATCGCCAACACACGCTCGCTGATCAAGAACCCGCAGGAGGACTGTGCGCGGGCCGCCGACACGATCAAGAACGTAATGGACAATAAGGAGCAGCCGACCTTCGCGCAGTTGCAGTCGAGTCTGGACATCGCCAAGCGTTTGTCCGGCCACATCGCGACCTACGACCGCCCCGGCGCCGGGTTTTACGCCAGGCTGCTGTACATTGGGGCGAACATCGGCACGCCGCGCGGGTACGTGGCCCAGGTTCACGAGCGTTACGTGGCGGACTGCGTTCTGGCGCCGGTCCTTGCCGAGACGGCCGCCCGCTTCGCCAGCATCCAGGCCGACGCGCTGGCTGATCCCGCCGCGCGTGAACGCTTCATGCAGGCGCTCCGCGTCTACGCCGCGTGGTACGGCGAAGCGGTGCAGCAGCATCACCTTTCGGAGCTTGATCCGCAGGAAGCGGCGCAGCGCGCCGCCGAGTTCGACACGCTGCTGACATTCCTCGAGGTCGCCGAGCCGCAACGGGTGGAAGCCAAGGCGCAGCTCGAGCAGGCGATCCTCTCGCTCGCCAAGCAGTCGCGCTCCTTCGGCGCGCAGGTGCTCGCAGACCGGGGCCGGCTCCAGGCAGATCAGGGAACCAAGGCCCTGCTCGCGGCGATCGAGCAGGTGGCCGCTTCGTGGCGTCCGCGCATCAAGATCGACTCCCCCACGGCTAACGACTACGTCAAGTACTGGTACCAGTTCGCCCAGAAGATCGCCGCTCTTCGCAGCCGTTACGGCGAGATCCTCGCGCTCAAGGACGGGTTGACGCAGTCGGGCGAGCCGTACAGCGCCGCGGTCCAGCGCTACGGCGATCTCGTCGCGCAGGCGGAGCTTCTGGACAAGCCGGAGGCGCCGCCGATCGCGGGCAGCCTGTACGAGGCGTACCGCGGGCTGATCCAGTTCCTCAAGGACACGCCACCGCCGGCCAACAAGCAGCGCGAGATCATCCGCCTGAAGGCGGTCGCCGACGTGATGGCGAGCCAGTGGGCCAAGGACTTCGCTCCGATCGAGAAGGCGCTCGAGGTGGGCGCGCCCAACCGCGAGGGGCCCAACGTCCGCGACGTGTACGCGGCGCTGCAGGCCGCCAGCCTGGACCTCAAGACGCGCGTGGACAACGACCTGGCGAAAATCCGCGCCGACATGCAGATCGCGGCGGACAAGGAGCCGCTCGACGAACTGGTGGAGCAGGGACTGCTGACCGCCATCGAGACCAAGCCCGGCCAGCCGATCGACACCGATCCCGCGATCCGCGTCGCGTCCGCGGCGCTCGGACCCGACGCGATCCTGAAGACTTACCTTCTGGAGCTGAAGTCGCTGGTCGCCGACCGCGGCGACATCGACGCGCAGCTCAACGACCTGCGAAACTGGCCGAAGCTCCTGGGCGGCGTGAACACGCGCATCGCCGGTGTCCGCGAGATCGGGCGCTGGATGGAGGAGGTGGTCAAGGGCAAGGCGGAGCGCAAGAGCACGGACGAGTACGTCATCGAGCAGGGCTCGCGGCTGGCGGAGCGCCGCTTCTGGCAGCCGCAGAGGCTATACGAGTTCTGCGACACGATGGTGAACGCCCAGACCAAGACCAATGTGAGCGACCTGCTCAAGCGTATGGTCGCCAAGGCCGATTCGACCACCACCGCCGCCGACCTCAAGGGCATCGCCCGGCTCATGCCGGGCTACGACGGCGACGGCGAGCTGCCGTTCAACCGGCACCGCTTCAACGGCGGCGTGGTCGCGGCCGCGGCGCCCAAACCCGCCGAGGCGCCGAAGCCGGCGGAGCCGCCGAAGCCCAAGCCGGCGGACGACGATCCGCTGGGCGGATTGGGCGGCGGCCCCGCGGAGCCGGAGAAGCCGAAGCCGAGCCCCGACGCCAAGCCGCTGCCGGAAGGGCTGGGCGAGCCGGAGAAGCCGCACAGCGAGCAGTTGCTGCGGAAATACCACACGCGCGACATGCTGATCGGCGTGCTGCGCACGGTTCAGGACGTGATCGAAGCGGTCGGGAAGGTCGATGGCGGTCCGGCGGTCGCGGACGCCCTCGGCCGCGCATCGGCGGCGTATGTGTTGCAATACTTCAGCGACTGGGACGCACTGGTCAACGACCCGACGCGTCTGCTTGATGAGGACACGCTGGCGCTGCTTCAGCGCGCCCGCGACGGGCAACTCACGTGGGCGGGTTTCGTCGAGGCGGTCGGCGCGCGTGATTCGAAGATCGACGCGGAGTGCGCGTCGCGCCTGCAATCCGTGCTCCGCGAGACGATCCTGTTCCGCAAGGACCTATCCGGCGCGTCGGAAAAGGACAAGGCCGTATACAAGCAGATTCTCGACGTGCTGCGGCAGATGGGCGGCGACCGCGCGCTGCCGATCCGCTACGCGAGCGCCCTCAAGAGCCTCGAGTCCCGGCCGGGCTCGCCCGAAGCCGAAGTCGCCATGCAGGTTCAGAGCGCCTGGCGCACGTATGCCAGCGGCGTCAAGGGCGAGTCACCGACGAAGGCCGCGACGCTGGCCGGGAACATCGTACTGAATCAGCCCATTGACCCGTCCTTTCCGCTCGTTGCGCCGCTGGTGGACCTGGCCGAATACGGCGAGACGCTGTTCGCCTACGATTTGGCGACCAAGCTGGCGAGCATTTTCCAGCATTACGCCGGCCAGTTTCCGCTTGGCCCGAGCAGCGACGGCAACGGCCTCCCGCCGGACCGCCTCGGCGAGTTGCTCGCGAAGGCGCTGGACTTCAAGCAGAAGTTCGGCTCGCTGCTTTCGCGAATGCGCGGCGGCGAAGACGCTGAGCGGACGCTGATCAAGTGCGAGGACTGGTCCAAGTTCCTGTGGGGCAGCGCGGACGTGGCGCGGCTGAAGGAACCGCCCGCGCCGCTGGGGGTGGAGGTGTCCGTGCTGCGCGTGCCGGACAACATCGCGGCGAACATCATCAGCGTCTCAAACATCTACAACGAGGTCACGGTGCGCCTGCCGTTGTCGACGCAGACCGGCGGGATCGTCGAAAAGTCGTTCACGCTGTTCGCGTCGCCCGAGGCCTGGGACGCCGGCGACCCGCAGAAGATCTCCGGCAGCCTCAACGTCAACTCGGCAGGCGGCGCCGGCGAGATGATTTTGTCCAAGCCCAATGAACGAGCGCGGGATAAGAACCCGCCCGAGCAGCGGCGCGCGCTTCCGGGAGGCCGCTACTCCGTGCTCGCGCTGCTCAGCTCGAGCGGCAGCAAGGAGCAGGCCGGCGGCGTCTGGCAGTATCCCGTCGAGTTTGACGTGACGGAGGGCGACGGAACCAAGCGGATCGGCAAGTTCATGCTGGCGTTCCGACTGACGGAGGGCGCCCGCCAGTTCCCGGGCCTGATCCCGCCGTTTGCGGCTCCCGGCGCTCCGCCACGCATGGAGAAGGCCGACCAGTACTTCAAGGTGGCGTCTGCGGCGACCGGGTCCTAGGCGCTGGCCGCGCTTACAAGGAAGCCCCATGGGAGTCGGCGAGTTTCTCGGCAAGCTGTTCGGGGCGGAGGCCCCGAAGAACGAAACTCCGCTGCGCGCCTACGGCAAGCTTCCGATGTACGCCGAGTACCGCCGGCTGGAGGTCGCGCCGGGCACGCCCACGGCGTTCACGCAGTGGCTCGACGCGGGCCGGCTGGCGTGGGTGAACTCACCGACCAAGTCCGCCACGGGCGTCACGCGCAGCTCGCGGCTGCTGCTGCAACTGCCGGAGTCGAAGGAGTTGGTCGTCGCGAGCGTCTGGGACAGCCGCGACACGGTCGGGCGCGTGTTCCCGTTCTGCTTCTTCGTGGTCTGCCCGCCCGACGCGCTGGGCGAGACTCCGCTGGTGCGCCTGGCCTGCGCGCTGCGGATCTTCGCCGAGTTCGATCGGTTGCACGGCGAGTTGAACCTGCTCGGCTCGGGCGGCGATTTCTACAAGCTCTACGCCAAGCAGCGTCTGCAATTGCGGCCGGACGACGTCGATGAGCGTCTGGCGCGGCTGCGGGCGGAGTCCGGCGCGATCGACGCCGAGCAGTGGTTCGAGGCCGTTTCGCCCGACGGCAAGCTCGAAGCCGAGATCTGGTATGCGATGCTGCTGCGCCGCGGCCAGCGCTGGCACACGCAGCCAGAATTGGCGGCGAACCTGGCGGTGAGTTGTCCGCTCGCGCCGTGCGCGCCGAACGCGACACAGCTCGCCTTGTGGCTCGAATGGCTCGAACCCGCGCTGCTGCGCGCCGGCCGCATGCCGTCCCTGGCGCTGGCGGCCGAGGGGGCCAAGGGGGCCCACGCCGGGCACATCCTGGCGCGCGACCTGATTCCGAACGATTTTCAGCTTCTGACCACGGACGACGTGCGGTACGGCTTCATCGAGCGTCTGGCGGACGCCCCGGTCACGTCCAGCGACCAGTCGGGATCGATCCAGTTAGTCAAGCCCGCGACCGGCCCGCTCCTGAGCTGGCTCAAAGCGCACACGCCGCAGCCGGCATAGCCCCGTCCGCATGGTGGCGTCGGACTTCTACGTCCGTCGAATCGTCTCGCGCCCATGACGACGCATCCGAGCCGCGCCCGGAGTGACGCGGCGAACAACGCGCGGTCCTCCCTCTCGACACTTCGTCATCGCCGCGCGGCGCCGCCTCGTCATTCCCGCGCGCGATCCGTCATTCCCGCGCGCGATCCGTCATTCCCGCGCAGGCGGGAATCCAGTCTCACGCCGAATACTGGACCCCCGCCTTCGCGGGGGCGACGAAGATCTGTTGGCGCAGGCCGGGCGACATAGGCCAGCCGGCACAGGCCAGGCGGCGCAGGCCAGGTGGCGCAGGCCGGGCGGCATAGGCCAGCCGGCACAGGCCAGGCGGCGCAGGCCAGGTGGCGTAGTCCAGGTGGCACAGGCGTCCCGCATGTGATTCCTGGCCCCTGCCCTTACGGAGCCGACGGACGCGAACGCCCTAACTGTCCGTTGAATAGGTGGGGGAGCGCACGCCCAATGGCCTCCAAG
>JABRWC010000107.1:0-18303 GCA_039961675.1 Phycisphaerae bacterium
GCCCACGCTCTCGCGGCTGCTGGCCACGCGGGCCAAGGACGGCAAGCCGCGTACTGCGCCGCAGTCCGCTCGAAAGCGCCAAACGCCACCTGCACTCCCGGCGCAAGCCTGCCGCGCGGACCGGCGCCGATCCCCGGCGCCGGGCGCAAGTCGGCACATGTTAGGGTCGAGGCCCAGACGAGAACGTCCCGGACACCATTGATTGGCAACCGGCCCCAGACGGCGCGACGGAAACCGATTGCGGACCAGCGTCACCTTGTGTGTGTGCACCGGACAGCCCGCCGCAGGCGCAGCGAGTTCGCCAGCACCGACAGCGAGCTGAACATCATCGCCGCGGTCGCCGCCGCCGGCGGGATCGGCGTGAAGATGGCGGCGGGGAGCATCACCAGGTTGTAGCCGAACGCCCAGGCGAGGTTCTGCCGCATGATGCGCGTGCTGGCGCGTGACAGCCGCACCGCGTCGGCGATCAGCCGCGGCGAGTGGCCCACCAGGCAGATGTCGGCCGCTTCGCGGGCCACGTCCGCGCCGGTGCCGATCGCGACGCCGACATCGGCCGCGGCCAGCGCGGGCGCGTCGTTCACGCCGTCGCCGACCATCATTACGCGGCCGGCGGCGCGCCGCCGCGCTTCGATGCGCTCCAGCTTGTCGCCGGGGCGCAGCTCGGCCTCGAACTCTTCAACTCCAACCTCCGCCGCCACGCGCGCCACGGCCGGCGCCCGGTCGCCGGAGAGAATGCGCGGCTGCACGCCGAGGCTGCGGAGCTGCGCGATGGCCTCGTTCGCTTCGGGATGCAACTTGTCCGCGAATGCGAGCAGCGCCGCCGCAACGCCATCGATCGCGATCCAGACCACGCTCTGCCCCGCGGCCGCCAACGCATCGGCGGCGGCGCGATGCGGGGCGGTCTCGAGTCCATTCTGTTGCAGCCAGGCCTCGGACCCGACGAGCACGGGTCTGCCGCGGACGATTCCCCGCACGCCGGCGCCGGGCGTGGCGGCATACTCGGTCGGCTCGTGAATCTGGACGCCGCGCGTGCGGGCGGCGTCGGTCAATGCCTTGGCCAAGGGGTGCGGGTTGTGCTGCTCCACGCTGGCGGCCAAGGCGAGCGTGTCGTCCTCGCTGACGGATGACAGCAGCCGGAGATCGTGCAGCGCCGGCCGCCCGAGCGTGAGGGTGCCGGTCTTGTCCAGCAGCACTTCGCGCGCGGCGCCGGCGGCTTCGAGCGCCGCCGGATCGCGAACCAGGATGCCGCGCTGCGCCGCGGCCGACGTCCCAACCAGCACGGCCGTCGGCACCGCCAGCCCCATCGCACACGGACAGGCGATGACGAGCACCGTCAGTGTCCGCAGCAGCGCGTGCAGCGCGTCCGCGCCGCCGAGCAGCGTCCAACCCGCGAACGTCGCCGCCGCCAGCAGCAACACGAACGGCACGAACACGCCCGCGACGCGATCCGCCAGGCGCTGCCACGGCGGCTTGGCGGTCTGCGCCTGCTCCACCAGGGCCGCGACGCGCGCCGCGGCGCAGTCGTCGCCGCGCGAAGTCGCTTCCATGTCCGCCAGCCCGTCAGCCGCCTGCGTGCCGCCGAACAGGGCGTCTCCCGGCCCCTTCTCGACCGGAAGCGATTCGCCCGTGAGCATGGATTCGTCGACGGTCAGGCGCCCGGAGAGGACGCGGCCGTCCACCGGCACCTGCGCGTGCGCGCCGACGCGCAGCCGGTCGCCCACGTTCACCGCGTCAATCGGGACTGGGGACGTGGATTCGCCGACGACGCGGAGCGCTTCGCGTGGCAGCCGGGCGAAGAGCGATTCGAGCGCCGCGGAGGCGCGGCCGCGCGCGCGGGTCTCAAAGTATCGGCCGATGGACACGAAGAGGACGATCATCACCGCGGAATCGAACAGCACCAGTTCCGGCCGCGAGAGCACCGTTCCGACCAGTCCTGCCGCGAGGGCGGAGAGCGCGCCGAGCGAGACCAGCAGGTCCATGTTCGCCGCACGCGCACGCAGGCCGCGCGCCGCGCCGAGGATCATCGGCCCGGCCGCGCCGGTCACGACGATCGCGGTCAGGCCCGCCTGCGCCCAGTGCAGCGTCTGCGGACCCAGGCCGGCCGCGACGTGCGTGCCGTGCCCGAGCATGTGCAGCGCCATCACGGGCGCACCGGCGATCAGCGCCAGCGCGATCCTCCTTCGTCCGGCGCGAAGCTCCGCCTCGCGCTGCTCACGGATCGCCTGTACGGAGGGTTGCGCCGGCCGAACCGCCTCGGCGTCGTAACCGGCCTGGCGCACGCGGGCCACGAGCGCGCCCGGATTCGGCGGCGACGCGTCGTGCAGTTCGACCGTCGCGCGCCCGGTGGTCAGGCTCACCGCCGCGGCGCGCACGCCGGGCGCCTTGCTCAGCGCCGATTCGACGGCGGCAACGCACCCGGCGCAGTGCAGGCCGCGCACCCTAAGCTCGATCGTGCTGTTCCCTGCTGTCATCGGCGCCTCTTTTGCATTTTATCCGTCGCGCCGCGCGCGGCGCGAACGGGCGCCCGCACTTATCGGCTGCGCGGCGGCGTCGCGGCGCTCCGCGGGAAACCGCGTGCCGGAGGCTGCTCAAGTCGGCTCGTGCCGGGGCCGATGCGGCGGTACCCGTTGGTTCGCGCGCGAGGGTGGAGCTTGTCCAGTAATCCTCAGGATTCTGTCGAAGGCGGCGTCGGGAAGCGCAGCGGTCGCTGGACCTGGCTGAGCGAGCGGCTGCGGCGCGAGGCTCTGCCCGAGGTCTTCGGCGTGGCGGTCGTTGTGCTGCTCGTGGCGAGCGCCGTCGGAGCGGTTGTACTGGCCGGCGCCGCGTTCGAGCGCGAGCGCGTCGTCGAGCAGCGGGAGCGCGGCAACCGCATGGCGCGGCTCCTCGCGGCTGCGTTCGCGCGCTGTTCTGCGAGCGTTCCGGAAGACGCAAATGATGCCGCGCGCGAGTGGGCGACGGCCGCAGGGGCGACATGGGTGCGCTGGACGGACGCGGAAGGCGCGGTGCGCGCAGAATGGCCGCACGAGACTCTCGCGGCAAGCGCGCCGTCTCAAGACCGAGGCGGCGAGACGTTCGTCGCCCCCGTGCTTGGTGCGGATCACAGCGTGCTCGGCCGCGTGGAGCTGGCCATCTCCCGCACCGGCCTGGACGCGCAGACGGCGACGGGGCTGCGATTCGCGGCCGGCGTTGCCGCGGGAGCGGTCGTACTGGCCTATCTGGCGCTGTATCGACGCGCGCGGCGGCAGCTCCGGCCGTTGGCGGCGATCCGCCGCAGTCTGTGCGATTACGGCGCCGGCGTGGAGCAGGACCTCCGCGCGCTGGCGATGAGCGCCTCGCTGGGGCAGGTGGCGGAGTGCTGGAACCGGCTGATCGAGCAGGTGGCGAACGTGAAGCGGCTCGCGGAGGGCGACCCGTCCGGGCGCACGGCCGACACCGCCGTGCATCGATTCGAGAGCCGCACGCAGCGAAGACTGCTCAACGCACTTCCGCTGGGCGTGCTGCGCGTGCAAGGCGGTGAGAAGATCGTCTACGCCAACGCCGCAGCCGACCGGCTGCTCGGCTATGGCCCGGACGGGCTGACGGGCAAGGCCATTACGGAGGCGATCGGGGAGCAGTACGCCAACGCACTGCTCCGCGGGCAGAGTCGTTCGCCGCGCGAGGTGCTGATGACGCGCAAGCTGGAGGACAGCGACTACGTGGCGACGTTGCGGCTGGCGGCCACGGCGGGCGGGGACGCGTCGGACGACATCGTCGTGACGGTGGAGGACGTGAGCCGGATGCGCGAGGTCGAGCGCTCGCGGGACTCGTTCCTGTATCACATCACGCACGAGTTGCGGACGCCGCTGACCAACATCCACGCCTACGCCGAGACGTTGACGCGCCCGGACTTCGACGACGAGCAGACGCGCAAGGAATGCTACAACGTGATCGTGAGTGAGACGCGGCGGCTCTCGACGCTGGTGGAAGACATCCTGAACGTCTCGCAGCTCGAAGTCGGAATGGCCCGCATCGAGCTGGACGACGTGGACATCGTGCGGCTGTTGCGCGCCATGGTGCAGGACCACCTGGCCGCGGCGGACGGCAAGAAGGTGGACCTCACGCTGTCCTTGCCGCCGAAGGCCCCGCGCGTCCGCGGCGACAAGCAGCGTCTGGCGATGCTGTTCGGCAACCTCATCGGCAACGCGGTGAAGTACACGCCGGCGGGGGGGCGCGTGGACGTGTCGCTGGAAGTGGTGGACGAAATGGCGCGGGTGATCGTACGCGACTCGGGCATCGGCATCCCGCCCGAGGAGCAGGCGCGCGTGTTCGAAAAGTTCTATCGCGCCAGCAATGCGCAAAGCGCCAGCACACCGGGGACCGGATTGGGGCTGGCAATCGCGCGCGAAGTGGCTCGCCTGCACGGCGGCGACATCTGGCTGTCGAGCGAGCCGGGCAAGGGCTCCACGTTCGTCGCCGAAGTCCCCGTTTCCAGCACTGAACCGGCCGGGAGGACCAGCACATGAGCCGCATTCTCGTCGCGGAAGACGATCCGCACATCCTGCGCGTCATCAGCCTTTGGCTTGCGCGCCAGGGACACGAGGTGCTCGAGGCCCGCGATGGCCTGGAGGCCCTCAACATCTGGCGGCACCAGCGGCCGGACATCCTCGTCACCGACGTAAACATGCCCGGCCTGGACGGCCTGGAGCTGCTCGACCGCATCGTCGGCGACCGCAACGCGCCGCGCGGCCTGGTCGTGCTCACGAACCGCTGGGACCACCGCGAGATCGGGCAGAAGCTCGCCGACTGGGGCGTGCACGTGGTGCCCAAGCCGTTCAGCCCGACCAAGCTGGCGGAGTTGGTGAACCAGCTTCAGCAGCAGGGGCTGTCCCAATCCGCCCCCGCACCGTCGGAGTGAACACGCAGGAGCCGTCGATGGCTGGACAAACTCACCGTCCGCAACACCCGCCGCGCGTCGCAGCCGGTGATCCGGCTGCGGAGTGTCGCGCATCCCGCTCGCTGGCCGTGCTCGCCGACGGCTCCGCCGCGCCGCAGCCTCCCGAGCACTGCCTGCGGGTCTGCCTGGGCACGTCCGAACATCTGCAAGACCGCGGCTGCGCGTGGCTGAAGGCGGCGGCAGCCGGGCGCGAAGATACGTCCAGCCTGAAGGGCGGGCGCTGTTCGGCCGGCTTCCACGTGCAGCAGCAGCCGGTAAACCTCGACGGCCGCCCGGGGCTGCTGCTCAGCGTGCAGGGACACATCACCGATGAGCTCGCGTCCGGTGCGCGCGTCCTGGACCAGATCGAGAGCATCAACCGCATGCTGGAGCGCACCGCGCGCCTGGCGGAGGAAAACGCCGGCCTGGCCGACGAAGTGCTCCGCAGCTACGAGCAGCTCAACGTCATCTTCGATTTCACGCAGCAGATCGCCAGCCTGACGGTCAGCGGCGAGATCGAACAGACGCTCATCCGGCGGCTGTTCGAGCTGCTGAACGCCGAGCGCGTCGAGTTGCTCCGGCACGACGGCACGCAGCAGCGCTTCGAGCGCAGCAATGGCGCGGTGGTCCTCGTTCCGCAGCCGGCGCGCGTGGACGGCTACCTCACGCGTCTGGTCGCGTCCGTGCGCCAGTCGGGCGCCATTTCCGTGCTCGGGCACGGGCGGGTCCGCACGTTGTGCGGTCCGCTGAAACGCATCGACAGTAGCGTCGACGTGGTGCTCGTGCGGCGGCCGGCCTCGATCGGCGAGTTCACCTCCGGCGACCTGCTGCTGATGGAATCGATCCTGACCTTCACCGGGCAGATCATCGGCAACAGCGAGCTGCACGAGCGGCTCTCGCGCATGTCGCTCGAAGCGACGCGCGCGCTTGTCGCGGCGATCGACAAGAAGGACCACTACACGCGCGGCCACTCCGAGCGCGTCGGATTCCTCGCCCGGCTCACCGGGGCCGAGATGGGACTGACCCCGGACGAACTGCACGTGCTCGAATGGTCCGGGATGCTGCACGACGTGGGCAAGATCGGCGTGCCGGAGGAAATCCTCAACAAGCCCGGACGCCTCACGCCCGAGGAGTTCGCGGTCATCCAGAAGCATCCCGAGATGGGCTTCGAGATCCTCCAGCCGCTCTCGAGCTTCCAGAGCGTGCTGGACGGTGTGCTCTATCACCACGAGAACGTCGACGGCAGCGGGTACCCGCGCGGACTGTCGGGTGCCCAGACGCCGCTGGTGGCGCGCATCATCCACGTCGTCGACGTGTTCGACGCGCTGACTTCGCAGCGTTCCTATCGCGAAGCCTTCACGGCGCAGGAGGCGCTCGGCATTCTCCGCGACGAATCCGGAACCAAGCTCGACGCCGAAACGGTCGCAGCCTTCCAGCGAGCGATCACCGCCCTGCGCCAGCAGCGGCCGGACCGCTACGCCGCCTACTTCTCCCACGTCCGGGAGGACGCGGATGTCGTCGCCTGAGCGCACGCTTCAGTTCGGACTTGGACTCGCCGGCGCCGGCTGCGTGCTCCTGCTGCTCGGCGACCTGCTGGCTTTCGCGAACCCGCCGGCGTCCGGCGGCCACGGTCCGCTCGGCCCCGTTGCGAGCTACGCCACGATCGTACTGGGGCTGCTTACAGCGGCCGCAGCCGGAACGCAGATGCGTGCGCCGGCGGCGCGCTCAGTCGCGTCCGGGCGCCCGGAGCGCCGCGGCGGCGACGGGCCGGCGTTCCGGCGCATTCTCGACGCGTTCCATTCGTGGGAGCTGGAAAACCCGCCCGCCGAGCGCAGCTGGGCCAGCTTCGACCGCTTCGTGCGCGAACGCCTGCTCGAGCATGCGGGCGCGACGCAGGTGCGCTGCTTTGAGGTCAGCGAGGACGGCTCGCAGGTGCGCGGGCTTTCCGCCGGGGAACGTGCGGGGTTCGGCGCGCAGGCGCCGGCCGCGCCCGCGGAGGAGGAATTGCTGCGCGTCGCGGCGTCCGGCCGCCCGCGGCTGGACCGCACCGCTTTGACGGCCGAGGACGGCTCCTGGCAGATCATCTGGCCGGTGTGCGCCGGAACGCGCTGCCTGGGCCTGATTGCCGTGGGCCGGTGGGGCGAGCCGAACCCGAGCGACCCCTCCGACGCCGAAGCGGTCCTGTCCCTGCTGGGCTGGTGCTGGAAGCACGCGCGCAGCGAGACGTTGTTCGAGCAGGCCTGCCGCACGGACTCCGCGAGCGGAATGCTGACGCGGCAGGAGTTCTTCGGCCGGGCGCAGCAAGCGCTGGAGCGCGCCAATGCCGAGCACGAGCCGGTCGTGATGCTGGCGATCGCTCTGGAGGGCGTGCGGCGGCTGGACGACGCGGGCCGCTGGCGGCAGCGGGACGCGCTGGTCGAGGCGTTGGGACGGGCGCTGCTGGAGCGCGTGCGCGACGAGGACGTGCTGGGGCGCTTCACGGACGACCGCTTCGTCCTGCTGCTGCGGCGGCTGGACGCGGGGCTGGGGCGGATGGTGGCGCGCAAGCTCCTGGCCGCGTGCGAAAACGTGCTGGCGCGGCACCTCACCGACGTTCGCGACATCGGTGTGCGGATCGGGCTGGCTGGCGGCGACACGCGGCCGGTCCCGCTCGAGGCGCTGATGGTGGAGTCCTTCGCAATGGTTCAGCAGGCGCGCGCCAGCGGGCGTCGGCTCAGTGACGGAGCGCCGCGCGCCGCCGGCGCTCGCGACGGGCGGGAGTCTGGCGCATGAAGATCGAGCAGCAGCAGCATGGGGCCGTACTGGTGCTCGTGCCGCACGGGCCGCTGGTCCGCGACGACGTGGAGGAGCTGCGCGGCAAAATCCGCGCCGGGGTGCGCGCGCATGCCGGGCGGCTGGTGCTGGACATGGAGGACGTACCGTACCTGGACAGCGTGGGCATCGAGCTGCTGGCGGACGAATGCACGGGGCAGGTCGGCGGCGATCGTCCGCGCCTGGCGTCGCTGACCGAGACCTGCCGCGAGTCGCTCGACCTGACCGACGTGCTGCTGCAACTCGACGTGTTCGACGGCGTGGAGAGCGCGATCCGGAGCTGCAAACGATGAAGCTGGCCCGCACCAGCCGACTGGGCGAACTGCTCGTCACCGAAGGACTGATCTCCCGGGAGGACCTCTCCCGCGCGCTGCGGCAGCAGTCAACCGACAACAAGCGGCTGGGTGAAACGCTGGTGGACCTGAACCTGCTGTCCGCGACCGCGCTGCTCAGCGCGCTCAGCCGGCACCTGCACGTCAAGTTCTGCGTCCTGCGCCACGGGCTGATCGATCCGGCCGTCGCCCGGCTGCTCAGCCGCGAGGAGGCCGAACGACTCACGGCACTGCCGATGTTCAAGGTCCGCGGCCGGCTGACGGTCGCAATGGCCGAGCCGCAGTCGCTCTCGGCGATCGACCGCCTGCAACGCCTGACGGGCTGCGAGATCAACCCGGTCCTGGCGATGGAAAGCAACATCGTTGAGTTCCAGGAGAAATACCTGGGCGAGCAGGTCGACGTCGACTCGTTCCTGGTCAATCTCACCAGCACCGACGTCGAGGTGGTCGAGAAGGAGACGGTCGACGAGGACACGCCGCACGAGATCGGGCGAATGATCGAGGGCAGCCCGGTCATCAACCTGGTGAACCTGGCGGTCCTGACGGCGATTCGCGACGGCGCCAGCGACATCCACGTCGAGCCGTGCAAGAAATCCACGCGGATCCGCTACCGCATCGACGGCAAGCTCCGCGACCTGATGACCGCTCCGCCGGGTATGCACGCTTCGATCGTCTCGCGCGTCAAGGTGATCGGAAAGATGGACATCGCCGAGCGCCGCCTGCCGCAGGAGGGCCGCGTTCACGTGGTGGCCGAGGGGCGTGAGATCGACCTGCGCGTCTCGAGCATGCCCACGCTGCTGGGCGAGAAGGTCGTCCTGCGCGTGCTGGACAAGAGCAACCTGAACACGTCGCTGGAAAAGCTGGGCCTGGAAGCCGGCCAGGTCGCCGCGTTCCGCCGCATTTTCTCTAAGCCGCACGGCATCGTGCTGGTGACCGGGCCGACCGGCAGCGGCAAGACGACCACGCTGTATTCGATGCTCGATCTGCTTTCCAGCCCGGACCGCAACATCATCACCATCGAGGACCCGGTCGAGTACCAGCTCGACGGCATCAACCAGATTCAGGTGCACGACGCGATCGGCATGACCTTCGCCCGCGCGCTGCGCTCGATCCTGCGCCAGGACCCCGACGTGATCATGGTCGGCGAAATCCGCGACCAGGACACGGCCCGCGTCGCGATCCAAGCCGCCCTTACCGGACACCTGGTCCTCAGCACGCTGCACACGAACAACGCCCCGGGCGCCTTCGTCCGGCTGGCCGACATGGGCATCGAGCCGTACCTGCTGGCGTCGGCGTTCAACGGCGTCATCGCCCAGCGCCTGGCCCGCACCATCTGCCCGCACTGCCGCACGTCGTACTACCCCTCGGACGCCGCGCTGGCCGACGCCGGCTGGCTCGGCGACAGCACGCGCGTGTTCTACCGCGGCGAGGGCTGCAAGCAGTGCCACGACAGCGGCTTCCGCGGCCGCACCGGGATCTTTGAGATCCTCGAGGTCACCGAAGACCTGCGCCCAAGCCTGAACCGCCTCTCCGACGAAGAGGCGCTGCGGCGCGCCTGCCGCGAGCACGGCTGGCTTCCGCTGCGCGACGAGGGCCTGCGGCTGGTCGAGTCCGGCCGCTCCACGCTCGAGGAGGTCCTGCGGGTGACGCTGGCGGAGTCCGAATCGAGCACGCGCGCCGAGCGGCGCACGCCGGCGCTGGCGCAGGCGTAGGAGTCGTCGCATGCACTACGCATACGAGGCCCTGACCGCCGACGGCCGCTCCGTGCAGGACCGGCTGGAGGCGTCCAGCGAGCGCGAGGCCGCGGATTCGCTCCGCGGTCGCGGCATGATGGTCCTGCGCTTGCGGCCGAGCGCGCCGGCGGCCGAGCCGCGCGTCTCGGGCCGCGGCGGCGTGAGCGGCACGGACCTGGTGCTTTTCACGCGGCAGATGCGCATGCTGCTCGAATCCGGGGCCGCCGTCGTGCCAGCGCTAGAGGCGATCGAGGCCCAGTCGCGCCGCGGCGGGATGCGCGCCGCCGTCCACGCCGTGCGCACCCACGTCGAGACCGGCGGATCGCTCAGCGAGGCGCTCGGGCGGCATTCGCGCGCGTTCGGGCCGCTGTTCGTGAGCATGGTCGCCGCCGGCGAGCTGACGGCCTCGCTGCCGGAGGCGTTCGCGCGCCTGAACGAGCTGTTGCAGCGACAGCTCCGCGTGCGCCGCAGCCTGGTCGGCGCGATGATCTACCCGCTGCTGTTGTGCGTGATGTGCGCGGCGTCCGTGGCGACGCTGATGCTGTTTGTCGTTCCGCGGTTCAAGCAGTTGTTCGAGGGGCTGCGGGCGCCGGTGCCGATGTACACGCAGGCGCTGTTCTGGCTTTCGGCTTTCTGCCGCGAGCAGTGGGCGGTGCTCGGGCTGGGCGCCGTCGGTCTGATCGGGCTGGCCGCGCTCGTGCTGCGCGCGCCGGGCCTGCGGCTTTGGCTCGACGCGGTTCTGCCCGGGCTGCCGCTGATCGGCCGCATGTACGCGCGGCTGACGCTGGCGCGTGTGCTGCGCGTCTGGGCCGCGGGGCTGCGCTGCCACGTGCCGCTGCTGGAGATCCTGCGCCAGTCGCGCGGGGCCGTGCGCAGCGCGCTGGTGCTGCGCTCGTTGGACGAGATCGAGGAGCGTGTGGCCGCCGGCGGCCGCATGGGGCGCGTGCTGTCCGAGCACCGCTGGGTCGAGCCGGTCGTCGCCGCGGCGATCACCACCGGCGAGGACAACGGCAAGCTGGCGGACGCGGTGGACTTCGTCTCGAAATGGCTGGACGAGGACAACGACCAGATGATCTCCGACGCGACGCGCATCGTCGAGCCGGCGATGCTCGCCTTCATGGGGTTGATCGTTGGGGCCGTGGCGATGGCGCTGTTTCTGCCGCTGTTCGACATCGCCACCGCGGGCCGCTAGGGACAGGGAACCGGGCGCTGCATGGGCACGCTGCTGAGATCGTTGACTCCGCGCGTCTCGGCGGTCACGTTTGACGTCGGCCGCTCCGGGGTGCGCGCTGCGCAGGTGGCGGCTCGCGGGCGCAATCGCATCGCGGCCGAGACGCTGCGCGTTGAGCTGCCCGCCGCGGCGATCCGCAGCACCGACCCCAACCCTCCGCCCGATCCGCAGCGGCTGGCGCGCATGCTGGAGCAGGGCCGCTTCCGGGGCGAGGCCATCGGCCTGGTGCTCTCGCCGCCCGACGTGCACTACCACGCGCTGCGGCTGCCGGATGCCGCCCTGAGACAGCCGCCCGAGCGGGTTCACCAGGCGCTCGCCTGGGAGGTCGCGCGGGAGACGCGCACCGAGCCGGGCGAACTCGAGGTTCGATACTGGTTGCTGCCCGAAGGGCACCGGGGAGACGTGAACGTCATGGCCGTCGCGGTCCGCAGCGCGCAGGCCAACGAGCTCGCTCGCAACGCCGCCGGCTGCGGACTGCGATTGAAGGCGCTGACCGTGTCCGCGCCCGCGCTGGTGCAGTCCGCGGGGCTGCTCTTCGAGCCGGAGGCGAACGACCTGTGGGGAATCCTTGATCTTGGCATGCATCGGACGCAGATCATCGCGGTTGTGGGACAAACACCGGTATACGTGCGCTCCGTCGCCGTCAGCGGCGACGAGTGGCCCCGCCGGCTTGCCGAGGGCTTTGAGGCGTCGTACGCCGAGGCCGAGCGGATCAAGCGGGACTATGGCATCAGCGCCGAGTCCCGGCTCGAGCCGAAGCCCGGGCGCGACGAGCCGCTCGTTCTGGAGGAAGGGGTGGCCGCGATCTGCCACCGGCTGCTGCAAGACTCGTTGCAGAAGCTGCTGCGCGAGCTCAACGTCTGCCTTTCCTACGTGCTGCAATACTACCCGCGCGCGACGCCGACCCGGCTGATCCTGGCCGGCGGCGGGGCCGAGCTCCGCGGGCTGGACGAGTACATCGAGACGGTCTCGGGCGTGCGCACCATGGTGCTGCGCGGGGCCGCGTGCGAGCGGCCGGGGCGCGGGGTCGGGGGGGTGTATGCCGACCTGACGCCGGGCAACGCCGTCGCGATCGGGGCCGGGCTGCTGGAACTGGAGAAGCGGTGAGCTGCGCGGTCAACCTGCTGCCTCAAGAATGGGTCGAGTCGCACGCGCGATCCAGACGGCGCAACGCCTGGATCGTCGCCTGCGTGCTGGGCGCCGCGCTCTTGACTTGCCTGCTGGTCGCCGGACAAACGGCCAACCGCTCGACTCAAGGGCTGCGAGTGCGTCTCGGCGATCTCCGGTCCACGGCCACCGACCTGGACCGGCGGCTCGCGTCGGCCGTGGGACAACGCAACATGCTGGCGCAGCAGGCGCGCGCAATCTGCGCCCTGAACGGCGGAAGGCGGATGGCCCAGGACCTCGCGGCGCTCGCGGCGGCCGTTCCCGACGGGGCCGCGCTGAGCGAGCTGCGCGTGCAGCGCTTGGGGGCGCCGTCCAAGGACGCGCGCGGGCAACCCGCCGTCGGTACGGAAGCAAAAACGGCTGCTGGCGAGGCGGGCTGGCAGATCGAACTTTCAGGATCGGCGCTCAGCGCCGAGGAAGTCACCGCGTTGATCGGCGGATTGCGGGGCGCAGCGGGCTGGTCGCAGATCGACCTGGTCGAGGCCGTGCGGAAACCGCTCTTTGATGGTGAAGGCGTTGCGTTCCGCATCCGCTGCGTCGTGGGGGGAACAGACCCATGATCCTCTGTCGTCGGCTGATGCGGGTATACGACGTCGACCTGGCGGGCGCCGGCGCGATGCTGGCCATCGGGCTTGCGGGCTACTTCGCCGTCGTCCGCCCGGCCGGCGCGGGCGCCGACGAGCGCCGCCAATTGGAACGTGAAGCGGCCGTCGCCGCCCGGGAAACGGAGTCGGCGTCGGCCCGGCTGAAGTCGTGCGAGCAGGACGCGCGGTCACTGCGCGAGGGCATCGCTCGCGTGGCAGCGCGCGTGCCGCGTGTGCGCGAGCGGGCCGAGACGTTCAACGCGCTCGGCGACCTGGCCCAGCGCTGCGGGCTGGTCATCGAGCAGCTCGCGCCGCAGGCGCCGCAGCGCGTCGCGGGACGCACCGCGGCGGACGGCCGCTTCGCGGGGCACGGCACGCTGGGAGCGCTGCTCGCGTTTCTCCAGGCCCTGGACCGCGAGCGCCCGCACTACTCCGTGGAAGATCTCGTGCTCCACGCCCCGGAGTTGACGGACGCACCGCGCTGCGCGCTGAGCTTCACGCTTCGCCTGTATCTGCTTGAGGACGAACTGCTCGAGGCGGGAGAGGCGCCGACGCCATGAGTGGAAGCGGCTGGCGAACACGGTCTCTCGCGGGAGCGGCGCTGCTGGTCGGCGCTGCCTGGGTGGCGGATTCGCTGCGCAGCGCGCAGCCCGAAAGCGCGTCGTCGGCGGCCGTGCCGAGCCCGGCCGCGCTCAAGGCCGAAGCCAGCGACGACGTAGCCGAATTGATCCGTGCGCTGGAGAAGAGCGAGCTTGCCTCCAGCTCGTCGCTGACGCTCACGCGCGATCCATTCGCGCTCACACCGGTGCTCCAGCGCGCGGCGTCGCGCCCGACGCTGGCGGCGGCATCCGCCCCGGCGGAAGAGGCCGCGGAGCAGTTGGAGTCGAGCACGCCCGCGCTCACGCTTCAGGGAGTCGTTACCGGACCAACTCCGCTGGCGCTGCTCGACGGCATGCTGTACCCCGCGAACGCGGTTGTGGGCGAGTGGCGCGTGAGCGAAATCCGCCGGGACCGCGTGCGGCTGACGCGCGGGACGCGCGAGGTCTGGCTGGTCCTCGCGCCGCCGGAGTGACGTCGGTCGCAATCCGCGTCGGCGGGCTAAAGCCCGTCCCCCGTCGGGACGATGCTAAACCCGTGGCCGTGGACGTGAGTCGGTTCGGGGCTGTTCGCCCGGTCCGCTCGCGGGGCGGCGCAGAATCTCACAGGGAGTGCACACGTGAAGTCAATGGTTTCTCGGCGCCACTGGGGCTTCTCGCTGGTCGAGCTGGTGGTCGTCATCGTCATCATCGGGATCATCGCCGCAATGGCCATTCCGCGCCTGAGCCGTGGGGCCGCCGGCGCTGGCGATTCGGTGGTGCTGGGCAACCTCTCGATCGTGCGCAACGCCATCAACCTCTACGCTGCTGAGCACGCGGGCAAGTTTCCCGGGCACGACAGCGGCGTGATGCAGGACCACCTGACCAAGTACTCCAGCGCCGCGGGCGCGACGTCGAGCACGAAGAGCTCGACGTACAAGTTCGGGCCGTACCTTCTGTCGATCCCACCGTGCCCGGTGGGAAGCCCGACCAATCCGACGGGCGTGTTAATCGACTCGGCCAACAGCCCGCCGCAGGTGAACACGGCCGGCGGCGAGGGCTGGGTGTACAACCCGACCACGGGCGAGTTTCTGATCAACTCGACCGCGACGGACGAGACCGGCAAGGCGTACAACACGTACTGATCGCGGGGCGATCCGCGCAGCGCCGGCCGCGCGAGCGCTTGGCCTCGAGCGACGGCGCGGCGTGCTCGGTCGGAATCGCGCGCGAGTGCTCTCAACCGAAGTGCAGTCGTGAACATTCGGCGGCGGGCAGCCCAGGGTTGTCCGCCGTCGGCGTTTTCAGAACCGGATGCAGTCGGAAGAAGCAAGCTCGGATGGTTTCGCGCCGTCCCTCGCCGGACGTCCCGCGCAGCCCGGCGTCTTGGCCGCGCGTCGGCTATTCCGGCTCCAGATGGAGGAACTTCACTTGTCGGGGGGCAAAGTCGACGGCGTCGGTGACGGCCGCCAATTCGTCTTCCAGCGCGTTCACCTCCACGACGCGCAGCGGCCGGCCAGCGAAGCGCCACTCCGAGGTGGCCAGGCGTGCTGCATGGCCCTCGACCTCGCGCAAATGAAGAATTACGCCCGCGCCGTGCGCTGCTTGGCGCGCGCCCGCCAGGATCAGGTTCGGCGCATCGAACGCGAGCAGCGACTGTTGCGCCAGCGGTCGGGCCGCACCGCCGCCGGGCAGGACGCGCCCGAGCAGCGGGACCCGCCGCCCCCAGCCAAAGCGCGTTGCGAAACCGGCTGACGTGTCCGTCGATGAGGCGAGCGCGTAGCTCCAGCGGAACTCGCCCTCCTGGCTGGCGCAGAAATTTGTGGTCCAGTAGTTGTTCATGACCCACGAGTAGAGGTGCGCGCGCTCGATCCTGGCCTGCGGCTGAAACTTGCCGGTGTTGATGTCGCCGAACTGGAAGAGCGGAATTTCGGGGCTGGAGACGACGACCTGCGCCGCGCGCCACCGCACGGCCGCAAAGGCCTGGGCGGCCTGCCAGTCCGACGATGCGCGGGGGATGATGTCGGTCGCCGGCGCGACCAGGCCGCCGAGCGATTCGTAGACGATTCGTGCCTGCGGCGGCGCGAACGGGAAGGCGACGTAGATTCCCTCGGGGTCAAGGACGCGCCGCTTCTGAATCGTGTAGTGCAATTCCAGGCGCTGTTCCGGGTGAAAAAGTCGAATCTCGCAGCGCGCGCCTCCGGGCCCCTCGCAGCCCGGGAGCTCGCCGCGGAAACGCAGCGAAGACCAGATCGGCCCTTCGACGACACCCTCGGCGACGACCTCCTCCAGCGAGCGCCGCGCGTACTTCTCGAGCGTGAACGCCTCGAGCTGCTCGCGATTGCCGAGCGATTCGTAGACGAGCTGGCCCAGCAGCCATTCGGCGGCTGGGTCGGTCAGCGTCGCGCCGGACGACCGGTCGGTCCACTCGCGGATTCCACCCTTCTGGCCGTCGAGCACGATGCGGTAGTGCGCGTTTTCGAGCTCCGTCGCCGCCCGTGGCGGCGCGGGCGGCGCGCCCGGCGGCGCGGGCTCGACGCGGAATTCGCGCCACCCGAACGCGGGAACGTCGCGTGCCCAGATCGCCCAGTAGCTGCCTTCCTCCCGGCTCCGCAGAAGCTGAACAAGCAGCGCCTCACCGTTCTCGTCAACCAACCGAAACGAATGATCAGGCGGCAAGAGCGCGTGGTCCACGTAGAGCTCAAGCACGGCGGAGCGCGGGAAATTCAGCGTGTTGAACACCACCAGCCTAGGCGCGTCGGCCGGATCGATCCGCGCCAGGAGCCGCCCGAGCGCCGACTCGCACAGCGTCGCGGCGCGCTTCACCGCGTCCCACGCATAGGCGGACTTCTCGGCCCACTGCACCTGCGAGTTCTCGCAGAACGGCTCCCGGATGCTCTCGGCCGAGCCCATCGTGTGCTCGCCCCAGAAGATCAGCGCATCACGCGCCTCGGCAACCGCCGCGCGCAACGCCGGCGCCGGCTCGCCTCCGGCGGCCGCGGTCAGCGCCGACAGCCCTTCCACTGCGACCAACCGGCCTTGAGTGACGCGGGCCGCGGCCGACTCGCGCGCGGCCGAGCCGAACCCATCGGTCCACCAGTCGGTCCATGCCTGCCGGATTACCGGCAGCTCGGCGCCGCGCTCGCGGCGCGCCCACTCGGGAAACTCGCGCGCGACGGCGCAGCGCAAGCGCGGCCAGACGAAACGCTCGTTCCACGCCCGCACCAGTTCGCTCGAGGCGACGGACGGCGGCGAGTTGTCGGTCGCGTAACCGGAGTGCTGCACCGCGACACGGTCGAACGGGTAGCCCACCCGTTCCAGGTTCGCCAGATATTGCAGCAGCTCATCTTCGACCACTTCCATCCGGCCCGTATGGACCCCCCAGAAATTGCCGGTCATGTAGTGGTCCGCGCGAAAGGCGAGCACGCGGCTTCCCGCGGGCGACTCCCACCAGAACACGGTGGGCCTGTCAAACGGAATCAGCGCGCGGTGGCCGTGCTGCCCCATGACCAGGAACTCAATCCCGGCGCCGGCGAAGTAGTCGGCCAGGCACCAGGCCACGCCGTTCACGTCGTCCTGCATCGCGGTCGTCACCGGCAGGCCGGCTTCGCGAAACCGCCGCACCGGGGCGAGGAACGAAGGGTAGCTCGTTTCATCCATCACCTCGGACATGTTCAGGAACATCGCGGTAATCTCGATCCGCCCCTCGCGCACGCGGCGGAGGAGGCGCTCGATCTGCTCGGGCGTGCGACAGCCGAGGTATTCGCGCACCGGCCACGACGCCTCGCAGGTCCAGCGGAACCGCGCTTCATCCGGATAGCTGTCCGTCTGATCGCACAGGTCGAGCGCGGTGTCGATGAAACGGACGTGCTCCGGCAGGATCTCCGTCTGCGGCCGGGTGTAACCGACGTCGGTGTGCGTGTGTTGTACGAGGTTGATCGTCCAGTGGCGGACGGGCTGTACGCTGGCGGTGAGGACGTGAAGATCGGTGTCGCCGCTGCGTACGCGGACGGTGACGTCCATCGGCGCGGCCAATTCGGGGAGCCGCAGCTCCACGCGATTGCCGCCGAGTTCGAGCGTGAGATGCTGCTCAGCGCCCACGGAGGTCGTAACGAGCGCTTCCATCGGCGGCCCCAGGTGGGTGACCGATAGCACGAGCGGCTGGTAGATTCCGCCGGCGTCGCGCAGCAGCGCGGGACGAGCGGTCAGTTCGGCCTGCTCCACGACCCGGGCCTGAAACGTGATGTACCACGCGGGGTCGCCGGCGCTCTCGCCCCCGACGCGCAACCGCAACGTCCGGCCGGGCATCAGCGCCGCGCGCGGCACGCGCAAAATGGCATAGCCCATCAGGTCGCCGAAGCGATCGACCATCGTGGCTCGGAAGTGCAGCGTCGCGCCACGCGGTCCGGCGATCGTCCAGTCGCGCACATCGCTGCTCGGCGGGTTGCGGAATTCGAACCACGGCTCGCCGTTGACCGCGAGCGTGAAGCGGCGCCCGGCGGGGTTGACGTCGAGGCCGAAGAGCCAGACGAAGCTCGCAGTGTCTCCGTTGAAGTCCGCCGGCAGCGGTTGGGTCTCCCACTCGATCACGCGTTCGGCGTCGATCGAGCGTACCAGCAGCCCACTCGTGACGCTCGGATCCGGTGAATGGTACTTGAGCACCTCGCCGGCAATTCGGCCTTGGTAGCCCGGCAGCGGGCGCTCGTCCTGAACGGCAGCCGCAGCGGCAACAAGCCCGGCGGAACACAGCCAGCACAACAGCGAACGGCTCGTCATGGGTGATCCAACGTGGGTTTCCAAAGACCCCGCCCGCCGTCGGCGGCCGCAGTCCTCACAACAAGGCACGCGGCCGCCATCAGCCGACGCCGCAGCGCAGAAGCACGCCGCGCGGGGTGCGCAGATCGCAAGTGCCGACGCGCGGGACGTGCGAACTATTACTCAGAGCAGTAAACAGTTTACAC
>JABRWC010000108.1:0-16279 GCA_039961675.1 Phycisphaerae bacterium
ATGCCGGACAGCTCGTGGATGCGCTCGACGCTCCAGCCCAGCTTGAGCGCGTAGCGGATGTAGTACAGCCGCCCCTGGCAGGGCGTGCCGATCTTGGCGGTCAGCACCTCGTCCGGGATCGGCCATTCGCGCGAGGCCCCTTCCACGGTGTCCGCGGGCGGTTCGCCCAGCGCGGTGCCGCCGAAGAGCGGCGCTTCGGCGCCGGTGCCGATCCCCCCGGCGTCGATCCACTCCGATTCGCCCCGCGCCTCGCGCACCTGGCGGCGGCGCTGCGCTTCAAGCCACTTGTCATCTGGATGCAGGCCGTACCCCGTCCGCTTGATCTCCATCGAGCGGATGCACTTCTGAAATGCTTCCTTGAACGTGCGCCCGATCGCCATCGCCTCGCCGACGGACTTCATGCTGGTGGTGAGCGTCTCGTCCGCCTCGGGGAATTTCTCGAACGCGAAGCGCGGCATCTTGACCACGCAGTAGTCGATGGTCGGCTCGAAGCAGGCGCTGGTGACGCGCGTGATGTCGTTGCGCAGCTCGTCCAGCGTGTAGCCGATCGCGAGCTTGGCGGCGATCTTGGCGATCGGGAAGCCCGTCGCCTTGCTGGCCAGGGCGCTGGAGCGCGAGACGCGCGGGTTCATCTCGATCGCCACCATCCGACCGTCGCGCGGGTTCACCGCGAACTGGATGTTCGACCCCCCGGTGTCCACGCCGACGGCGCGCATGATCGCGATCGCCGCGTCCCGCATGCGCTGGTATTCCTTGTCGCTCAGCGTCAGCGCCGGCGCGACCGTCACCGAATCGCCCGTGTGCACGCCCATCGGGTCGACGTTCTCGATCGAGCAAACCACCACGACGTTGTCGCGGCGGTCGCGGATCATCTCCAGCTCGTATTCCTTCCAGCCGGTGAGGTCCTCCTCGACGAGCACCTGGGCGACCGGCGACTGCGCCAGTCCGTCGCGCACGATCGCCTCGAATTGCTCCAGCGTGCGCGCCATCCCCCCGCCCGTGCCGCCCAGCGTGTACGCCGGGCGGATGCAGACCGGCAGCGGGACGCGCTCCAGCACGCGGAGCGCCTCCTCGTACGATTGCGCCGTCGCCGAGCGCGGCACCTCGACGCCGATCGCGGTCACCGTTTTTTTGAACTCCTCGCGGTCCTCGGCGCGACGGATGGCTTCCGGCGTGGCGCCGATCATCCGCACGCCGTGCCGCGCGAGGATGCCGGCCTCGTGAGCCGCCATCGCCGTGTTCAGTCCGGTCTGGCCGCCGAGCGTCGGCAGGAGCGAATCGACGGGCGATCCGCGGCGGGCCTCCAGCGTGAGAATCTGCTCGACGGCGTCCGTGGTGATCGGCTCGATATATGTCCGCGGCGCCAGCTCCGGATCCGTCATGATCGTGGCCGGGTTGCTGTTCAGCAGCACGACGTGCACGCCCTCGTCGCGCAAGGCGCGACAGGCCTGCGTGCCGGAGTAGTCGAACTCGCACGCCTGGCCGATGACGATCGGACCGCTGCCGAGGATCAGGACGCGATGGATGTCGGGCGATCGGGGCATCCCGGGGGCTCACTCCATGTGAACGGCGAACCGCCGCTTCGTAACCCGTTCTTCGCGACTCGCGTTTGGCCGTTTCACGTCCATTCACCGCGTCGCAAGCAGCGTCCGCTCGGCCGTGGCAACGCGCTCGCGGACGGTCGCGGCCAGCGCGCCCAGGTGCGCGGCGTCCGCGCGGATCGCCGCAATCGTTTCGGCGCTGACCACGGCCGCAGCCGCGCGATACGGCTTCGCTTGCTCCTCGCCGAACGCGCCGCTGCGCACCTGCCCGGCCACACGCCGGTACGCCTCGCGGAACGGAACGCCCTGCCGCACCAGCTCCAGCGCGGCGTGGGTCGCATACAGCTCGGGTCGCATCGCGACCGACATCCGCTCACGCTGAAACTCGAGACATTCAAGCACGCGGCTCGCTACGCGCAGCAGCTCCGCCGTCTCCTGTCCGCAACGGATCGCCGGCTCCTTGGTCAACTGGAGGTCGCGATGATAGCCGCTTCCGAGCTTTCCGCAGATCGATTCGATCTCCGCCACGCGCGCCCGCAGCCGCGCCCCGTGCGCCCGAAGCAGCTCCGCCGCGTCCGGGTTGCGCTTCTGCGGCATGATCGACGAGCCGGTGGTCAGCGCCTCAGGCAGCGAGAAGAAACCGAACTCGTCGGCGGCGAAGAGCACCACGTCCGCGCCGAGCCTTTCCAGGACGGCGCCAATGTCCGCCGCGACGCGCGCGAAATACTTCTCCATCCGCCCACGGCTGTTCTGTGCGTCGATCGGGCTGCGCTGCACGCGCGAGAATCCCAGCAGGCAGGCCGTGAACTTGCGGTCGAGCGGCAACGGCACGCCGTAACCCGCGCCCGTCCCAAGCGGACAGCAATCGAGGCGGTCCAGCAGGTCCAGGCACGCGCGGACCTGCTCCAGCGCTCCCTCGGCGATCGCATGCAGCCACTGGCCGACGCTGGACGGCATGGCCGGTTGCAGGTGCGTGTAGCCGGGCATCGGCGCCGCCCCGTCGCGCCCCATGCGGAACAGCGCCGTCTCGGCAAATGCGCGGAGCAGGTCGATCCACTCCAGGGCGCGCGAGCGCATCAGCAGCCGCATGGCGGTCGCGACCTGGTCGTTGCGCGAGCGGCCGGCGTGAATCTTCGCCCCCGCCTCGCCGCAGGTCCGCGTCAGGTGCGCTTCGATTGCGGTGTGGCAGTCCTCCAGCTCCGGCGGAATCCCGAAGCGGCCGTCACGCGCCAGCGCGTCGATCTCCGCCAGCCCGTCCAGCAGCGAGCGAAGTTCGTCGTCACTCAGCACGCCCGCGCGGTGGAGTGTCCGCGCATGCGCGGCCGAGCCGAGGCAGTCCCAGTGCACCAGGTGGGCGTCCCAGCGCGGATCGTCGCCAACCGTGAAGCGATGAATGGACTCGTCCGTCGCGGCACCCTTGTGCCAAAGCCGCGATTCGCCAGGGTCGCTCACCGTTCGCTCCCCCTCGCTGCGGCGCGCTCGGCCGTGATTCGATCCGCGGCGAAATACTCGCGGACGATCCGCTCGTAACCCGCGGCCGCCTCGTGAATCTCGCGCTGCGCCACGAACTCGTCCGGCGTGTGCGAACGCCGCGTGTCGCCGGGCCCGATCTTCACTGCCGGCACGCCGCTCAGGAACACCATGTCGCTCATGGCCGGGCTGCCCGCCGGGCGCGCCGCGGGCAGCGCCCGCAGGATGGCGCGGACGATGGCCGCGTCCGCGGCGGTTTCGACCGGCGCCAGCCGCTCGCTGCGGATGCTCAACTCGCTGCGCATGGCGGACCGCAGGCGCTCGTACAAGGAGCGGTGCGACTCCATCGGCGTGGTGCGGACATCCAGCAGGAACTCGCACGCGTCCGGCACGACGTTGTCCGCGATTCCGCCCTGGATGCGCGTCACGTGCGCGTGGCAGCGGCCCAGCAGCGGGTGCGGCGGCCCCCAGTCGAAATCCGCCAGCCGCGCCAGGTCGCCGGCCGCAGTCAGGATCGCATTGCTGTCGCCGTCCATCGGCGTATTTGCAGGGTGCCCGCTGCGGCCGCGCGCCAGGCCCTTGAGGATCAAGAGCCCGCGCTGGGCGATCATCGGGGTCATGCCGGTCGGCTCGCCGACCAGCGCCGCATCCAGCGGCACCAGCCGCTCCAGGATGCTTCCCAGCCCCTGCCCGCTGATCTCCTCTTCGGCGGTAAGCGCGAGAACGATCGTCCCGCCCAGGCGCCCGCCGGCGGCAAGCGAGCGCTTCAACGCCAGGGCGGCTTCGAGCATTGCGACGGCGCAGCCCTTCGCATCGTTCGCGCCCAGCCCGACCACGCCGCCGTCGCGCTCGACTGGAATCCACGGGTCGGCCGACCAGCCCTGTCCCGGCGGCACGGTGTCGAGATGCGAGTTCAGCAGCAGCCGCGGGCGCGGTGCGTCGCCCAATTCGCACCACACATTGTGCCCGTGCCGCTGCACGCGCAAGCCGGCGCTCAGCAGGTCGCCCGCGACGACGTCGGCCAGCGCGCCCTCCTGCCGGGACACGCTCGGAATCGCCACGTATCGCTTGAGCCGCTCGATCATGTCGCGACCGTCACCGGTTCCGCCGTGCGTGCGGCGGCGTGTTTTTCCACCAGCAGCGTGCCGCAGCCCTCATTCGTGAAGACCTCGCCCAGGAGCGTGTCCGGCGTCAGCCCGTTGACGATGTGCACCTTCGGAACGCCGCCGAGAAGCGCGGCCCGGCACGCGGCGAGCTTCGGCAGCATCCCGCCCGAGACCGCACCGGCCGCCACCAGCTCTTCGAGCTGCCGCAGATCGAGCAGGGGCAGGAGCGAGCCGGGGTCCGAGAGGCTGCGCATCACGCCGTCCACGCGCGTGATGAGGAAGTACTTGGCCGCGCCGAGCTCCACCGCAATGCGTGACGCCACGGTGTCGGCGTTCACGTTCAACACGTTTCCTTCGGCGTCCGCCGCCAGCGAGCACACCACGGGCACGTACTCTTCCATCAGCAGGTGCTTGAGGATTCGCGGCGAGACGTCCACGATGTCGCCCACGTGGCCGAAGTCGATCTCGCGCGTCTGTCCCGTGGACGGGTCGTTCGTCGCCTGGGGCGGGCGGCGGCGCGCTGTCAGCAGGTCGGCGTCGATGCCGCTCAGTCCGACCGCGGGCAGGCGCGCTTTTCGCATGGCCGCCAGCAGGTCGGTGTTGACCGTGCCGGCGAAGGCCATCTTGGCGACCTCGAGCGCCGCGTCGTCGGTGATGCGGCGGCCGGCGAAGCGCCGCGGCTCGGCGCCCAGCCGGCGGCACAGCGCGTCCGCCTGGTCGCCGCCGCCGTGGACAACGACGATGCGGATGCGAAGCTGGTAGAGCAGGGCGATCTGGTCCACGAGGTTGTCGAGCGTTTTGCCCGGCGTGCACATCTGCCCGCTGAGCTTGACGACGAAAATCTGTCCCTTGTACGCGCGAATGTAGGGGATCGCGGTCCGCAGGGCCTTTAGGTTGCTTTGCACGTGCATGGCGGGCTCGCTTGCGGGAAATGCAAATTGAAGAATGCAGCATACAAAATGGAGAACGCGGAGTGCGTTACTGCCGCGGCGATCACGATGGCACTTCCTCACTCCGTCGCTTCGTCACTCCGCCACTCCATCACCTCACCGCTTCGTCGCTCCCTCTCTCTGACTCGGTGTCTCTGGGCCGCTGTGGTTCAATTCCGAGCGAGCAGCCGGGACAGGATCGCCGCCTGCGCCCACATGCGGTTCTCCGCCTCGTCCACCACCACGCTCCGCGGGTCGTCCAGCGCCGCGTCCGCGATCACCACGTTTCGTCGCACCGGCAGGCAGTGCATGAGAATGGCGCGCGGGCCGAGGTGCTCCGGCGTCACCATCCAGCCGGCGTGCTCGGCGAAGCTCGCGGACTGCGCCTGCGGTTCGCCGTAGAATCCTGCCGCGCCCCAGCTTTTCACGTATACCACGTCGGCCTCGCGGCATGCGGCGCGCTGCTCGTGCGTGACGGTCAGCGTCGTTCCGGCTTCGCGGCACCAGCTCGCGGCGCGGTCCAGGATGGCGCGGTTCAACTCGTAGCCCGGCGGGTGCGCGATCGTCACGTGCATCCCCGCGGCCGCGGCCGACAACGCCGCCGAATGCGGCACAGCCATGGGCAGCCCCTTGACCTGCGGCGCCCAGGTGAGCGCAAAGCGCCGTCCGCGCGGCGAGCCGAGCTTCTCGTCGACGGTCATCCAGTCGGCCAGTCCCTGGCACGGATGCTCCATCGCCGACTCCATGTTGATCACCGGTTGCGTCGCGAAGCGGGCGAACGCGCGGATCACGCGGTCCGCGGCGTCCTCGGCGGCGCTCTTCATGCCGGCGAACGAGCGCACCGCGAGCAGGTCGCCGTAGCGGCAGAGCACGGGCGCCGCTTCGCGGATGTGCTCGGCGCAGTCGCCGTCCATCCGCACGCCGTCGCGGTGCTCGAGCTTCCAGGTGTTCCCGCCCACGTCGAGGCAGATCGAATGGCCGCCGAAGCGGAGCATCGCGGCCTCGAACGAAGTGCGCGTCCGCAACGACGGGTTGAAGAACACCATCGTCAGGATGCGCTCGCGCAGGCGCGCGACCTCACCGCCGCCCTGCCCGGCCTTGATCCGCCGCGCAAGCGCGACCAGGGCCGACATCTCCGCAGGCGTCCAGTCGAGCATGCTGACCCAGTGACGCATCAGGAGTCTCCGCTCAGCGCCCGCGCCAAGCGCGGGAAGTGCAATTCAGAACCAAGAATGCGAACCGCAAGAACCGCAGTCGAATACGTTGATCCCACGACAAGATCCGGCCCCTCATTCAGGCGCTCCGGCGACTTGCATTCTTGATTCTGCGTTCTTGGTTCTTCTGTTTGCATTCCCCTCACACCGGCCGCAGCCCCGGCGCCCACAGCCCCGTTTCCTCCGCCAGCCCGCACATCAGGTTCATGTTCTGAATCGCCGTCCCCGCCATGCCCTTGACCAGATTGTCCAGCGCGGCCATCGCCACAACCTGCCGGCGGCGGCAGGCCACCGACACGTCGCAGAAGTTCGAGCCGACCACGTTCTGAAGCGCCGGCGAATCCTCGCCCACGCGCACGAACGGGCACTCCTCGTAGAACTCGGCGTAGCGCCGCAACAGCGCGTGTGTGTCGCTCTCCTGCGCCAGCGTCAGATGCACGGTGACGAAGATGCCCCGCGCCGCATCCATGCTCTGGGCCACGAAGCTTATGCGGATGCGCTCGCCGTCCGGGTCGCCCCAGGCTTGCAGAATCTCCGGCTCGTGCTGGTGCGACAGCGGCTTGTACGCGCGGAAGTCCGCGTGCCGCGTCGGATGATGCGTGGTCTCCTTGAGCGCGCGCCCGGAACCGGACGAGCCGGTCTTGGCGTCCACGGCGACCGGCCCGGCGAAGCCGTCCGCCAGCAGCGGCGCCGCCGCCAGGATCGCGGCGCTGGCCAGGCAACCCGGGTTCGCCACCAGCGCGGCGGATCGGATTTCGTCCCGCAGCAGCTCGGGCAGGCCGTACACGAACCGCGCCCGCAGGTCGGGAAGCGCGGGGGTCTCGGGGTAGTGCTGCTCGTGCGTTCGGATCTCGCGCAAGCGGAAATCGCCCGACAGGTCGACGATGCGTACGCGCCGCTCCGCCTCGCGCCGCCGCAGTTCGGTCAGCAAGGACGCGATCGCCGCCGCGCTCGATCCGTGCGGCAGGCCCGAGAAGACCACCGCGCGCTCGGCGGCCAGCAGCCGCTCCAGGTCGAGCGACTCCGTCATGCGCAGCGCGTAGAACCCGCGCAGGTGCGGATGAACGCGTTCCACCGGTTCTCCCGCGCCGCTGCCCGACGTGACGGAAACCACCGTCGCGCGCGGGTGCTGCGTGAGCAGGCGCAGGAGTTCGCCCGCGCCGTAGCCGCTGCCGCCCAGGATGCCGACGTGCACCGCGGCCGTCATGCGGCCGCCACCTTGGCCGCGGCCGCCAGTCGGCCGGCTACGAACGCGCCGAGCTGCGCGCCGCTGGTCCGCGCGTTGATCGCCACCAGCCCGAGCCTGTCGTTCACGTAGCGCGTGCCGACGGCGTTGTCGGTCGCCGGACCGCTGACCACGTCGATCGCCAGGTCGAACTCCTCGCGCAGCACGCGCTCGGCGCCCCAGCATCCCACCGGATCGTTCGCGCACAGCACAACCGCGCCGGCCCGCGAGCGAAGCTCGTGGTCGTGCAGAATCTCCGATACGCCGTATTCGCCGAAGATGCCGTCACCCAGTTCGGCGACGATCACCTCCGCGCCGCTTTCGGCGAGCTGGGCGATGAGCGTGCGCGCCACCCCGGCTGCGGTGAAGCGCGTGGTGGAGGCGATGCCGGCGTCCGTGAACGAATACGCCCAGCGCGCCCCACAGTCCTGCATGTGCAGGGTGTCCCTCCGCAGCGACACGCCGGTCAGCTTGCACGCGCCGACCGCCAGCCCGCGCCGCGCGAGCTGGCGGATGAGCTGGCAGGCCGCGGTGGTTTTGCCGCTGTTCATGCAGGTGCCGGCAACGTAGGCGACGGGCACGTGCGGCAGCGGGCCTTGCGCCGGGCGGATCGCGTTCATCCCGATGTGCGCCGGAACGCCGCTGCGGTCCTGGAACTCGGGGAACACCAGCACGCCGCCGAGCACCTCGACCTCGAACGGCGGGCCGACGTCGGGGTTGACCGACGTGCAGCGGCCGATGACACCGCCCAGGTTGAGCAGGTGCAGCGTGTCGCCGACGGCAACGTCGGCCGGCACGAAGCCGGTGTAGCCGTGCAGCGCGTTGCGCTGCCCGAGGACGCCGGCGATCACGTCGCCGTCGTGCAGCGTCACCATGCGGCCGTGCACGTCTTCAAGCTGGTTATACGTCGATTTCTCGCCGCGGACCCGGCCTGCGACGATGTACCCTTCACGGGCGACGACCCCGTCCGAGACCCGCGACTCGTGCCGCAAGGGAACGTTGGCGGTCGCCGAGGCGATCTTGTCAACCCATACCCGCATTCGCGTCTCCTTCGGCCACCCTCGCGGCCAGGCAATCCTGCATTCCATACAGCTTGCAGAACGCCGCCGCCTCCGCCCCGGTCCACAACGAGCTGCCTTCGCCGTAGCGCGCGCCGGCGTTCATCAGCGAGTGCGGGCTGGTCGCCCCGAGCACAACGGCCTGCCCCTGCCACAGGCGCACGCGGACGCGTCCGGTCACGTTGCGCTGGGAGGATTCGAGGAAAGCCTCGACGTCGCGCATCAACGGGTCGAAATGCCGCGCCTCGTGCAACATGCCGCCGTAGAGGTCTCCGAGCGTGCGCTTCCAGAACGCCTGCTGGCGCGAGAGCACGAGCTTCTCCAGCTCGCGGTGGGCGGCGATGAGCACCGTCGCCGCCGGGGCTTCGAACGCCACGCGCCCCTTGATGCCGAGGATCGTGTCACCAACGTGCATGCCGCGGCCCACGCCGTGCCGGCCCGCGCGCTCGTTCAGGGCCTCGACGAGCCTCACCGCCTCCATTTCGCCGCCGTCGATCCCGACGGGCACGCCGCGCTCAAAGCTCAATTCCGCGTCTTCCGGCGTCGCCGGCCAGCGCTGGCGCGGCGGCGTTAGCACAAATGCCTCTTCGGGCAACACGCCGTCGCTGCGATGCGTCTCGGCGCCGCCGATCGTCGCGCCCCACAGCCCGCGGTTGATCGAGTAGCGCGTGGTCTTCGCCGGGACGGGGACGCCGCGCGCCGCCAGGTACGCCGTCTCCTGTTCGCGCGACAGCGCCTGGTCACGGATCGGCGTCAGCAGCTCGATCTCCGGCGCGAGTACGCGGAACGCCACGTCGAAACGCACCTGGTCATTGCCGGCGCCGGTGGAGCCGTGCGCCAGTGCGTCGGCGCCGATTCGGCGGGCGTACAGCGCGCAGCGCCGCGCCTGGGCCACGCGCTCCGCCGAGACGCACAGCGGGTACGCATCCCCGCGCAGCGCGTTGGCGTAGATCAGGTAGCGCAGGAAGTCGTCGAACAGCTCGCGGCGCGCGTCGATGGTCTCGTGGGCAGCGGCGCCGAGCGCGAGTGCCCGGGACTCGATCGCGGCCAGGTCGTCGGCGTCGAAGCCGCCGGTCTGCACCGTGACCGTGTACACGTCGTACCCCTGCTCGCGCAGCCACAGCGCGCAATAGGAGGTGTCCAGGCCGCCCGAGAACGCCAGCACGACTTTCCGATTGCTCACTGCCCGAACACTCCCGCTGCGGCCGCGTCTAGTGCGGCAGCAGTTCCGGCGTCAGCGCCCGCAGGCTGGCGACGACGCGCCCCTGCACGGCGCGGCTGCGCACGGCGATGAAGATCGTGTCGTCGCCAGCGATCGTTCCGGCCGCATCCTCGCCCAGCCTCGCGTCCAGCTCGGCCGCGACCGCGCTGGCGGCCCCGACGCGCGTGTGCACGATCACCAGGTTCGCTCCGATCGGCTCGGATCCGGTGATTAATTCATGTATCGGATTCGGCTCGCCGTCGGCCGAGGCCGAGGCCAGGCGCTGCGCCTGGACGTACCGGCCGTCGACCTTGACCAGGCCGAGCTCGCGCACGTCGCGGCTCACGCTGGCCTGCGTTGCCGATATACCCGCGTGTTTTTCGAGCAGCGCGACCAGCTCCTCCTGGTTCGAGACGGCGTGCCCGCGCACGATCCGCAGAATCGCCCGTTGCCGTCGCCGTTTCTCTGGCACCTGCCACCGGATGAATAAACCAACAACTTCTGCATTTTATGCATCCAATCTCCCTCGTCAAGCGCAGCGGCCGGTATTTTCCACCGCACGCGCCAGCCGCAACGCAAGCCACAGGGGTTCCGTCTCGCTGAGGCTTGGAGCTCCTCCCGCGTCCGATGCCCGGTTGCTGCGACCTCGTGCCGGGGGCTGACGCAGACATTCCTCGCGTCGCCGGCGCTCCTGCTCAAAATGACCACGACAGCGCGCGACGAAAAACCTTCGGGCAGCAGGGAAATTTCGCCGCTCAACCGAGTTTCGGGGGCTACGGCGCGGCGGAGGCGCTGGCGGGCAACGAATGGGCATCGGCCGGCGCGGACGCGGCGGCTGTGGGCGCCGCCGGCTCGACGCCGAGAATCAGCGGCCACGCTTCGCGGTTGCGCCAATGATCGAAGCGCCGACCGTCAATGAAGAGCACGGGAACGGAGCGGATGTTCAGGGACTGCGCGGCCTCGACGTCCGCCCGCAGCCGTTCATGGACTTCCGCGGACGCGCGCGCCGCGGCGAACTTTTCGGCGTCGAGACCGGTCTCGGCGGCCCACTCCTCGAAGGGGTCGCCGTCAAGCCGGTCCTGCTCGGCGAACGCCATGCGGCCCAGCGCCTGATACGCCTCGATTCCGCCGACGATGCCGGCGCTTTCCACGGCCGCCGCGGCACGGCACGCGCCCGGGTGCGGCGAGCCGCTGGTGTGCGGGTTGCAGGCGCGGTCCAACGGGTAATTGCGGAAGGTGACGCGCAGCTTGCCTGGGTACTCCTCGAGGACGGCCGAGATGGTCTCGTGGAGCGACCGGCACGCGGAGCATTCGTAGTCCACGAACGCCACGGCGACGATTGGAGCGTCGGCGTTTCCGATCGAGTATTCGCCGTCGCGTGAGGGAATTCCGCGCCGCTCCTGCCGCGCGTAGCTCCAGCGGGCGAACTCGGGGTCTTGTACGATCGAGTCGTAGTGCTTGCGCATGGCGCTATAGCCTGAGTTCAGGATCGCCGTCCGGGCAAACGTCATGTGCAGCAGCGCCACGCACAACCCGGCGCACACCGCCGCCAGCGCATGCGACATGGACGGGAACGGCGGCGTACCCGCCGCGGGCTTTCGCCACGGCAGGAGCGCGAACGAAATCAGGAACAGCAGCGCGTTCGCGCCGTGAACCGCCAGGCAGCCGGCGCACCAGCGCCGCAATTCGACCGCCATGACCTCGATCAGCTCGACCGAGACGACGACGCCGAACCCGACCACCAGCACGACCACAGCCTGCCATACGAAGCGTGTCCGTGTGGTACGGGCGACGAACAGGTACCAGCAGCCGATCATGGCGAAGTAGCCCGCGCCCATGGCGGCCCACGGCAGACCGATCGCTTCCCCGGCGGCGCCTTCGGCCGGCGCGTCGCTGTTGCGGAGATACGCGCGCCGCGAACGGAGCACCGACTGGCAATCGAACGGCGAGTCCGGCTGCGGCGAGTCCGCACATAGCACCTGCATCAGCCCGGCCCCGGGCGCGGCGCCGCCGCTCACTTGCAGAAGATTCATGCTCAGCCACCAGCCGCCGGCGCATAGCGCGACCGCCAGCCAGCGCAGTGCAGCCGCCAGCAGGCTGGGTTTCTCGGCCGAAACGATGCCTGGGCTGCTTCGCTCGCCGCGCTGCGACTCTGGGTTGGAACTCATGCTCGGGCTCGGTTCGCTCGGCCGTGCTGCTCGACCCGCGCACGCCGACGCGCTCGCAGCGCAGCTCAACCGACCGCGGCGGAGTATACGCGAGCCGCGCGCTTGCGGAACCACGCCTCCTGTGTGAGGCCGCTTCGCGCGCGAACTCGGAACTCGGAATTCGCAACTCGCAACGTGGTAGACGGGGAACCGGACGACGGGCTGCGCCCGCTGTTCAGTGCGGGACGATCGCGATTCCGTTGACCGCCGGATCGGAGAGCGTCTCCGCGACGTGGTCGAAGTACACCTCCCAGCGCAGGCCGACGCCGGCGCAGGCCGCCAGCACGAGCCAGCACCCGAACTCGGCCAGGCGATGCCGTCGGAAGCAGAGCATGACCGACGAGCCCAGCCCGACGAGAAGCGCCTTGTACCCCACAAGCAGCGCCGGCGCCTGGCGCAGCAGCCAGGCGGCGAGCGGGTTCATCTCGCTGAAATGCCGGGAGGACGCTTCCAGCAGCGTGTAATGCAGGTCGGCCAGGTTCAGCACCCACACTGCCGCGAGCACGAAGAGCACGCGCTGCGGGCGCGCCAAGAACGCAAGCGCGCCGCGAAGCGCCCGCTGCGGCGGCGGCGGTCCGTCGCCGGACCACCCGTGCGAGCCAAGGATGTGCAACGGCGAAACGCTCACAGGTGCGAACCCGATTCGTGCGCGGGCAGAAGTTGGGCCACGCTCTGCGCGATCCGGCCCGGACGGACACTCGCCCGTAAACGCTGGCGCGCCGCGAATTCGCCCGGCCCCGCAAACGACGAGCCGCCCACCCTGCTCTGAATCTCCTCTTGATTCTTCGGTTGCGCAGTGCGAATGACCTAACCCAGCGTCCGCGGTACGACGGAATTAACATTCGTTCGCGGACCCGCGCGGCGCCCCGCGGTCGGTCGTCCGGGTGCGCCAGTGTCGGCACCCGCCGCGCGAATGCGGACCCTCGCTGGCAAAGCGGATGACGGACGGGTTATGGGGCTGGCGCCGGGCGGGACGCGGTCGGTGCGGCACTGGGTTGGGTCGGCTGAGATTCGGCGTGCAATGCAAGCACGTCCGCGGCGAACTTTCGCCGGAACGAACTCAATTCCTCGGAGTTCTCCTCGACAAGCGCCCGGCCCGTGATGCGCGTGCCGTCGTCGCACTCGAGATGGAGGTCTATCCTCCGGCGGCCGGGCTGGAGAAAAACGCGGCTGGCGCGGACGGTGCCGCCGGTGAACTCGGTCTTGCCGCGCATGCGGCCGACTTCCTGGAGGAAGAAGCCGCGCGCAGCGGACGGATCGGACCGGACCGTGTGAGCTACGGGCTGGTCGTCCGGCAATTGCACGAACAGCCGAAAGTCGCGCGGGCCGTCCTTTCGGCCCGGCAGCGGGAAATCAAGCAGCACCTCGCGCGCTCCGCCGCCGGAGAGCGTGTAGCTCCAGTCACTGCTCAGTTCCAACCGCCGCTGCGAGAGCGGCGCGTGCGGCTGGTCCAGCGTGACCGTCGCGCGCGGCGCGCAAGCCGCTAGGGTGCAGAGAAGGAATGGCGCCGGGAGCCAGGCGGACGCGAATCGCGCAGGCCGGTTGAAGATCATGGACCGGAGGATAACCCCAGTCTGACACCCGCATCCACCGCGAATCGCGTTGCCGAACGCCGCGACCGGGCGATTGGCGTGGCGGCCGCCTGCGTGTAAGCTACACGGCTTATGCTCACGGCGTTTTCGTGCCACCTCCTGCGCAGCGCAAGCGGCCTGGGGCTGCTGCTGGTCCTGGCGACGCAGCAGAAGGTCTGCCCCTGGCCGGTCGCCCCGGCCGTTGCGGCGGCCGCCGCCCGGCGTGCGGAGGCGGCCCCGCCCCCGGGCGCTGACGAACGCGGATCATCGCGCCGGCGGACGTTGCCGCCGTTGACGCTGGCGGCCGCGTTGCCGGACGCGGTACACGTGCGCTGGAACGCCGGGGCGCTGGAGACTGAGCGGCGCATCGGCTCGGCTCGCGAGCGCTCCCAGTCGCCGGGGCGGCTCCCGTCGGAGCGCGCCGCTCACGGCGCGCTGAGCCTGTGCGCGTGGCCCGTGCCGGCGGGATTCCAGCCCGGGCGTGCCGCCGCCATCGAGGCGGAGGCTTCCATGTTCGCCCGGCGTCGCGTGCCGCTCGGCAGCGTCTCGCCGACCGGTCCGCCGGCGGTGTGACCCGAGCTTCGCGGCGGATTTGATTCAACGACTTCAGCATTTGCAATCTCACGCAGCGCTCGCCCGGCGTGCCGTCGGCGCGGGCGCCGACTGAAACATCCTTCTCATTCAGGACCGTGACCCATGTGGGAAAAACAACTCAGGCAGCGGCTGCTGGTGTGCGGAGCGGTGATCGTCGTGGCGCTCATTCTGTTGTGGCCGCCCAAGGACAAGCTCCGCCCGGGCCTCGATATCGCGGGCGGCGTCTCGATGATCTTCGAGATTCAGGAGGAAGAGGGGGAGCGTGACCCCTACCTCGCCGAGGCCATGAAGCGCCTGCTTCAAAAGCGTGTGGACCCGCAGGGCGTTTACGACCTCAAGTGGCGCGTGCACGGCAACAACCGCATCGAGGTGCAGATGCCGCTCCCGCCGGAGGACACGGCCCGACTGCGCGCCGATTACCTCAAGGCTCTTGAGAGAGTCTTCGCCGAGAACACGCGCCGCACCGACCTCGAATCGGCGTTCGGCGACAGCGGACCGGCGCGCGACGCAGCGCTCTCGCAGCTTGCGGGCGGCAACCCCGACCGGCTGAAACTGCTCCAGGAAGCGGCGGCGGCGTACGACGCATATACGGCCGCCCTGGCCGCGTCGCAACGAGCCGCGACGACGCAGCCCGAGGGCGAGGGCGCCGCGTCGCCGCCGACATCGGCGGAGGCCGAGGTCGCACTGCGCGACGCAGCCGAGGAACTGGAAGACGCGATCGACGAGGTCCTGGCCTCGAACCTGAACGAGCAGCGCTTTACGGAAGTGCTGGAGATGGCACAAGGCTCGCCGCGCCGCGACCAGGGCCTGAAGGACTTCAAGCAGCGCTACCCGACCCGCGCCGAAGCGATCGACGACTGCGTGCGCAAGTTCGACACGTGGCGCGTGCGACGCACGTTCCTCGACGGCCCGGCGGACCTGCGCCGGCTGCTGCGAGGGGCGGGCGTGCTCGAGTTCCGCATCCTGGCCGAGCCCAGCCCGGAGAACATCACCAAGTACGACCGTTACCGCGAGCAGCTTCGCGAGTACGGTCCGCGGCCGCAGCCGGGCGACCTGGAGCAGTGGTTCCGAGTCGACAATCCCGCCGCGTTCCTGAACCTCTCGCCCGCGGAGCTGCGCACATTCGACCCGCGCCAGGCGGCGCTCTTCGTGGTCGAAAAGCACAACGACGCCTGGTACGTGCTCGCCAAGCGCGGACCCGAGCACGGGTTGCTGCGGGCCGAGCATGGCGGCGCGCAGTGGAAGCTCAAGGGCGTCGGGCTGTCGCGCGACCAGAGCGGCCGCAGGGCCGTCGCGTTCAGCCTCGACCCGTACGGCGGGCAGCTCTTCCGCAGGCTGACCGGCGACAACATCGGCAAGCAGCTTTGCATCTTCGTGGACGACGTGGCGTACTCGTCGGCGAACATCATCGACGCGATCGGCTCGCACGGCCAGATCACCGGTGACTTCAGCAACGAGAAGATCAGCTACCTGATCCAGACCATGCAGGCCGGCTCGCTGCCGGGGCGGCTCAAGGACACACCGATCAGCGAGCGCACGATCGGTTCCAGCCTGGGACACAAGAACCTGGAGCTGGCGTTCCGCTCAGGCCTGATCGCGGCGGTGGCGGTGTTCGCGATCATGCTGGGGTACTACCTGGTCTGCGGCGCAATCGCCAACGCGGCGCTGGCGATGAACATTCTGCTGGTGCTGGCGGTGATGGCCATGCTTGGAGCGCGGTTCACCCTCTCCGGCATCGCCGGGATCATCCTGACGATCGGCATGGCGGTGGACGCCAACGTGCTGATCTACGAGCGCATGCGCGAAGAGCAGGAGCGCGGCGCGTCGCTGCGGATGATCATCAAGAACGGCTACGACAAGGCGTTCAGCACGATCGTGGACTCGAACCTCACGACGCTGCTCAGCGCGGTCATCATCTACTACGTAGGCAGCGAGGAGATCAAGGGCTTCGGACTGACCCTCGGCTGGGGCATCGTCATCAGCCTGTTCACCGCGCTCTACTTCACGCGAACGCTCTTCACGTTGCTGGTCAAGTACGGGCTGCTCAAGGAAATCCGCATGATGAAGCTGATCGGCGTGCCGAACATCGACTGGTACGGCATGCGCGGCTACTTCATCGCCGGCTCGCTGGCGATCATCATCACCGGCCTCTCGCTGCTATAC
>JABRWC010000109.1:0-8138 GCA_039961675.1 Phycisphaerae bacterium
GGGTTCGCCGCCGGTGGGCGACGGACTCGCGCTTGCGGGCGATGATCTGTGCGAGGATGTCGCTCATGCCCGGCACACGTCCTGCGTGAAGCGCGCCAGCGCGTCGAGCTTGGCCAGCGCCTGGCCACGCGCGATCGACTCCTGGGCCCGCTCCACGCCCTCGCGCAGCGTCGCCGCCCGCCCGGCGACGTAGATCACGGCGCCGGCGTTCATCGCCACCACGTCGCGCCGCGCGCCGTTCTCGCGCCCTTCCACGATCCCGCGCGCGATCCCCGCGTTCGTCGCCGCGTCGCCGCCCTTCAGCGACTCCAGCGGGCTGCGCTTCAGCCCAAGCTCCTCCGGCGTCGTCTCGAAGGTCCGAACCCGTCCGTCGCGCAGCTCGCAAACCCGCGTCGCCGCCGTCGGTGTCAGCTCGTCGAGCCCGTCCAGCCCGTGCACGGCCAGCGCCCGCTCCGCCCCGAGCCGCCGCAGCGCCAGCGCGACCTTCTCAACCAGCTCCGGCTCGCAGACGCCGACGAGCTGCCGGCGGGCGCCCGCGGGGTTTGCCAGCGGCCCGAGCACGTTGAACAGGCTGCGCACGCCGATCGCCCGCCGGGCTTCGGCCGCGTGTCGCGTGCCGGCGTGATAGAGCGGCGCATACAGGAAGCCGATGCCGATCTCGCTGATGGAGCGGGCCGCCTGCGCGGGCGCCAGCTCGACCCGTACGCCCAGCGCTTCGAGCACGTCTGCGCTCCCGCACTTCCCGCTGATCCAGCGATTGCCGTGCTTGGCGACCGTGCAACCCGCGCCGGCGGCGACGAACGCCGCGACCGTCGAGATATTGAACGTGCCCAGGCCGTCGCCGCCTGTGCCGCAGGTGTCGACCAGCGGTGCGTGCGGCGGCGATATGGGCGTGGCGGCGGCCCGCATCGCCCGGGCGAAGCCGACCAGCTCGTCCACCGTCTCGCCCTTGACGCGCAGCCCCATGAGCAGGCCGGCGATCTGCACCGGCGTCGCCTGGCCGCCGATGATCGCGCGGCAGACGTCCGCGGCCTCTTGCTCGGACAGTGCGCGTCCGCTCGCGACGCGTTTCAGAGCCTGCTGCATGGTGAACATCGCTGACACCGCCCTCGCGATCCCGTGGCCGTGCGGCCCGCTGCATTTCCGTCGGCGTTCCGTTCGCCCGGAAACAAAAACCCCCGACCTTGTTATCGGCCGGGGGCTGTTTCACGCCTTTCGCTTACCGGGCAAGTTACGTCAGGCTGAACCAGGACCGCCGGCGCGTTTCGCGCACCACCACCAGCGGAATGTCCAGTTCAATGCCATGCGCGGTCCTTTCCCTCGCTGAATGTTAACGAAGCCACGCCGCGCGAGTCAACGCGATTTTTGGGGCACCGACGCCACCGCGGGGGCTTTCAGGTGTAGCGCACCCAGCGAGCCAGCTCGATGAGGCTGGGCGGCTTGCCGTACATCAGGATGCCGATGCGGAAGACCTTCGACGCGGCCCACATGGCGGCCAGCACCGACGCCCACAGCAGGAGCTGCGTCAGCACGAGCTCCCAGAACGGCAGGCGCTGATCGCCGCAGATGCGCAGGATCATGACGAACGGCGTGATGGGCGGGACGTAGCTGAGGGCGACGCTGAGGGCGGAGTTGGGATACTGGGAGATCTGGAACGAGAGCATGATGGGCACGATGTTGATCAGCGACAACGGCGAGGACATGCTCTGGGCTTCCTTGAGCGTGTTGCAGGCGGCGCCCACGCCGGCCAGCAGCGACGACATCAGCAGGAAGCCCGGGATGAAGTAGAGCACGGCCAGCACGAGCGTCCGCGCCTCGACCAGGTAGGTCATGCCGCGCATCTGGGCGCCGCAGTAGCCGACGACCACCCAGACCGTGAGCATCGTCGCGCCCACCAGCACCATGCCGATGATCTTGCCCGCCATGAGCTGCAACGGACTGACCGCCGACAGCAGCACCTCGACGATGCGCGAGTTCTTCTCCTCGATCACACTGGTCAACAGCCCGTAGCTGATGCCCATCATGCCCATGTACAGCACAAAGACGAAGATGAACGGCGTCAGCGCCCGGGTGGCTTCGTCGCCGCCGGTGGCGCCGGTCGCCACGTCCACCAGCTCGAAGGGCGCCCCGCGCTCCAGCCGCAGCACGTACTCGCGGTCGAGCGGCGGATTCTCCTGCTCGAAGCGCACGCGCACGATCGCCTCCTGAGCCATGCGGCTCAGGGTCCGCCACAGGTCGAGCTGCGCCCCACGTCGCGCCAGACGCACGCCGCCCTCTCCGCCGACGGCGTCGGTCGACACCTCGAGCACGGCCTCGACCTCGCCATCGCGCATGCGAGTCAGGGCGGCGTCGAAACTCTCCTCCTGGCTGCCCGGCCGCACCAGCACCAGCGGCTGGTTCGGGTTGGCGGCGTTGAATTCCTCGAACGCCCGCTCCAGGTGCGGGAGCACCGCGCCGTGCCGGTCGAGCACCAGCACGGGCCTCGGCGGCATGGCCTCGCTGCGCGTGACCTCGCTGATGCGCAGGCTGAGAATCATGATGCCGATGATCACCGCCGGCATCAGGATCACGCCGAAGAGGAACGCCCGCGTCTTGACGGTCTCGACGTACTCGCGGAGCGCGACGATGAGCACTTTCCTCATGCGGCGCCCTCCGCCGGGGCGATCGCGACCGCCCCGCCGCGAGCGCCCGCGTCGTGGTCTGCGCCGACGAGCTTGACGAAGATCTGGTGCAGGCTGGGACGGTGGACCTCGAAGTGCGTGATGCGCACCTGCTCCATGGCGCGGCGGAGGACAGCGTCTGGCGCCAGGCTGTCGCCGAGTTCGAGCTGCGCCTGGCCGCCGCTGATCTCGGCCGAGACGATGCCGGGCAGCGTGCGCAGCGGCTCGAAGTCGCCTTCGCCTTCGAGGGTGACGATGCGCGAGGCGAACTGGGCGCGGATCTCGCTCAGGACGCCCTCCAGCAGGAGCCGTCCGCGGTTGATCAGCACGATTCGGTCACAGAGGCGCTCGGCGGACTCCATCTGGTGGGTTGAGAAGAGGACCGTCGTCCCGCGCCGTCGCAGATCGAACATCAGCTCCTTGAGCGCCTCGGTGTTGATCGGATCGAGGCCGGAGAAGGGCTCGTCGAGCACGACCAGCTCCGGCTCGTGCAGCACCGTCGCCAGGAACTGCACCTTCTGCTGCATCCCCTTCGACAGCCCTTCGATCTTCGTGCCCGCCCAGTTCGCCAGGCCGATCCGCTCCAGGCCGGCGGCGATCCGCCGCGACAGGTCAGGCCCGGCCAGCCCCTTGAGCTGGCCGAAATAGCGCAGCGTCTTCTCAACGGTCATCTTGCGGTAGAGGCCGCGCTCTTCCGGCAGGTACCCGATGCGGTCCTTCACTTCCGAAGCGGCCGGCCGTCCGAGCACGCTGATGTGCCCGGTGTCGGGAAGCAGGATGCTCATCACCATGCGCAGCGTCGTGGTCTTGCCCGCGCCGTTCGGCCCGAGAAAGCCCACGATCTGTCCAGCGGGAACGCGCAAGGTCAGCGACTCGACGGCGACGAAATCGCCGAAGCGCTTCCCGACGCCCTCGAGAGTCATCGCCTCGGACATACCCCTGCTTGCCTTCCGCGCCTGGCGACGGAGCACGTCGGCCCGCCCCAGCCCCTGGCCGTCGCGGCGCACACCCGGCGCACGGCCCGTGGCGCCATCCGGTCCCTTTTCGTCGCAGCGGGCGGTTTTCGCAAGCCGGGGGCCCGCCGGCGCAAGAAAAAAATCGAGATTGGTTTGACAGCCTCCGACTTGTGTAGTAGACTTCCTCCGACGCGTGTAGGAGGGCCGAGCGGGGCTTGGCCCGCGTGCGCGTCCCGGACGCGCGCGGACGCTCCCGGGCGGACTTTCTTACGTCCGGGGCGGCGGGCGCTGCGCGTCAACCTGTTCAGGCAGGAGACCGGACCGGCGATGGCGGCGCGCGAATACGAACTGGGAGCGGCCGAGCTCGAGGTCCTCAGGGTCCTGTGGGACCGGGGGGAATCGAACGTACGCGACGTGCTGCACACGCTGCACCAGCACGGGCGGCGCATCGCCTACACGACTGTGCAGACGATGCTGGCGCGGTTGGAGCAGAAGGGCTTCGTCTCCAGCGATCGCTCAGAGGCCGCCTTTCGTTACCGGGCGGCCATCACGCGCGACCAGATCAGCCGCTCGCGCCTGCGCGAACTGCTGGAGCAGCTCTACGACGGCGCCGCCGGGCCGCTTGTCCTTCAGCTCGTGCGAACGCAGCGGCTCAAGCGCGAAGAGCTGGAAGAGCTTCAGCGATTGATCGAGCGCCTCGACGGACCCCAGGGCGGCGGCCGCGCCGGCCGGTGACCCCGTGCGACCTCGGCTGCCGCGCCCCGGCGCGCGGCTCGACCGTTCAGATGGTTGGCGCCCCCGCAGGGCGCGCCGCGGCGTCGGTGGCAAGGGAGCCACGAAATGGCCTGGCTTGAGTGGACCGCTCACAGCCTCTGGCAGAATGCCTGGATCGTCCTGCTGGTCGCAGTGGCCGCCGGGGTCGCGGCCCGGCTGTCGACCCGGCCGGCCACGCGGCACGGGCTGTGGGCCGTGGTGCTGCTGTCGTTTCTCCTGCCGCTGGTCATGCCCGTCTCGCCCCTTGGAGAATCGCTGCGCATTGCGGAGAGCGTACAGCGCTTCGCGGCCAACGCGAGCGGCGCGCCGCTGGGCGAGTCGCAGTCGCCGTCGGCTGATGCACAGCCCGCCCAGGCGCCACGCGCGGTGGGCCGGTCTCCCCAAGACCGCCCGGCGCGCGCCACCACCCCGCTGACAGCGATTGACGCCGAGCGTCGCGGCGGCGCAGGCCGGTCGGCGCACGGCGACGGTTTTCGCCAGCCCCGCCCGGACCATTCCATTTCGCCGCGCTCGCTCCCACCCGAGGCAGCGGCCGGTCAGCACCCGCTCCCGAGTGCGCGGCCGCCGTCGGCGACGGCCTCCGGCGCGGCCGACGTGGTGCTGTGCCCGATACCGGAATCGCGATCGCCGGCGGTGAACGCCGTTGAGCCCGATCGAGCGAGCGAAAACGAAAGGCCGGCGGTCGAGCGTGAGACGTCGGCGTCCGAACCGGCGCAGGAATATCTGCTGAGCGCAAACGAAATCCCTTGGGCCCCCACGGCGGCGGGCGTCGATTCCGAGTTCCTGGACTCGGAACCCGCCATCAGCCACACGCCCGCCGCCGATCTCTCTTTCGCCTGGCTCGCGGCCCTGTTGGCGGTTCGCAACCTCCTGGGTCGCCTGCCGGCGATGCCGCCGGCGCTCTGGGCGCTGGGGGCGAGCGTAGTGCTTCTGGCGACGCTGGCGCGGATGGTGTGGTTCAGCCGGCGTCTGCGCCCGGTGGGCGCCACGCCGCCCTGGGTGCAGCGCGAGGCGGAGGACATCGCCGAGCAATTGGGCCTGAACCAGGCGCCGCCGGTGCTGATGGTGCGCCAGCGCATCTCGCCGCTGGTGTGGTGCGTGGGCGGGCCGCGGGTGTACCTGCCGGTTGAGTTGTGGCGGCAGCTCGACCGGCCGGGCCGGCGCGCGATCCTGTGTCATGAGCTGGCGCATCTACATCGGCGAGATCATTGGGTCTGCTGGCTGGAGCTGCTCGTGACCGTGCTCTACTGGTGGCATCCGGTCGTGTGGTGGGTGCGCCACCGCCTGCACGAGGAAGCCGACCTGTCCTGCGATGCCTGGGTCACGTGGCTCATGCCGCGCCGCCGGCGGGCGTACGCCGAGGCGCTCCTGCACACGAAAGAGTTCATCGGACCGGTTGAGGCCCGTCCGCCCGTCGTGGGCGCGGCGGTCAGTTCTCGGAATGCAAGGCAACTAGCCAGGAGGCTTACCATGGTCATGACGCAGCAGACGCGTCCGCGTCACTCGTTGGTCGGTCTGGGAATGACGGCGTCGCTGGTGACGCTGGCGTGGATTGCCGCCCCGGCGCTCTCGTGCCCGCCCGAGGAAAAGCAGAAAGCCGGATCGAAGGCAGAGACGCCGCTGTCGTTGCAGGCGCAGCCTGGCGCGGCTCCCCTGTTCAGCAGGGCCGAGTCAGTGCCGGGCGTTGTCGCCGTTGCGCCGTCGGCCTCCGTAACCTCGCTGATCGCCGCACCGGCCGAAGGCGGCGCGGGGCATGCCTCCGGCTCGAGCGTGACGTGGGTGGTTGCGCCGCAAGGCGGCGTGTACACGACGGCGTCCGGCGGGGGCGGGTTGTTCAAAGGACCGTCGGGCCAGGCGGTTGCGGCGCCGACACAGCCCGTGTTCCTCGGGGCAGGCGGCGCGGCCGTCGCGCAGCCCGGCCATCCTACGCAGCAGGCGCCCCTGGCCGCGGCCCTGTTCTCGGCCGGTGTTGCCCAGGAAGGCGAAAGCACGATCACGCGCAGCTACCGGTTGCCGGCGGGGAAGTTGCAGGCGCTTTGCGCCCTGATGGTGCGCGACGATGTTCCGATCCTGGTCAACGCGGGCAGCACGGAGATCGAGGTGATCGCCACGCCGCGCCAGCACGAGGTATTCGCCGCCTTTGTGGAGATGATCCATCCCGGCGGCGGCCAGCAGCCGTCCAGGACGCGGGCCCGGGCGACGCCGACGCCGCCCGCCGTGCCCAGGACGCCGATGTTCGGCGGCGCGACGGCGCCAGCCGCGCCGCTCCCGCCGCGAATGACGCTGGAGTCGCAGTTGAAACGCGAGCGCGAAGCGGCGGTGGCGCGGGGAATGGCGCAGCGCGAAGCGGCCGAGGCGTTGCGGCGGCAGGCGGATGCCGCGCGCAACCAGCGCGAAGTTAACATTCGCCGGCTCCAGGAGCAGTCGGAGGCGCTGCGGCGTCACGCCGAGCAGTTGCGTGAGCAGTCGCAGCGTTTGCAGGAGGAGGTGCGGCGCATGCAGGAGCGCATGTCGGAGGACGAGCCCGACGAGCAGGCGCAGCGCGTGATGCGTCGCCAGGTGCGCGACCTTGAGCGGGAGATGCGCCGCATGGAGGCGCAGGTCGCCGAGACGACGCGCCGGGCGGTGGAGTCGCGCGAGACCGCCGACGCGATGGAGCGCGCCGGCGCCAAGCTCGACGAGGAGGTCGGCGAGCTCGAGGAGTCACTGCACGCTCTCGGCGCCCGGCTGTGGGAGCAGCGGGCCGCGGAGGTCGGCGCGTTGCTTCGCAGCCGCCTGCCGGACGGAGCGCTGGCGCCCATGATGGCGGACCTGGAAGCGCGCCGGGCCGCCGAGCTCGGCGACGCGACCGCCGCCTCGGCGAGAAAGTCCGATCTCGCACGCTGGCTGGCGCAGTACGGGGCGCTCGCCGAAGCGGCTTCCGGCGACCAGGCGGCCAGGCTCGCGGCCGAGCTGTCGGAGCTCGCGGCGCGACTGTCGCGCGATGCCGAGCGGCTGCGCGCTCGCGGTGGGGCAACAACCGCGGCGCCGTGTAGCCAGCAGGACGACGACGACGGCGACGACGGCGACGATGACGACGACGAATAGCGACGGCGATGCTGCAAGCCAGCTCGGCCGCCTGCACGCTTCGCGCTGAGCGCAGCGAAGCACCAGCCTGCGGACCGCGAGTCCGCCGCGCTCGCCAGGTCCTTCGGTCGCTGCGCGACGCCAGGATGACGCATGGCGGCTGCGTCCGCACAGCAGCAGGGGCCGCACGGAGGGTCGAGACATGCACGCACGGAGGCTGATTCTCGCCGGATCGTGTCTTTGGCTTGCCGCGGTCGTTGCTTCGCTCGGTCCGGCGCCGGCCCCGGCCGCGGTGCAGACCGCCCCGGTCGCCCCCGGCGGCGCCGGCGACGCCAGCGCCGCTGACGCGAGCGCGACGCGCCAGCTCAATGCGGCGAACGGCCTGCTGAACCGCGGGCTGCACGAGCTCGCCGCACGCGAGTATCGAGCGTTCCTCGACGCCAATCCTACGCACGCCAGGGCGCCCGTCGCCCGCTACGGCCTGGCCGTCTGCCTATATCGAGCAGGAGACTTCGCGGCGGCGACGGCGGAGTTGGCGCAGATTCCAAGCCGGCGCGATTTCGAGTTCGCCGCCGAAGCGATCGTCATGCGCGGCCAGTGCCTGGTGCAGCTCGGCCGGCCGGGCGAGGCGGCGGACGTGCTCGTGCGCCTGCTGCGCGATCTTGCCGACCACGAGCTGGCG
>JABRWC010000110.1:0-17592 GCA_039961675.1 Phycisphaerae bacterium
ACCCGCTCCAAACCCTCGAAACCACCCTCCGAACCTACGTCCAAACCGGCCAACTCCCGACCCTACCCGAGAAAATCGCTGCAAACAGGGGAACTGTTACATATGATCAACAAGCGAATCGCGGCAATCGGGAGCCCGTTGAAAAACGGTTTACCCGGGAATTCCGGGATGAGATAGCGGGCGAGGCCGGGTGCCATGCCGACGGCTTCTGCGTCGGCATGCCGTCTCGCCGAACGCCACGCTGACGCGGGTAGTCGGCGCAACGCGGACGTGACCGATTACCAGGACAACGCCGCGAACCAGGTTCTCGTCAGCGTCGGCTACGCATTTCTCGACGACGACACGCTCGGCGCCGTCGTCTCGCGTTCTACTGGTCGTGCGTGGGCGCGGCAGCTTTTCACGCCATCCCGGGTGTGCCCGCCGTCCTCGTGCCTGCGACATCCTGCATGCTGGCGGTCTTCGGCGCGCGATCGGGGCGGTTTGGGTTCGCGCTGCTTGGCTGGCTGCTGCCGGTCTGCGGCTTCGCCGCGTGAGCGCTTGTTGAGGCCGCGTCCTTGGGCGGCGGGCCGTTCGGAGCAAACTCGGAGTATTCTGGCCTGTTCTTTCCGATATTCCTCGGCGTTGCGTACGTATCAGCGCTCATCGGGATCGCTACGACGTGTTTGGTGTACTGACCGCCGCGCCAGCGAGGCGAAGACACGAATGGACCGTGCTGTCTCCGCTGCGGCTACAGTCTGTGCGGCGTGACGTCCCGACGCCGCCCGGAGTGTGGGACGCGCTTCCGACGAACGTTTCGTTCGCGTGCATCAAGTGGGAATCGCCGCGGCCGGATTGCGGCCCGATGCGACTCGCTCGCGCGCAGGCGCTATGGCCTCTCTGGAGCGTGGAACGCCAGAGAAAGCTGCGACCCGTAGATCGGGTACTGGACTTTGCAGCGGTACCCGCGGAACCGTTCAGCGTCCCAGTTCACTTTTGCGAACACATGTCGCACAAGCTCCACGTAACGGGGCACCTCGGAGACGCGCCACTTGGATGGCCCCCGACCCAGGGGCTGGATGGTCTCCGCCACATCGAGCCGATCGATGTCCCGAGCAGGGTCGTTCATGTCGGCCAGGCCGTTGACCGCCGTGTCGTACACGCGAAGCGCGGGCTCGCGGCCGGGATACACGTCCTCGTGGATCAGGACGTCGAAGATCAGGGTGCTCGTGGGCGTGGTGATCTCCGAACCCGGACCGTACAGGCGATCCTCCGCGTCGCGATAGCGGGGCAGGCAACCGGGAGTCAGCTCGGCGAAGACGAGGTTAACCGCCGAATGCGGCCCGATCGCCTCGCCGTCGAGCGTGTAATGAACCGTCGCGCCGTGCCGCCGCGCTTGAAGCGGCGGACGCGGCGACGAGCAGTACGCGTCGAGCAACAACCCGTGCAGATCCTGGACCGGCTCGCCATCGAGCGTAAGCGTCGAGAGTGTGGTCGCGGTCGGTCCCAGGCGGTGTGAGCAGAAGTGTACGACCGCGCTCGGGCGAATCCGGCGCAAACCGAACGACCCGATGATCCACACGCCGTCGATCCGCCCTGGGTCCGTGCCGGGGTGCAACAGCGCGGTATTGAGCGTGACTTCGGCGGACACTCCCTTGAGCTGCGCCATCCCGCGGTAAACCGCCTGCTTGTTGAACAGCTCGAACTTCTCTCGCGCGTCGGGGAGGCACGTGCTGATGATGGCGTCAAGCGACGTGCGATCCCCCGCCTCCTGGCGTATGAGAAGGTCGAATTGCCGGACTGCCTCTTCACCCTCACGCAGAATCTCGGGGGCAATGCTCTTCTCGGCGGCGGCCTGGAGCAACTGGCGCAGCGGAACCGGGCCGGGCATCATGTGAACAACGGCCACAGGGTCCTTGTTGCGCGAAGCCCGCAAGACCCGGCTGGACAGGTCTTTCTTAATGCCCAAGGCCCTGGCGAGCTCCTGTGGGCGGTAGGGCCCGCCGGGCATTGCGTCCACGAGTGCTCGGAACGCGTCGGCGAGCCGTTGTCCGACGGAGCCGATGCGCATCTCGATGCTGAGGGCATGCTCGATTTCGGTGGGTTCGCTGGTGGATGCCGACCTCATGAGGCCGAGCGTACCGGCATTGCGGGGCGATTTCAATGGCGCATTTCTCGTGCCATTCTCTATGAGAACGCTCTTGCATCGTCGATCGCGATCTGGTACCATCGAACCGATCGAGAGCAACGTCTCGGGGTCGCGTGTGGCGTCTCCCGACACGTCTGTCGAACAAGGAAGGAGGGAGGAAATGTCGGTTCACTCTCTACGCGCGGCCGCGCACCGCATCGGCTCGATCGCCATCGCCCTGGGCTTGATCGTCTGTCTTGCAGGTCCGGCGCATGCTGGCCCAGTGGGGGCGATCGGCGATGTGTACGTGTCGGACGGCGATGTCGGTGGAATCTTTCAATACGATGGGGCGACCGGTGCCCCGGTTGGGTTGTTCGCCTCTCGAGGCGCACGGACCTTCATGGCGAATGCGTGGGGACCCGACGGGAACCTCTACGCCGTGACCACCGTGAGTCCCAATCGCTGGGACGTGGACAAGTTCGATGGCGCCACCGGCGCGTGGCTTGGGACTGCCGTACAGCACCTCAACGACGGCACGGCTTCCGTTGGCAAAGGTATCGCCTTCGGTCCGGATGGTGATTTGTACGTCGGTGATTGGTACGACGCGCGCATCGACCGCTACGAGGCCGGTTCGTTCACGCTCAAAGCCAGCTACCTGCACGTGGACGGTGATAACCTCGGCACGCCAAACTACATGACCTTTGCACCGGACGGACGCCTGATGGTCGTCGCTGGCGGCTTCAACCGGGTCCTCGAGTTCGACACGTCCGGCGACGGACTGAGCCTGCTCGGAACATTCGCGGTGATCCCCGGCGCCCAGCAGCCTCAGGACCTCGCCTTCGGCCCGAACGGCAACCTGTTTGTTACTGGCGGGTACACGGGCGGCGTGACCGAGTTCGACGGGACGACCGGCGCATTCATCCAGGATTTTGTGCCGCAAAACGGCACGCTCGGCAACATCGGGATGCGTTTCGACAACCACGGCCGGTTGCTTGTCGCGACTTCCGGAAACGATCCGCACGCGTACGGGGTTGTCGCCTACGACGCGTTGACCGGCGATTTTCTGGGCGATTTCATCCCCTATGGCAGCGGCGGGTTGAGCAGCCCGATCTACATGAGCATCAAGCCCGTGCCGGAGCCGGCGACATTCGCCCTGCTGCTGCTTGCGGGAACGGTGTTGAGCTTTCGTCGTTCACGGAGTGCGTGAGGGCGCGATCCCCAAGTCCGCGATGGAAAACGGCTGCGATTGCGCAACCCCCGCGGGCGTCCGGGGCGAGACGCGCAGGCGATGGGACGGTGGTCCGAATCGTCCTCTCGCTTGCGCGTCGGTTTCGGAGCGAGTTCGGATTGGAGTCGTTCACTTTCCTTCGCGTCGTCACCGAGAGACGACTACCGCACGCCGTCAGCATCCCGTTGAAGAATCCACGCCAGCGAGCTCGGCGTGGTCCTCCTGCGGGCGAAAACGCAGGTTGAAAACCCGCGCCACAGGGTTCTCAACGCCCTGTTAGAGCACGTCGTCGATGAGTCGCCGCAGGCGCTGGAAGTCCAGGTTGCGCACCCACGGTTCGACGCGCTGCCGCAGCTGCGCCCACTCGTGCTCGGGCCAGCTTCGCGACGCGCCGCGGGCGATCGCGTCGCGGTTGGCTGGAACCCAGCGTGTGATGACGCCGCGCATCGATCCGCCCGCGGCAAGACGCGGATCATCCTCGGGGTGAACCAGATAGCTGACCGCAGTCTGCGTCACGTCGGTGACGGTCGCCAGCCCCGTCCATGCCTGCACCATCTTCGTCGTCACGTCGCGCACCGCCTCCGTCGCCAGTTTCGCCGCCAGCTCATGGAAGTGATGGTCGTGGTGGTCCTTGGCGATCTGCGTGTGCGTCGGGTTGGTGGAGTCCGGCCCGAAGAGCAGCTCGGCCTCATCGATCTGGTTGCCGATCACGCGGATCGCCGCACCGATCACGAGCTTCGCAGCCCGCAGCAGCGCTCCGACTGAGTGATACATCGCCCACGCCGCGGTTCGAAGCACGGGCGTGGTGGCGACCTGTTCCTTGAAATCGAGAAACGTCGCGTAGTAGCGGCCCCAGTTCTCATCGAGGTCGGTGATCAGGATCAGCGCGATGCGCTCCGCCGTCGATGGCGGTCCGGGTCGAAACGCTTCCGCGTCCTGGAGCTTCTCGCCGATCTCCAGCAGGATGCTCGCCGCGGCGTCCAGCCCGCCGAAGCAGCCGGTGGTCAGCACGCTGCGGCTCTGCGGCCCGCGGCCGATCGGGACCCACGGATCGACGCGCTGCATGTCGACGTCACCCGTTTCGCGGCCGAGCCTCCGCAGCGCCAGCTCGACGTAGTTCGAGTGCGCGAAGAAGTCCTCCAGCGTGTGCAACCCGTTGCCGAAGTGACGCAGCGCCTCGGTGGAAGCGCGGCCGCCGGTCGCTGCCGCCCGCAACTGCTGCGCCAAGTAGTGCGCCGCCGTCGGCCAGCCGCCGCCGCCGTTGCGGATGAAGCGCTTTCGCGCCCAGTCGTCGGGTTGCAGCGGGGCGGCATTCTCATCGGTGCAGGCGTCGTTGAAACCGGGATCGTCCTGGCTGGCGTCCTCGAGCTTGAACGGGTTGTCGATGTGCTCCTCGCTGCGGTACACGCCGAGGTTCGCCATCGTCACGTTGAACTCGGGCGCCATGCCAAACTTGAGCTTGGCGAGGATGCGCAGCACGCTCGTGAGCGCGCGGCGCGTGAAGCCCGTGTACCATTCCGCCCGCGGGGCGCGGACCAGCGCGGGGCAGATCGCCTGTGAATAGTCCCGCTCCCAGTTCCCGAAGTAGATGCGCTTGCGCTCGGTCTCCGTGATCGGCTGCGACACGGTCATCTGCGCCTGGGCCTGCTGCTCGATCGACTCGTGGCCGAAGCCCTCGCCGTGCCCGCCGCCCGCGCCGAAATACTCGCGCTCGCCCTCCTGTTCGTCGTTGAAGATCTCGCGGATGTTCGCGTGCCGGCGCGCCGCCTCCAGGAACTCGCCGTGCTCCACGACCAGCTCGTGATCGCGCCGCGCGTCGAAGTACGTCGCGTACGGCGTTCGCGTGCGCTGGTCGAGCTTCAGCAGCGCCAGCGCGTGGGCGTACGCCGCGCCTTCGTCGAACGGTGCGTCGGCGCCGATGTTCGAGTACTCGCTCCGCAGCAGGTGGTCGATGTGGTGACCGAACTCCTCGACCAGCGAGATCATCAGCCGCCAGGACGCGTCGCGGTCTCGCAGGGCCTGTTCCGGCAGTTCGCCGTCGATCTCGATCCGCCGCCGGCGCTTGTTGTACGCGGCCTCGTGCCCTTGCAGCTCGGCGGCGTCGAGCAGATCAATCCGCGGATTCGGGACCTCGCGGCGGAGCAGCGCTTGCCGCAAGCGCTCGATGGCTTCGAATGGCAGGTCGGAGCCGAAAATCGTCACCGCCCACAGCCAGAAGTCCTTCTTCGGAAAGTAGCGCGCCACGCCGCAGAACTGCTCCCAGGCGAACGTGCTTTCGATCCGTTTGAGCCGCACGGGCTTGCGGACGCGAATGACGTGCTCGGTCTCGGTCGCCAGGCCGCGGACGGACCAGTCGCTGGGGATGTAAACGAAACCGGGGCGGTCGCTGTCGTCGAACATGTAGTTGTGGCCGTCGCGCGTCCGCTGGGTGCAGCCGACCTCGACCTCGAGATGACGGTTGATCTCGCGCGGGACGGACGTGCCCCAGTTGAACTCCGCCAGGTCCTGCCAGCGCATGTTGTTCTGCTCGGCGAGCTGGGCGATCGACTCGCCGGTGCGCACGCGGTGCTTCTCGATGTTCAGCACGCGCAGCTCGGCCTGCTCGCGAAACGGCGGAGCGATCTCGATCTTCTGCCGATCGTCTTCGGCGCCGGGTTGCGGACCCATCGCGACAAAGTCCAGCGTCTGCACGATCCGCGCCCCATCTCGCACGCAGCTTACGTCGCAGGTACCCGGGTCGATTTCGCGCAACTCGATCCGCCCGTCGGCACGCGTCGATTCCTCGGTCGTGGTCCCGTTCGGCAGGCGGATCGTCAGCCGCACGTTCGGGATTTCCTCGCCGGTCGGGACTTGCACGACCTGGAACGCGATCCAGCTTCGGACGCGCGGCGGCACGACGATCGGCGGCGGCGCCTGCGCGGGCTGCACGATCGTCGACACAGAGTAGACCTCGTGTCGCACGCGGCGTTCCAGCAGGACGAGCTCGCCGGCCAACAGCAGCGCGCCGATGTTCTCACGATCGGCGGCGCGCGGCATGCGCTGCATCGCCGCGCGGGCTTCAGGCGTCAGGTACAGCTCCTGCGCGGCCACGAACCGCGCGAGCGCCAGGGTCGATTCCGGAATCGTGCAGCGGTTCGGGCAGCCGGCGGGGACTTCCAGGGGCGACGCGACGAGCCACGGAGCCGCGGTGCGGCACGGGCCCGAGCGGCAGCCCGGCGCCGCGCACATGTGCGCTTGGAATCCGCGGGTTGTGCCCGGCCGCCCGTCAGCTCGCAGTTGCGAGGCGTGGAGCTCGTGGATCATGGTGTCTCACTGACCTCCCGGGACCGGACGGGCTGGACGGCGCAGAACCGATTCGTCGGGTCGGCCGCGAGCGCCGTAATGCTGAGCCACCGACCTTGCGCCGACCGGTTTGCGGCGAGGCGCTCGGCGGCGCGCTCGACCGCGACACGAACGGAAGCGGCGTCCCCTTCGACGCGCGCATTCACGAGCAGCTCCCCCGCGCTGAGCGAATCGCCCGTCGCCATCGAAGCGCTTGGCGGACACGCCGCGTCCAGCAGGTTCGCGACGCCGACCACGCGCACCGGACCGTCGAGCACCGCGCACTTGACGTGGACCGGCCGGCAGCCTTGTGCTGCAAGCTCCACGCGGAGCGCATCGAGCCAGTCGATCGCGAGCGATTCGGCGACTTGCGGCGCGGCCGCCGACCAGCTCCAGCGTCCGTTCACCCACGCCAGCGACGCGTCGCCCGCGGCGGCCGCCAACTCGTTTCCGGCAAGTGCATCGCTCACGCCGCGCGCGCGGGGCGGCGCATCGAAGAGCGCCTCCTCGAACGCGTCGAACCCCTCGCCGCTCTGCGCTGAAACGGTCAGGATGTGCGCGTTCGGAAAGGCCCGCGCCGCGAGCAGCTCGACCTCGGCGCGCCGCCGTTCCGTAAGCAGGTCGGCCTTGTTGATGGCAACGATCTCGGCCTCGTTCTGCTGCATGCGGAACAGGTACGCGACGCGGGCCGAAAGCCCGCCGCTTCCGCGGCCGCCAAGCGCCTCGGCGGCGCGCAGCGGATCGAGCAGCGTGGCGTACGGCGCAACGGCGAAGCGGTCGGAATACAGGCGGCGCAGCGGCTCGATCGCCTTCGCGACCAGGTCGGTGCAGCTTCCGGCGGGCTCGGCGATGAGCACGTCGGGATGCTCCCCGCCCACGAGCCGGCCAGCCGCGGCCAGCAGCGCGTCGAAGCGGCACGAGAAGCAGCCGCCGGGCAGCTCTTCCGCAGGCAAGCCGTGCGCCCGGTATGTGGCCGCATCCACCAGGCCCTCGCTCAGGTCGTTGGCAATCACGCCGACGCGCTCGCCGCGCGCGGCGCGGCGCCGCGCCAGGCGCAGAATCGCGGTGGTCTTCCCCGCTCCAAGAAAGCCGCCGAGGACGATCAACCGGGTTGCCCGAGCGCTGCTGCGCATTTCATCCCCAGCCAGCATCAATCGGTCGGCCTGGCGGTGAAGTACGGCGTGTCCGGCAACTGGCGATTGCCCGTACCCAGGTCATTCAGCACGACGTTGCGCGGTGTGAGGCGCGCATCCCAGCGCGCCCGCCAGTACCACAGACCGTAGTCCGAGCAGCGCTCGCCGCGCCACTCGACCCACTGCCGGAAATTCATGTAGCGCTCGTACGTGTTCGGCGCCAGGCCGGCGCGGATATTCGGACCGTCAATGTCGTAAATCGCATCCTGTGCGTCCGGCACGAGACGCAGGTTCGACGCGAGCGACGTGTCGTCCACCCAGGCCGTGTTCCACAGGTCGCCGCGCGAGTTTCCGGGCCGCATCTTTTGCGCGTTGCCCCACTCGTGGGTGAAGCACTCGCGCTTCAGCGCCCAGCCGTCGCCGATCGCCTCGTGCACGCCCGGCGGCGTGATCGTCGCGACGATCGCAACCTTGCCCGCGCCGGACTGAAAATGGCCGCGCGAGGTGTCCGTGTCCGGGTCGTAGTCTTCCATGAGTCCCGGAAAACGCGCCTCGCCGAGGCGCTCGTTACCGTCCACCTGCTGGCCGAAGGGCGCGGCGCCCGCGGGCCGGCTCCCGCTCGTGAGCACGCGGATCGTCGCCCACAGGACCCAGACCGTGACTTCGTCGCGCGTGCTGCCGAGCGTCGCCTGCACGCGCGTCTTCGCGCTCGTCGCGCGCGAGACGCGCCGCTGGTTCGGCTGCCCCTGCACCGGCTGCCCGCCCTGCCAGCGGATTCGCGCCCAGACCTGCGGCGTGTTCGGGCAGGTCTCCGCCTGGATGAGCACGTGCTCGCCGGCGCGCTTTACGGTCGCCCAGTGTTTCGGCAGGCGCACGTTCTCACGCGTCGCCCCGCTGATCACGGTCAGCGAGACAAGCTGCTCGGTGCTGCCGGCCTGGCAGGGCTGCGCGGGGCGCTGCGGCGGCGCGGCCGGACCGGTCTCTTCCACCGGGCCGCCGGCGGCCGCGTAGTGCCGCACCCACGCCTCCCAGTGCGCGTCGTCGCGCATCAGCATCGCCGGCGTGCCGGCCATCTCCGGGTACTCCTGCGCGAAGCTCGCATCCGCCGCGCGGGCGGCCTCGTCATCCAGCGGGATTAGCGGCCGCAGGCTCATGGCGTGGCGCACCAGTGCATCGCGGCGTACATGCGGTCCACCTTCTGCGCGCCGGTCAGATCGCGCTGTTCCAGTACGGCGCGCAGCGGAGCGTGCTGCGGGCTGGTCTCGAAGCGCGGCCCAAGGATCAGCCGCAGCTCGCACAGCGCCCGCACGTCCGGCTCGTTCACGATCCCGTGCTTGCCGCCGCGCGAGATCGTCTCGCGGACGAACTGCGGCAGGGCGTCCGGGGCGAGGCCGGCGGCGCCGACGCGCTCCGCGTGGCGGCGGGCGAGGAAGCGCGCGGTGGACTGGACGAACGCGTCCTCCTGCTGGCGGGCGAAAAGGTGGAGCTGGTCGGCGCGAATCCGCATCGCGTCAGCTCCTTCTCGCGGGACTGGGCAGCGCCTCGATCGCCATCTGGACGCACTCGCCTCCGACGTGGTAGACGAGCAGCGTGCCGCGCTGCGTGGATTCGACGATGACCAGCCGCACGGGTCCGAAGAACTCGCGAAGTTGCGTCTCGTCGCACGTCGGCAGGAACAGGCGCGTCACGCGCGGATCGTAGAACCGGAACGAGTACTTCTCGCCGGCCTCGTCGGTCACCACGAACAACGACCGCAGGTGGGCGGCCAGTTCGGCCGGGGCGGCGGACGTGACCAGCAGGATTCCGGCCGCCTGCCCCAGGCTGCCGGCCCAGGTGTCGACGTACGTCGTGTCGATGTCGATCTCGACCAGGTGCGGGGCCACGTGTTGCACGAAAGGCGCCAACGGGCCGCGCATCAAGGTCCCGTGCGAGCGCGTGAAGTCCGAGCGGTCCTTGGCGGCCTCCGCCAGCTCCAGCCCACGGGCCGCGTCCACGACGCCAAAGAGCCGCTCGCCGGGCTTGATCCGGGCGCGCAGGAACGCCTGGAGCGGGCGATCAGGCCTGGTTCGCTGCGCCGCCGCTGCCGACACGCGCTGGCTCCGACATTGGTAGCGTCGGACCTCCGAGTCCGACATTTCTGCCGCCACGATCCCGTTCGTCGGCGACGGAGGACCGACGCCACTGCCCCTGGGGGAGCGACCTCCCGACCGGTCTTGTCCGTCGGCCACGGAGGCCCGACGTTACGAGAACCCCGCAATGAACTCCCGCCGGCGGCCAATCGACCGCGCGGCGAGTCCGCGGCACGGCGCGCAGCCCAGTCGCACTCGCGCACCGTGCCGCCACACATACGTAATACGTACACGCGGCGACATTCTGTCGCCGAACGCCGCGTTTCTGCCCGCCCTTAAACCCCATCGCACGGCTCGCAGCGCGAGACCAGCGGCGTGCCGTAATACGCGGCCGCCGCGAAGCTCGCCTCCGCCGCTTGCGCCTCGGGCGGCGCGTCCTCGCACACCAGCGCTTCGGGCAGCGGCTCCGGCTCGCAGGTCTGGTTCTCCCAGTTCAGGTTTCCGCCGTCGCCGCTGCCGGTCTCGTCGCCGATCTCGACCGTCAGGCAGCCGAGCGCTATCGGGTCGGCACCGCCGCAGGCTTCGAAAATCTTGTCGTCCTGCCGGCAGGCGGGCAGGCCGTTGAACTCGACGGTCGTGCTGGCCTTGGTCACGAAGCCCGGGCCGTGTGGCGGGATCGGCACGGGGATCGGGCAGTTGTGCATGTCGGCCGTGCCGGCGATCGCCGAAAAGGTGGAAATCGCGGCGGCGGCGGCGGCGGCCTTGATTCCCTCGGTATACGCGGTGTTCGCCGCAGGCTGGCCGCCGGGAACGGGCGACGCCGCGGTCCAGGTGGCGGTAAGCGATATATTCGTGATGTTGAGCGTGACAACGCTCTGCGCGGCGGTGCTGACGGCGCTGACATTTCCGGCAGCGGCCGCCTGGGCGGCGGCCTGGATCAGGCCCGCGGAGATCTTGACCAGCTTTGGCGTTGCGCTGGCGGGCGTCAGCACCGGCTCGGTCATGAATGAGTTCATGTCGTTCGAGGCAGCCTCGACGGCGGCGCCGACGCCGGCGGGCAGGGCGCGCCAGGCGGGCATGAACCCGATCTCGATGTCGGGGCTGCCCGGCCCGGGATTCATCGGCGGGCCGTGCGAGGTCAGGTCGTTGACTCGTGCGGCGGGGGGCATGCAATCACTCCGGCGCGTCCGGGTTCATCGAGCAACCTGCCACTTGCCGCCGATCTGTGCGAAGTACACGGGCAAGTCGATGCGCATGCCCTCGTCGGTGCGGATTACGATTGCGTTTTCGTTTCCGCGCCGGGACACGCGCACCAGCCGGCCGTTCGCCACGATGTCAAAGAGCGCGTCGGCCTCCGTCAGGGGTGCGCTTGAGCGGCCGCGAAGTTCCATCATGTCCTTGATTGCGTCGAGGGCGATCTCCCGGTTACGAGCTTCGGGCTTCGCGTACGCGACCGCATCGTCGCGATACTTGCCTTCCACGAACTGGAAGGCGGCCTCCGCGTTGTTGCCCAGCAGCGCTGCGCGGAAAGACTCGATCGTCGTCAGCATCGTCTGGCGATCGGCCGGGCTGACCGACCCGATCGGCGTGGCCGTGGTCCAGAGAGGCGTAGGCGGCGGCTGGTCGATGTTCAGGGGCAATGAAATGACCTGCGGATAACCCTCGGGGCGTTTCGGCGTCGGCCATTCAAGCTCGGCCAGCACGGTTCCGGGCGTCGGCAGGTCCTCCCCCTGTTTGTGGATGAAGACCATCGCGCGGATGGAGGACTTTCCAGGCTGATAGGGCTTTTCCTCCGGCCACGAGACAAACACCGTGAGCCGGTTGCCGGCGGGCATGATCCATTCGTTGATCGGGCGCGTGGTCTGTGCCCCTCGCCCGCCCGGGTCCCACACCAGAGGCACGTCGTTGACACCGGCCGCGACGCCGCACTCCAGCGACTGAAACCGAAGGTAGAAATAGGTTGGCATCGTGTCGCGCCCCGTCGCTCAATTGTCAGGCGGGAAGATCTTGGTCAACGCTTCGGCGCCCTCGCTTGGATAGATCTGCGCCGGTTCGAACGGCTGCCATTCGCCGAGCTGCTCTTCGTGCGAGTACTCGAAGACCTTGCCCACGATCTTGAGTGTGAACTTCAGGCCATCGAACATGACTTTCTTTCCAGCGAACATCCCCTCGCGCCGCCACTCGATCTCGCCGCTGCCCGTGATCCCGGTGGTTCCCGTGCCGACGATCTCGGCGGACAGGATCCCGTCGGACCCCACGCGCGCGCCGAGGCTGGCACTCACCGTTCCTGTGGCGCTGATCGACGCCTTGCTCATGGTCGTAAACTCGCCGCTCGCATAGCACCGTGCCGACGGGCTGCCGGATGCAGCCGAGCTCAAGCCGACGCTGCCCTCCAGGTAAATGTCGCCGAGGTACTTCTTGAACAGCCGCGTCACGAATGGCGGAAGGCCGTACGCGGAGAGCGCGATCTGTGCGAAGCTGACGCGCGCCTTGAACGAGATTCCGATGATGGGGTTGACCGCGATCGTCGCTTCCATCAGGTAGTACGCGCGCCAGTCCGTGTCCTCCGCCCAACCCCACTTCGCCGAGATCGAACCCGCGGGCGCCTTCAGTTCCCAGTTCAGATTCACCGGGCTGCCGCCCAGCGACAGGATGCCGAACACCTTCGACATCTTCTTGCTGATGCGCTCCGCCCACTTCTTGAACGGGTCCGCGCCCAGCGAAACCTCGATCTGCTGGTTGGGATAAGACTCGACGCGCACGCGCTGCGTCACGCGATCGCAACCGCGTCCGTACACATACGAAACGTCCGGACGCGCCCGAAGCGTCCACAGGTCGTCGTTGTCCGGCGGCTCGAGCGGATGTACGCGCGTCGGCCCATCGACCCAGCCGGACTCTCCCGGCGCCGCGGAACTTTCTGTGACGAGGCTCTGCTTGCGCCCGACCGGCTTGCCATCATTGCTCTCGATGGTGATGCTCAGCTCGTCGCGGCCCTGCGACTGGCACTTGAACGTCGCCGTCACCGTGTCGTTCAGCCACTTCTTTTCGATGGTCTGCGTCCGAGTCGTGGCGCACACGATTTGAAGGACGCGCGCCGCGCTGGGCGCCCGAACCGAACTTCCCTCGGGATCGACAACCCGCAGTCTGGCGATGCCGCACTCGAGCGGCGACGTCTCGACCGGCGGCTCCTGCCCTGGCGGAGGAGGCGGAGGCGGCGGAGGCGGAGGCGCGTGCGGGTCGAGGGTGTATCCCTCGCGCGTCCGCGGCCGGCCGCCGCGGCCGCGCCGGCCGGGCTTACCCGTGTCGGCGGGAACGGCATCCAGCGGCTTCAGACCGTCCTTCTTCGTAAGCGAGGGCGCCGAGCCACCGCTGTTGATTTTGACCTTCATGCCGACGATCGTCACGCCCTGCTGGTTGACCAGGATGAAGTTCCCGCCGCACTTGAGCGCAATCTCGTTCGAGCAGTTCAAGATGATGTCGGCGGCGTCAATCTCGATCTTGTCCTTCACGTACAGCGCATAGTTCGCCATGTACGCGTCGAGCACGTCCTTCTCGACCCGCGTCTGGCGGATGTCGTCGATGAGCTGGTAGTGATCGCCCTTGTTGTGCAGGTCCTCGCCTTCAAACGTCGTGCGGTAATAGCGCCCCTTCTTGTTGCCCTCGTCGTCCTCGCCGCCGACGTGCTCGTGCAGGCTGCCCCCCGCCGTGTGGTAGTGCGTGCCGAGCACGCGCGTGTCCATGCGGCGCTGCGCGCGAATGAAGAGCTGTTCGCTCTTGTTTTTGTCCTCGAAGCGGATTTCGTGGAAGCGCTTGGGTTCGTCCTGCTCGGTCGAGTGCGTCTTGATCGTGCTCTTGGTCTTCTCGTCGGGCAGCTTGTACGGCGGCATGTGCGTGCGGTTGTAGACGCGCCCGGTGACGATCGGCCGGTCCGGGTCGCCTTCCAGGAAATCGACGATCACCTCCTGCCCCACGCGCGGAATGAACATGAAGCCCCAGCCCGCGCCCGACCAGGACTGGGCCACGCGCACGAACATCGAGCTCTCTTCCGGCTCCTGCTCCTGGTCCCAGTGGAACTGCACCTTCACGCGGCCGAACTCGTCCACGTAAATCTCGTCGTCGTTGCCCTTCTGCTTCACGACGATCGCCGTCTGGCTGCCCAGCACCGTTGGCCGCGGGGTGACGCGCGGCGGGCGGTACGGAACCGCGCGCGGGATCGCCGTCAGGTTGATCTCGAACCGCGCTCCCGTGACGGCATCCTGCTCCTCTTCCGTGCTCTGCGTCTGCGTCGCGTGCGCGCTCAGGTGGGTGATGACGTAGTCGCCGTTGAAGCTCGAATCGGGGTGCTCCACGAGCGTGAACCAGCATCCGGCGACCAGGTGCCGCGCGGTGGTGGCCATGGTCAAAACGCGCCGCTGGCACTGCTGCGCCTGGAGGCGGATGACCGCGTCGTCGTCCTCCAGCCGCACCTGGTCCGGCCCGCCGTCGGCGCGCTCAATGCGCCCGGCCGGGTAGTCATAGACGCTCAGCGCCGTGAAGCGCTCCTGCGGGGCCTTGGCCGTCGCGGTTTGCAGGTCCTGTTCCGGCCGCTGGAACTCGAAGTCGTCCAGCGTGACGGCGCCGACCTGGGCGCTGTTCCGCGCGCGGGCGTCGAAGACCGCGTAGCGCTCGTGAACCATGCCGCTGGGCGAGCGGAACGGGATCGCCGGATCGTTGAACGTGCTCTCGCCGTCGCCGCCCTGAGCCTGGGCCGCCTCGAGATGCACCTTGCGGGCGTCCTTGTGCGCATCGGGCACGTCGGCGAACACCATCACGGTCCCGGACGCGCGATGCTCGAAGAAGAAGAAGATCCCCTCGTCTTCGCACAGGCGCGTGATGAAATTCAGGTCGGACTCACGGTATTGCACGACGTATTCACGCGGCGGGTAGGCACCGGCGTCGACACGGAACTCGAACGCCGCGTCAAGCAGCCCGGCATCCAGCAGCACCTTCTTGATGATGCCGGGGACCGACATGTCGTCGCAGGTTGACTTCTGGAAGATGCGGCAGGTCTGCCGGCGCGAAAGGTACCACTGCTGCGGCACGACCTCGGCCGCGTAGTAAATGAACCGGCTGCCGTGCCCGGTGCGCTCGAACTGCCGGATCACGCCCTGTACCAGCCGGCGCGAATCCTGCCCGCGGATCTCCAGGCAGCAGCCCGCGCCGACCATGCTCTCCAGCTCGATCGGGATGTCGTCCGTGCACAACTCGACGCGGTAGCTGAAAATCTCGTTGATGCCTTCGCGCCCGGCGAATCCGGTCACGCGCAGCGTCTCCGGCGTCAGATCGTCGCTCTGACCCTGCTGGCCGCCAGAGGGCGCGATTCGGAAAATGAAATCCGCAACGTTGCTGCCCTGCTCCGAAGCGACGGTCATGCGACGGTCTCCCGTGGCAGCGTCAGCGGCGTGGCCCGACGCTCGTTGTTGGATCGACGCGCGGCGCTGCGTTCAGGCGCTCCGGGCATCCCCTGGACCATCGCCCGGCGCCTCTGCCCATCGGCGGCGCCGGTGCGCCGCGCTCCCCTTAGACGCTCGGTCCGCGGCCGGCACGCACCATCGCCAGGATGGAAGCCCGCACCGCAGGAGAAAGCGCGGGCCAGGCATCGATCACGGTGGTCAAGTCGGGCGGGTAATCGTGTTTCCCGTCGGCGGCTGGCGCGCTTGGCGCCGACGCCCGCGGCGCAGAATCTCCGCCGTTGCCGGGAGGGCCCGTGACGACGCCGGTCTTGCCCGGCTTCTGGATCGCGCTTTGCAGCCGCAGATGGAACGAGTCGTCGAGGTTGGGCAGCGAGGGGTCGGGGCCCGCGCCCGGCGGCGGAGCGGGGATCGGTCCCCGGTTCCGCAGGCGGGCAAGGTCCGCCGCGAGCCGCTTCTGAAAATCGTCCTCTGCGCTCACGGTCCAACCCTCCCGCGGCGGCCAGCGACCGGCGCTCGCTTACGACTTCAAGTACAGCCGAACCCCGGCGTTCTTACACGCCGAAGTGCAGGCAGTCGCCTTGATTGCAAGAAAACGGTACGACGGGCTACTTCTGACTCCTATTCTGGCGTTCGCGAGCCGATTCGCAAGCACTTTCGGGAGAGATTCCGGCGCGGCCGGCGGGCGGGCGGCGAGCGACCGTGACTTTTCGTAACCGCCTAATTCAAATTGAGTTATGCGAGAATGGGGGCACGAACGGGGCGGTCGGCGCGAATGAAACAAAGGCGTGCGTAGACGTGGCGCGCGAGTCCACCCATGCGCGAGACGCGCGTTCTCGCGCACCGACAGGCCGGGAAAGACTCGCTCAAGTGACGCACCGCCGACGGGATATTCGCGACCCGGTTTGGAACGACACCATCAGAGCTCGAAGCGCAAGTGAGGAACTTGAATCGTCCACTGCCGGTTCAATCGCTTGCACTTTGGACTCGGATCGGAACCCAGCCACCACCGACGGGCGGTTGGCGCTCGCGGCGCGTCAGCCGGCGCGGTCTTTCCGTCCGCCGGTGGAGACTCTCACAATCGTCCCGCACACGATCGCCACGATCGCGACCCAGGCGTACCACGGAATGCTGCTCAGCGCGCTCGTCAGACCTTCCATTGCGGTCCTCCACGGGTTTTCAGATGCGAGTTCCCCTCCGGATTCGTACACGGTCAGCGGATATTCGGGATCCGGTTGGCCGCCTGGGAACCTAGGAATCGTGGTTCAGCGCCGCAGCGAGCAGCCGGTGAAAGTGGTGCGTTCCCAGCTCGCGCGTCGGCGAGTAGCGGCCGTTCTCGTAGGCGCGCGACCGAACGCCGCGCTGAACGGCCTCGACGATCGCCTCGTCTTCGCGCTCGACGCGGTCGAGCTCGGCGCCGGCGCCGCCCGCGAGCCGTTTTGGGCGCCAGACATACGAGAGGAACGAGACGCGTGTGCGCTCGACACCGAGGGGGCGAACCACGTTGATCGACAGACCCCAGGGGTAGAAGTTCAGCATGAGGTTCGGAAAGAGCCAGAAGTAGTAGCCGGCGACGGCCTGGCCGTGGTCCGGCGATCCGGCGGGCGGCTCGAAGCAATCCAGTCCGCCCCTGCCGATGCCGATCTGCACGTTGCACCAGCGGAACAGCTCGGTGCGATACTGGCCGTAGTCCAGCGCGTCGTTCAACCCGGCATGCACGAACGGGATGTGAAAGCCCTCCAGGTAGTTCTCGCAGTACAGCGCCCAGTTGGCCTGTACCAGGTAGTCGCGGCTGCGCGAGGCGTCGAAGCGGAACTCATCCAGCGGCAGCCAACCGGCGCGCTCCTTCACCGGACCGATCCAATCCGCGAACGGTATGCTCGGATGCAATCCCGTGAAAAGCAGCGGCCCCCAGCGTTCCAGAGGGAGGCGCGCGAGGTCGTCCTTCGGGCTTGGGAAGTCCGCAGCGCGCTCGAACTCCGGCATGTGCTGGAAGCGCCCGTCCAGCCCAAACCGTCGGCCGTGGTAGCGGCAGCGCAGCGTGCGTTCGTTCCCGCCGTGCTCGCAGACGAGCATGCCGCGATGCGTGCAGACGTTCGACAGGCAACGCAGACAGTCGTCGTGGTCGCGCGTCAGCAGCAGCGGTTCGTCAAGGCAACCCTCGAGCAGCGTCAGCGGCTGGACCTGCCCGGGGACGCGCGCCTGGTCGGCGTCGCCGATGAACTGCCACGAGCGCGCGAAGACCCGCTCGCGCACAGTTTCGTACACTTGGGGGTCGGTGTAGATG
>JABRWC010000111.1:0-4749 GCA_039961675.1 Phycisphaerae bacterium
CTACTATCGCCTGACGAGCCGGGGGCGGACGCGGCTTGCGGAACAGACGCGCGAGTGGGAAGCCGTGACGCGTGCCATGCAGGCGCTTGGAATCATCGGCGGCAATCGCAGCCTGGAGCAGACGGCATGAGCACGGACTCGGCACAACCGATGCCCACCCCGTCGCTGTATCGCACGCTGCGGTACACGCCGATCTCGGACCTGCTGCACGGCCGTCTGAGCGGGCGGCTGGACCTTGAGCGCGCGATCGCGGACTACGGCCTGCCGGCCGGGCCGCGCGGGCTGGTGCTCGAAACGGCTCGCCGCACGCGCCTGTGGAACTCGGAGCGCGTCCTGGTCGCCCGTGAGCTTGCGGCGCACTTTCAGGACGGGCTGGCGTCGGGCGCCGCGCCGGACGACCTCGTGTCGAGCTTTGGCGATCCGCGCCAGGCGGCGTCACTGATCCGCCGAGCGAAGAAGCGGAACCGACCGCCGGCTTGGAAGGCGCTCGTGCTGGCGGTTTCGCTGGTCAATGGCGCGCTGCTGCTGCTCGTCCTGCTGTACGCGTACTTCCTGATGCGGACGCTGGTCGGCAAGCCGAACATCGTGCGGAACTTCAGCGCCGAACTCAACTCGGCCATCGCCGCGATTCCGGAATCGGAGCGCGCCTGGCCGCTGTATCGCGAGGCCGCGCTCAAGACCACGCCTTGGCCGAAGCGCCATCCCGAAGCGGTGACGCCGGAGGACCCCAACTGGCCGCAGGTCGTGAAGCTGGTCGAGTCCAACGCAGAGCCGATCCGGCTGTATCACCAGGGCGCGGCGCGAGCGGCGCTCGGCGCGCCGATCGGCTTCGAGCCGGACCTGGAGCTTGAGTACCGGCATAGTCCGGAGCGCCTGGCCCAAGCCAAGGCCGTGCAGCAGCCGAACACCGACGAGAACCCGTTCGTCATGGGGATTCTCCTGCCGTCGCTTGCGTCCCTGCGCGAGGGGGCCAAGCTGCTGGCGCTGGATGCGCGCGTCGCCGCGCAGTCGGGCGACGCCGAGCGCGCAATGAACGACGCTCGCACGCTTCTGCGTCTGAGCGACCACGTGGCCAACGAGAACTTCCTGATCTGCGACCTGGTGTCGCTCTCGATCGGCGCCATGGGTTTCAACCTGGTGGGCGAAGTCATCGACCGGCGGCCCGATCTGCTGGGCGAGCCGCAGCTCGTGGAACTGTCGCACCGGATCGCCGCGCTGCGGGGCGGAGGGACGTTCCACGTGAGCTACCGCGGCGAGCGCGTGTTCTTCGAGGACTTCCTCCAGCGCGTGTACACCGATGACGGCCACGGCGGCGGGCACCTGACACGCGAGGGCTTCGAACTGATAACGTCGATCACTTCCGGCACGCCGGAGCCCGAGTGGTCCACGGCGGCGCGCTTCGCCTTCGCGCCGGTGTTCGGGGCGGTGTTGGCGGACCGGAACGAGATGTGGCGGCATTGGCGGGAACTGATGGACGCCGCCGACGCCGATGCGCAAATCCCGTTGTGGAAGCGCGGCGCGTCCGCGGCCGACCAGATGCTGGTCGAGCTGACGTCGTCGCGCTTTGCGAAGTTCCGCTACTTCCCGCTGGCGGTGCTTGTGCCGTCGCTTTCAGCCGCCGCGCATCACGCGGAGTACGCCACGCAGCAGCGCGATGCGGCGCTCGTGGTTCTGGCCGCCAACCTGCACCGCCTGCGAAGCGGTGCCTGGCCGCAGACGATCGCCGAGTTGTCGCCGCGATACCTGCCGACGGTCCCGCCGGACCGCTACGACGGCCGACCAATCAAGTACGTCTTCCGCGACGGGCGGCCGGTGGTCTACTCCGTTGGTGTGGACCGTGACGACGACGGCGGCGTTCCGCCGATCGGAAAGGACGGCAACCAGCGCGCTCGGCGGTTCGTGCCGGCGGATACGCTGGCGGGGGGCACTACGTCGTACCTGTTTAACGGCGACGTCAACGGCGACTGGGTGCTGTGGCCGGCGCCGCGGTGACGTGTAGAGTTGCGAGCTGCGAATTGTGAGTAGCGAGTTCACCAACGGGCCGCGACCGCATGCGTTCTCTATAGACGCTCTGCGTGCATACCGGCAACGGCCCGCTGTGCGGCACCGCGCTATGGCGCCGCGGCTTGGAATGCCGCCGCGTCCGCCATGTCCACGTCACGGTCTCCATCAAAATCAAACCGCGAGCAGGGATCCGACGCGACAAAGACGGCTCCCGCGTGCCCGTGAACGCCGCAGTAATACGGGTATACGTTCGCCGGCATGGGGTGGTTGTTCAGAAAGTGGCGCGTGAACGTCACGGAATACATCGTGCCGGTGATCGACGTGGGCGCGCCGGACGAGAAGTTGCCGTCCGGAAAGCCGAAGCGTCCGGAGACGACGTTGTGCAGTCCGCCGGCCCACGTCCAGCGCACCGTGTCGCCGACCTCGATGATCACGTCGGCGGGAGTGAAGCCGCCGCCGCCGACGGACACGTCGTGCGTCGCCGTGCCGTCGGTGTCCAGCTGCACGTCCGGTCCGCTCCAGCAGTCGAGGAGGCAGGCGAAGTCCGTCGGGTCCAGGTCGCCGTCGTTGTCGCAGTCCCCGGTGACGCGGCGGATGCCGTGCTGCGTCGCGCACTCCGTGGGATCTTCGCAGGGCAGCAGGCAGAGGGAATCGACGTCGTCCTTGTCCGGCAGGGCGCCGAGGCCGAGCATCGACGCGCTGGCGAACACGGCCAGCGACGAGCCGTGCCGCTTGATGAAGATGTCCGCGGCGCCGCCGGGAGAGCTGGCGCCGGGGATGGTCCCCAGCGACGGCGAGCCGGGCGCCAGCGAGAACAGCACGATGTCCCCGGAGTCGAAAGCGCCAATCTTCCCGGCGTCGAAGACGACGAACGCGTCGATGTCGTCCGCGGCGCTGGACAAGCCGAGCTGTGCGCGCCCCGCGTACAACACCGTCGAAGACTGGCCCGGCTTGGCGTTGTAGAAGAGGTGCGCGCCGCTCGGATTCGCCGAGCCCGGGAATCCCGCCTGGCTGAGCGTGGGAGAGCCCGAAGTGAGGGAGAAGTAGATCGCGTCGCCCGAGCGGGTGGTCGCGCCATCCGAGCACGCGTCTACGTCGTCCGCCTCCTCTTCCGGAGCGGCGTTGTAGGATTCGGCGCTGTCCGCAGGATCGACCCCGAACGATGTGCCGCCTTCGTCAAACTGGTTCGTCACCAGCGTGTTGTTGCCGGACGCGCCGCGCGGCGCCGGGCCGCTGACCAGGTCGAACACGGTGGTCGTGATGTACAGGTCGCCTGGCGCCTGCCGCCGCGCGGCCTGGTCCGCCACGTTGTACGGGACGCCCGCCGCGACCAGCGCCGGGTCGGGCGAGACCGCGCCGATCGTCGACCGGCTCACGGAGAACACCAGCGCGAACTTGCCGGCGCCGGGATGCGGCGTGTCCACGCCGGCGGCATCGAGGTCGTCCAGCGGGTCGGTCAGGCCCAGGTCGCCGCCGTCAACCACGACGGTCGGACCGCCGCCGCCGGCGGCAAGGATGTCCGCGGCCGTACGCCCGCCGCCGAGCGTCGGAGAGCCCAGGTCGAGCGAGAAGTTCGGCGGCGAGAGGGGGTTCAGCGGCGGCGCGGCGCGGAGCGTGGTCGCGATCGCCGCGCACACGAGCAACAGCGACGGCGGCACCCATCGACGTATGGCGGCTGAACGTAAACAACATCGGCGGTCTGAGATTCGATTCACGGCGCGTCCTCCCGGCCGTCGGCATTGCCTGGCTCATCGCTGGCGGCGGCGTCCGCGGGAATCCACGCCGGCCAATGCGGGTCCGCCTGAAGTTCCTGGAGCAGCACTCTGGCGTGGTAGGTGTAGTTTGTTTCGCCGTCGAACGTGCGTCGCGCGGCGTCGAGCAGCTCGGCGGCGCGCTCGCGGCGGCCGGTGACAAGCTCGATCGCGGCCGCGTGGAAGTACGCTTCGCCGAGCAGTTTCTTGCGCTGGGGAAGCTGGTCGGCCGTGGCCAGCAGCTCGTCCAGCGTGAGCCGCCCGGAGCTGAACGCGTACAGCGAATCGAGCCAGCCTTCGGGGCGGAGGGCGTCGTTTCCGTCCGCTTGTTCGAGGGCACCGCGGCGCGCTTCGAGCAATTCTGCGGCCTCGTCGGAGCGGCCCAGGAGCCGAAGCAGCGTCGCGCCCCAGATCGTGTTGATCGCGGTAGCCGGCTCTTCGTGCGCCAGGCGGTCGGCGCACGACAGGGCGGCGGCCAGCTCTGCCGACTGCGCCAGCACGAGCGCCGGGAAGACGTGCTGGTACATGCGTTCGAGGGGCTCGCCGCGCGCGAACTCGGCGGCGACGCGCTCCAGGTCGTGCAGCGCGCGGTCGAACTGCCCGGTCCAAAAGTACAACCGCCAGCGGTAGTGCAGCGCCTCGTACTGCCAGCGTGCGTCGCTGGACGCCGCCAGCGCCCGGGTCCGCGCTTCGATCGCTTCCTCGAAGCGCCCCATGCTCTCCAGGCATTCGGCCTCGCCGGTGACGGCGCGCTCCGCGTCGGCCGAGGCGTCCTGTCCGCGGCGGGCCCAATCGAGCGCAGCGGCGAAGTGCCGCGCAACTTCGGGATCATCCTCGCCGCGCTGATCGCGGATGATCTCCGCCGCCAGCCGATGGGCGATTGACAGCAGGTAGTACGGGTACGCGCCGCGCTGGCCGTACCGAATGAGGTGCTCGAGACCGGCCCGCGCCTCCTCGAACGAAACGAGGTCGCGGTCGGCGTAGAGCCTCTGGT
>JABRWC010000112.1:0-11032 GCA_039961675.1 Phycisphaerae bacterium
ACAAGGATGAGGTCCACGAGGGCGAGCACGCGGCCATCGTCGACGGCGACATCTTCGATCGTGCCCAGCGGCTGCTGAAACGCAACGGCGTCACCGGCGGCAAGCATGTCCGCAATCGTTTCGGGGCCTTGCTCAAGGGCCTCCTGCACTGCACGCCGTGCGGCTGCGGCATGGTCCACACGCACACCACCAAGCACGGCAACAAACGCTACCGCGACTACGTCTGGGGGATGAGGTGAAGTCGGCGGCCCGAAGCTCCCAGCCGAGTGCAACGACAGTTTTTTGAGCCTGTCTTCTGCGAGATCGGCCTCCTAGGTCCTCCAAGTCTCACAGCGCGCGGGCTCCTGAAACCCAAGCACATGGGAGACCTCAGGATTTTCAAGACGTCCCATTGTGGCAGTCCCAGAGTCTCACGCGGGACGAATTCACACCGTCACCCCGAAAGCGGCCCGGCGGTTCGTGGACCGCGCATTAGCGGACTCATTCCTCGCGCAGTGCGAAGCCGTGCTGATCGGCAGGGGCGGAGGGGCCGATGAACTATTTGTGGATCACGCGCTCTGGCCAACACGGGGCGTCGCCGAGCACGCCTACTGCCCGCGACTCTTTTATTTTATGACCGTCGAGGGCATCTTTGCGCCCAGCGCCGACACCGAGCAGGGCAAGGGGACGCATCGCCGCGTGGCTGCTCGGCGAGGTTCCGACGCTCACCTTTCTGACAACGCGTTGATCAGGGCCGCGACCGTCAGGGAGCGGTTGCCGTGCGACGGCGAAGGGTGGTGACAGCCGGCGAAACGATCCCGGCAGATACAAGGAGATTCCGCCGTGCGCCGCTGCTACCTGGTCTGCTACGACATCCGCGACCCGAAGCGTCTGCGTCGGACGCACAAGCTGATGAAGGCCTATGGTGAGGCCTGGCAGTATTCGGTCTTCTATTGTACGCTCAAAGCCCTTGACCGCGTCCGCCTGGAAAACGCCCTCCGCGAAGTCGTCAACCTCAAGGAGGACCAGGTGCTGATCGTGGATCTGGGTTCGAACGAGGAAGCCGCCCGCGAGGCGGCGACAGCGTTTGGACCGGGCCTGCCTGACCGGGAAAGCGGCGTGGTGGTGATCTGACCAACTAACCAACCGCCACCCTGGGTTCGACCTTGTCACATGGCTCTCTCACGGGTATACGTTCATCGGGCACGACTTCTCGTTGCCGCGCGCCGCTGAAGAAGAAGCGGCCGACGGCCCCATCAGCCCGCTGCTTGCCGATATGCCGGACGACCTCGACCGACGTGAATGGGGGTGTGGGGGATATCGCAACGCGACGGAGAGCTTGGTGTGAGCGGCCTGACAACAGATGAATTGGACTTTTCCGGGTGCTACGAGGCGCTTACTGGCTACGCCCCCCTGCGCTGGCAGCGGCGCCTCTTCAACCGGTTCGCGGGCGGATCGATCCCGGCCGCCGTCGCTCTTCCCACGGGCCTCGGCAAGACCTCCGTCATTCCGATCTGGCTGATCGCGCTCGCGTCGGGGGCCGGGCCTGACGGCGGCTCCGCACTGCCGCGGCGGCTGGCTTACATCGTGAACCGGCGAACCGTGGTGGATCAGGCGACTGACCAAGCGAAACGCCTGCTTGGATGCATCTACCTGTCCGGTCAGCGTGCCGGGCTGGCCTGGGCGACGGAAGAAGCGATCGCCGCGCTTGGTCTCACCGGTGAGTCGACATTCGCTGATGAGCGTGCGGGCATGGTAGCGGCGCTCCGCACGGCGCTAGCCCGTCTGAGTGGCGACGACGCGGCCGCCCCGCTGGCCGTCAGCACGCTGCGCGGCGAACTGGCCGACAACGGCGAGTGGAAGATCAACCCCGCGCGGCCGGCGGTCATCATCGGCACGATCGACATGATCGGCAGCAAGCTGCTCTTCTCCGGCTACGGCGACGGGCGGTACGGGCGGGCCCATCACGCGGGGCTCATCGGGCAGGATGCACTGGTTGTCCACGACGAGGCGCACCTCTCGCCGGCGTTCGATGAACTGCTCCGCAGCGTCGCTGCGGAGCAGGCGCGGTGCTGCGAGTCGCGCCCGATCCGCGTGATGAGCCTGTCGGCGACGACGCGGGGAGGCGGGACCGGGAGCAGCGGCGGGACGGACGGTGGCTCTCCGTTCGGCATCGAGGATGAGGATCGGCGGGACACAGTGGCGTGTCAGCGGCTGAACGCGCGCAAGACGCTCACGATCGTTGACGCCGACAAGGGCAAGGTCTCCGACAAGATCGCGGAGGAGGCGCTGAGATTGGACGGATCGTCCGCCCGCGTGCTGATCTATGTTTGTTCGCCGGAGGTTGTGGCGCAGGTCGCCAAGGCCGTTGTGAAGAAGTTGGGCGACGGCGGCGGAACACGCGTCGCGAGACTGACCGGCACCATCCGCGGCAAGGAGCGGGACGAACTCGCCGAGAGCGAAGTGTTCCGCGTTTTCAAGGCCGGTGCGGACCGGTCGGCACCGCTACCTCACGCGCTCTACCTCGTCTCCACCTCCGCAGGCGAAGTCGGTGCGGACCTCGACGCCGACCACCTGGTCTGCGACCTGACCACGCTCGACAGCATGGCCCAGCGATTCGGGCGCGTCAATCGTCTCGGCGGGGACGAGGATGGCAACCCGCGCGCGGCGAGGATCACGGTGGTCATCGAGAAGCCGAAGGAGTCGAAAAAGGCGGCCCAGCCAGCCGAATCGACATCCGCCGGTACGGAAGGCGACAAAAAGGATAAGAAGCAAAGCCCATTCGACGCCGCGATCGCGGAGACTGGAACAATCCTGAGACGGATCGCCGACGATGACGGCGACGTATCTCCTGCCGCACTGGCCAAGGTAATTGCCAAGGTAATTGACGGATTGTCTGCAAAGGAGATGCGCGCCGCTTTCTCGCCCCTGCCGACGATCCTCCCGGCCACGGACGTCCTGTTCGACGCCTGGTCGCTGACTTCCATCGCCGGGGAGCAACCCGGTCGACCCGAGGTCGCGCCCTACCTCCACGGCGTCGCCGACTGGCAGCCCCCGGAGACTCATGTCGCGTGGCGGGCGGACGTCGCCCTGCTGGCGCGGGCCGGAGGCGTGGGAGACGATGGCGAGCCTGTGCCATGCTCGCGCGATGACCTTGAGGAAGTCTTTGATGCCTTCCCGCTGCGCTCGGTGGAGACGCTGCGTGACCGGACCGAGCGGGTGCAGGAGCAACTTCAAGCGCTGGCCGAGCGATTGAGGCAGAACGGGGCGAGCGCGGACGTCTCACAGGCGCCCGGCGAGGAAGCCGAAACCCGGATCGAATCCGAGATCGCGTCCGACCGCCAGGACGAGAGCAGGCCGGTTCCCTCCGTGACGCTTCCCGCGGACCCGTGGGTCGTGCTGATGCGCGGCTCCGCAGTCCGGTGGGCCCGGCTCTCCGAACTCGCACCCCAGGACAATCAGAAGAAACAGGAAGCGTCGCGGTTGCTCGCCTTCGGCACGGTGGTGCTGCCCGTCGAGGCGGGCGGACTCAAGGACGGGATGCTGGTCGGAGAAGAGCCGGCGCCGAAGAACGCGCGGTCGCTCGACGTCGCCGAGGCCGCGCGGGACGGCGCCGGGACGCGCCAGCGCGTCATGATCCTCAACGGCGCGGCTCGTCCGCTGCTGGGGGGCGAAGCGATTGCGGGTGTCGGGCACGCAACCATCGCACTCGCTCCCGACGGCGATGACGACGCCGAGCCGCCGGTCATCGAATACCGCCTGGCGAAGGGACCGGAACGCGAGCCGGGCGAGCGCGTTCCGCTGGACAAGCACAACGAGGCTGTCAGCGAAGCCGCCAGGCGGATTGGTACAGCGCTCGGGCTGGATGGGCTGCTCGTGGAGGCGCTCCGGCTCGCCGGGAAGTGGCACGACATGGGAAAGAGGCGAGTATTGTGGCAGCGGTATGCCGACAACGAGAACGGAGCCGGGCCGATTGCCAAGAGCGAGCGATACCGGCACGGGAGGATGCTCGGCGGCTACCGGCACGAGTTCGGCTCGCTCCTCGACGCGGCTGCGGATACCGAGATCACGAACCACGCTGAACGTGACTTGATCCTGCACCTCCTCGCCGCGCACCACGGCTGGGCCCGGCCGCACTTCGAGCCGCACCACTTCGACCTCGGCGACCCCGGCAAGCCCGTTCCGACCGCACAGAACGAGGCTTTGGCCGTCGAGGTGATGCAGCGCTTCGGCCGCTTGCAGCAGCGCTTCGGCCGCTGGGGCCTGGCGTGGCTGGAGTCGCTTCTGCGGTGCGCAGATGCACAGGCGTCCAGACAGACGGCGGTGTTATACTCGGCGGGCGATGCGGCCGCGGCGGCTTCACTGGAAAGGGGCGAGCGATGAGCAATTCCATCCTCATCCCCGTCGACGTGACCAACCCGGGCCAGTTCTTCGCCTGCTGCGGACTGCTGGAACTGGCGGCACGGTTTCGGGCAGGCACAACAGCGGCATTCGACTCCGACGGGTTCGTCATCAAGCCTTCGGATGCCAACGCATCCCTGCACGCGCTCATCGATGCATTTCAACGATCAGAACTCCGGATCGGCGACGATGCGGATGCGGAAACGGCCGCTGACGATGATGACGACGATGGGCTTGCCAGCCCCATGTCGCTCGGTACCCCATTCGATCTGACGCTCGATTGGTGGGCGGACAAGTCGCTGAAACCCTGGGCTGGCTCGATGAACGCCCATTTGATCTTCAAGGCCATGCGGGCGGCGATCGATGCCAGGAACGCCGATCTGCTGAACGATCTCCGGGTCGTCAGTGATCCGCATGATCCCTTAAAACCGAAGCAGAAAGTAAAGAAGCGGGAGCCGTTCTACTTCGATTCGCGCCGGGGCGGTAACGCAAAGTCGCTCGACGTGGGCTTCGCGCCTGATGCGTTCAGCATGAGTTCCGCCACGTCCCCGGCGGTCGAAGCGCTGTGCATGGTTGGCCTCCAGCGCTTCCGCCCGAAGCCGACCGAACAGCCGCGCATGTTCGACTACTGGACGTGGAGCGTGCCGCTGCCGCCTGCGCTGGCTGCCGCCGCAATGTGCGGGAAGCTGCCAGGCGTCGGCGGAGAGCGGTACCGCTTCGAGAACGGCTTCCGTACCGACCAGCGCAAGCACAAGGGTTTTCTCGCAGCCATACGAGTTCCCGAAGGAGAATCGCCATGAGCGAATTGTTGAGCAAGTACGACCCCTGGCTCGAAGACGGCGGGCCGGCGGCCCTCGTCATCCGCGAGCACCTCGTGCCCGTCGAGGGGCGCGACGGCGTAGTCTTCCCCGCGACGTTCGCCGCCGGCGATGGGTTCCCCGGCGGCTACAACATTGACGGGCCATTCAACGGCCAACCCGACGGCGAGAACGTCTGCCTCATCGACTCGGTGGGCTCGCAGGCCAACCGTGTCGAGCCCGTGTTCGCGCAGCAGAAGTACCAGGGCCTCGTGCCGCAGATCACCATCGAGGCGGGTGATGAGAAGCAGGTCAACCTGCTCGAAGCGGGCCACCGCGCCGGAGACGCGATCGCCCGATGCACAGAACTTGCGGACGCCATCGAGAACGCCTTCCTGGACGTGCTGCAAGGCGACGCCAGGCCGTTGGCGAAGATCGCGCCCACGTCGCTGGTGTTCGGCGTGTGGGACTCGCGCAATACGCAGGCGAAGCTGCCGCGCATCGTAGGGTCCACCATCCGGGCCTTCAACGTTCGCAGGCTCACCCGGGGCGCGGTCTACATCCCGCCGCTGGACTACGCCGCCCTCGAGGTCTTCAGCGAAGAGGACAAGGCCAAGGCCGAGGGCAACAAGAAGAGCCCGCTGGCCCAGCGGGGGTTTGTCCACAACCCCGCCTCCGGCTCGCACGGCGGCGTCATCGCCACCGGCGGCATCCGGCGCGACGCCACGCTGAACTTGGCGGCGCTGCGCCTCCTCAAGGCCGGCAACGACGACAACGCGACGCTCGCGCTCCGCCGCTACATCCTCGGCCTCTCCCTCGTCGCGTTCACCCACCCCAGCGCCTTTGTCGGCTACCTGCGCCAGGGGTGCACGCTCGTGCTCGACCCCGACGCCAAGCCCGCTCCGCGCGAGCTCTCCCTCGTTCGCCCTGACGGAAAGCGCGAGCCGCAGACGATCGCCCACGATGATGCGTTGGCCTTCGCCAAGACCGTCGCGGAGAACTTTGTCGTCGGCGAAAGCAAGACCGTCAGGTTCAACAAGGACGCGGCCAAGAAGGATGTGGCCGACGCGAAGCCGGACAAGAAAGGCAAGAAGGGCAAGAAGGGTGCTGCGCCGGAAAGCGGCTCCAGCGCCAGCGAGGATTAAGCCACCATGCCCTCCCATCTCCTCATCTCCGTCACGTTTCTCCAGCCCACATGCCACGCGCGGCTGGGCAAGGAGGAGGCCGCGCCCAACGAGTGGCCGCCGTCGCCCCTGCGGCTCTTCCAGGCGATGGTCGCCGGGGCCGCGGCACGCTGGGCCGGCGATGATGGCTCGACCCGCGCCGCACTGACTGCCGAGGCCCCGGTCGCCGCGCTCAAGTGGCTCGAGTCCCTCTGCGCGAGTTCTCCGCCAACGATCCTCGCTCCGCGCGCCGTCACGGGCCAGGCCGTGCCGCGCTACGTCCCCAACAACTCCGCCGATCTCGTGGCCGCGAAGTGGGCCAGGGGCGACGCCCTCGCCGCGTTCGAGGACCGCACGAAGAAGGTCTTCCGCCCGACGCACCTGCTCGACGGCTCGACCGTCCACTACCTCTGGCCGTTGACCGACGACCAGCGGCGTGAGGCCGGCCGGTACGAGCCGACCATCGCCTCCGCCGCCCGCTGCATCGTCGCGCTGGGCTGGGGGATCGACGCGGCCATTGGCGACGCTCGCCTCATCGATGACAGCGAAGCAGTGCGGCTCACCGGCGAACGGTGGACGCCCGGGCGCGTCGGCACGCCGGGTCTGCGCGTGCCCGTTCGGGGTACGCTCGACGCGCTCATCGACCGTCACGCCAAGTTCCTCGACCGCCTCAAGGACGGCGTTTTTCATCCCGTGCCGCCGTTGCGGGCGTTCACAACGGCCGCGTACCGCCGCGCGTCGGACCTGCCTGACCGCCCCTTCGCCGCCTTTCTCCTGCGGCCGCTCCATAACGACACCGGCTACGCCGCCTTTGCCGCGACGCGGGCGGCGTGCGTGGCGGCCATGCTCCGCCACGCGGCGTGCGAAACGGCCAAAGCCGACCTTGATAACCGCCCCGGGGCGTGGCGCACCGGCGAATGGGCGCTGCGCTTCGTCGCCGGCCACGGCCCCGAAGGCTCGCCGAAGCGCCGTGACAAGCATGATGCGCACCCTCGATTTTCCTACCTCCCGCTCCCCTCCATCGGACACCGCCATGCGGACGGCATGATCCGCCGCGCCATCATCGCCGAGCCGTTCGGCGGCGATGGTCGTTCCGCGCGCTGGGCATCGCGGCGTCTGGCCGGCGCCATCCTGCATGACGAGGAGCGCGGCCCCGTAGCCCGACTCGAACCTGTCGACCCTGATGAGGCGGAGTTCGCCCGAGTGTTCCGGCTGTACGCCGCCTGTTCGTACAACGAATCCGCGTGCGTCTGGACGTCGGTGACACCTGTGATCCTCCCCGGCTATGACGACAACAAACCCGCCAAACGCGACCGCCTTCTGCTGGACTGCCTGGCACACGCGGGAATCGATGCGGCGTGCGTCGCGTGCATCGAGTCCCGTCCGGCGGCATGGCCCGTCGGCGGCGGCGCAGCGCCGGCCCTTCCGGACTCGGCCTATCGGCGCCCGAAGTACCTGCAACATCTGCCCGCCTGCCATGTACGCATCCGCTTTCGCGCCGCCGTCGCCGGCCCCGTCGCCCTCGGCGCCGGCCGCCATTGTGGCCTCGGCCTCTTCGCGGTCTGCCCACGCGAGAGAACAGCCGAGCGGAGTTGACTTGCAGGAGACAGGCAATGCTCATCCTCGCCTCACTCTCGGGCATTCAGGACTTCCTCTTCGACGTGCGCGAGTCCGGCGGCGGGCAGGCCCGCTCGCTGCGCAATCGCTCTTTCCGCATTCAGCTCATTGCAGAGTGCGTCGCCCTGCGTCTGCTCGAGGCGGCCGGGCTCCCCTACGAGCGCCTTCTGTTCAGCGCCGCCGGCAAGGTCTGCATCAACGCAGAAGCCCTGTCCGCCGGCGGCCTCAACGCGGTACGCGCGGCCGCGGCGGACATGGAGCGGCGGTTGCTCCGCGAAACGCACGGCCGGCTGCGCGTCTCACTTGCGCTGGAAGAACGATCCGGGAGCTTTTCGGACCGGTTCGAGCGCGCCAGCCGCACCCTGATGGTCAACAAGACGCGACCTTACGCAACGACCGCACGCGGTGCCGAAACCTGGCGGGACGGAATGCTGGTTGTGCGCGAACTCTGGGACGCGAACGCGGAGGCTGAGCGCGACGCCGAGCTGGGTCGTCGTCTCGTCCACGCCCGATGGTTGACGATTCGAACCTCGGACGGCACACGGACCGACATGGGCACGAACACGCTGGGATTCCGCGTGAGTCTCGATGCGGATGAGCCCGCCGCGGCCGACGGCCTCGTCTCGTGCAGCAACCTGGCGGAGCCCGGGAAAGCCCCCCCATCCATCGATCGCCGCTTCTTCCATCCCCGCCGGCTGGCGCAGCACGTCCCGCGCGACTCCCGCGGCCAACCCCTTGAATTCGTCGATCTCGCGGCCCGGGCGCGCGGCGCGCCCATGCTCGGCGTGCTCAAAGCCGACGCGGACGCGCTCGGCGCCGCCGTGTCCGCGACCTTGCGACGCGCAACCGCCGACGGCCCCGCGGACTTGCGTACGCTCAGCGAAGCTCTAGACCGCTTCTTCTCCCAGACGCTCGAAGCACAGCAGGAACGCGATCCGTGGAGTCTCGTCTACACCGTCTTCTCCGGCGGCGACGACCTGCTCGCCGCCGGTCCCTGGAACCTCATGCTCGACTTCGCCGGCCACGTGCGGACATTGTTTAACGCGCGGTTCGGCTCCGGCTCGGCAGACTCCCCTTCGCCCACGCCGCTGACCATCAGCGCCGGCGTGGCCATCATCAAGCCGAAGTACCCGATCCACCTCGCGGCTGCGCAGGCCGAAGAGTTGCTTGAACAGGCCAAGGGGCTGAAGGCCCCGCGCGCCGACACACCCAAGGACCAGTGCGCCGCCCTCGGCGGCCTCTGGAAGTGGTCTGACCACCAGCCCATCATCGACGCCGGAAAGCAGCTAGCCCGATGGGTTGGCGCCGGCATCATTCAGCGCGGCTGGCTGCACACGCTGCTGGAACTGGCGCTGCTGCGCCGCGGCCAGGCCGGCCCGGAATACGCCGGCGTCCACCCCGCCGTCGCCACGTCGCGCCTGGCGTATCACGTCGCCCGGAACTGGCCGCGGAAGTGGAACCAGCCGCGCGATGATCGTCAACGCGCGCAGAACGACGCACGCGCCTGGATCGACGCGATCCTCCGCCAGTTCGATCAGTTCGACGCCACGATGCACGTGGAAACCATACACCTGCCGGCCATCGTGCGGTACGCTATGCTGGCCACACGCCCCGGCGGATCGGAGGACTGAACATGAGCCAATTCGGAGGAGGCGGTCATCGTCGGAGTGCCTCCGGACAAGGCAACCGCGGCCACGGTGGACGCGGCGGCGGTGGGCAGCAGGGCGGAAATCCGCATCACGCATCGAACGACCCCGTCGCGCGGCACTGGCCGGGCTACCTCGAGGGCGGCTACTTCGACGCCGAAGGCTGCCTGAAGGTCGAGTATGTCAGCCGCGACAAGGTCGAACCGCTCGCACAGGAGATGGCCAGACTGACGACGCACCAGATCCGCCGCTACTTCGGCCATTGCCGGGCGATCGAGACGCGCCTGAAATCCGGCGGGGTCAAGTGGGCCGAGGTCTGGTCCCAGGTCAAGAAGCTCGACGTCGCGGCCGCCGACGGCGCCGCCAAGCAGCCGCCCAAGATTCCCGCGCTCTTCCACGATTTCATCCGCCGCAACGTCGCCGCGATCAAGTGCGAGAAGGACTTTCTTCGCGGCTTCCTGCCTCATTTCGAGGCCCTGGTCGGCTTCGGCCAGGCGCATTTCAAGAAAGAGAGGACCTGAACCATGAAGAAGGTGAATCACTACGTCATCCGAGGCGAGATCGAACTGCTCTCCGGCATGCGCATCGGCGGATCGGACGACGTCCTCCAGATCGGCGGCACCGATCTTACCTGCATCAGGGACCCGGTCACCGGCCGCCCGTACATCCCCGGCTCGTCGCTCAAAGGCAAAATGCGCTGTAGCCTGGAGAAAGCGCTTGGAAGGTACTACAGGGCGAAGTCTGAGCGAGACAAACGGTTTGAAGGGCGAGAACCGTGCAACTGCGCCGCTCAAGACTGTCCGGTTTGCCGGATGTTTGGACCACACAAGGCACCGGATCACAGCCTCGGCCCGTCTCGGATCATCGTGCGAGATGCACCCCTCATCGCCGACTCGTTCGCTATCGAGAACAAGAGTAGCACGGCCATTGATCGATCGACGGGAACGGCGCTCGGAGGTGCTCTCCGCACCGAGGAGCGCGTCGCGCCCGGCGCCAAGTTCCGCCTCGAAATCGGCGTCCAGGAATTCGACATCGACAAGGACTTCACCTACACCGACGCCCACGAGAAGGCAGTCAAGGGTGCGGACGCGCTCCTCGAGGTCGTCTGCCACTGCCTCGACCTGATTGAGCAGACCGGCATCGGCGCCGGCACCGGCAAAGGCTACGGCCAGGTCAGGATCGAGATCGAGCGGGAACAGAAGCTCGGCCGGCGGGACCGCCGCGGCGGAACGAGCCCCGGCCCCAGCGGAGAGCCTCAAACGTGAAGCTTCACCGTGTCATTCTTCGCCCGCGCTCACCTTGGCGCACCCCCTGGCAGGCCGACACGCTGCTCGGCGCCCTCTGCGCCACCGCCGCGCGCGTCCACGGCGCCGACTTCCTCCGCCAGCGTCTCATCGAACCCATGCTCGCCGGCTCCCCGCCCTTCGTC
>JABRWC010000113.1:0-20418 GCA_039961675.1 Phycisphaerae bacterium
CCCAATGGGCGGACCGTTTTTTCAACGGACTGCTAATCCCCCGGGACCGCCTGCCAGACACTGTCCGCGTCGCTCAGCAGCCAGTCCGCCCCGAAAAACCCGCAGCCGCGTACGCCCTTGGCCCCTGCCGAGAGAATCTCGGGACCCATTACGATCCAATCAGGATACGCCACGCCCGAGAGGAACACCGGCAGCCGGTGTGCCACGCGCAACCCGGTCAGCCCGCTGGCGCCGACGGCGCCGACGAGCGCCGCCGAACGGTCGGCGCGCGGGTACACGAACAGGCACGCGAGGTCGTCGCCGCGGAACGTCTGTCCGCCGACGCGCACCTGGCCGCGGCGCACCTCGATCGGCGCCGGCGGCAGCAGTCTGGTCCAGGCGTGGTTCGTGTCCGCGTTGCCGTAGAGGATCACGTTTCGATCCGGCTCTCGCGCCGGGTCGAAATCTGCGTCGGCGACGATGTCCACCGACCCGTTTCCGCGGTAGGCAAACGTTTCCGCGTCGAAGCGCGCCCGGTAGAGCATCCACGCATTCTCGTCGGGGCTGCCGTGCGTGCCGTACACGAGCACAAAGCGGTTGCGGAACGCGTCTTTGAACGGACCGCACCGCCGCGGGTTCTTCCACCCGGCGGGGGTGTCGCCCGCGCGCCAGCCGGCCGCGTCGCGGACCAGCCGCAGCACGCCGTCCGCCGGCCAGGCCAGTTCGGCGAGCCTCTGCCCGTCGAGCACGACATGAAGCGGCACAGCCGCGGGCAGCGGCGTTGTGTCGATCGACTTGTCCTGCTCCACGCGGATCTGCGGGCGGCTCAGCTCAATTAGCGACAGGTGCAGCGCCGCGACGTTTTCCGTGACACCGGTGAAGGTGCGCGCCGCGGGGTCGAGCGAAATCGAGACGCGCGACGGAGCCAGCGAATGCTGTTGCGCAGACACAGTGACCCAGTCGCACGACGCCGACACGCCCGGATTGACCGTGCGGAAATCGACGCGGCGAACCGCGGCCGGCGCCGGACGCACGTGCGCGCGCAGAAACTCCAACAGCGGCGGCCAGTCCACGCACTCGTTGCCCCACCAGTGGCCCGCGCCGGGCCGCTCGTAATAGGCGAAATCCGCGTGGAACGCGGCCAGTTTCCCGCGCATCTGCCGCGCCTGCTCGACCGGCACGTTGTCATCCGCGTCGCCGTGCAACACGTACACGCCCAGCGGCGCGAGGTTCGGCAGCAGCGCCAGCGCGTCACTGGTGTTCGCCGCGCGGCGGAGCATCTGCTCCACCGGCGTCGGGTCGGCCGTCTCCGTGGCGCCGGCGTACGACCAGAAGCTGATCCATCCCGCCGAGGGCGCAATCGCGGCAAACCGACCCGGGAACGTCACGCCGAGATGCCACGTGCCGTGACCGCCCATCGAGTGACCGGTGAGAAGCACCCGGCGCGGGTCGATTCCGTAGCGCTCCAGCGCCAGATCGAGCACCTCCAGCGCGTCCAGCCGCCCCCAGTCTTCCCAGTCGAACCCGAACGGACGGCGGTTGGTCGGCGCGACGACGTAGCCCCAGTCCTTCGGCGCGTAGGCCGCCGCCTGGTTCGTCGCCTCGACCGCTGCGCCGTGCAGCGAAAGCAACAGCGCCGGGCCGTCGTTCATTCGTTCGGTGCCTTGCATCGGCGTCACGGCGTAGTACTGCACACTGCCGTCGATTCCGCTCACGAATGTCCGCACGTGCCGGTCCATCGCGGCGCGCACTTGCAGCCGCAGGTCGAGCCGGTCGAGCTCGCGCTCGTTGCCGTTCGGTTTGTCGATCAGCCGCAGCGTCAGCGACGCGTCGCCGGCCTCCGCCGGCGGCTCTGCGCGCAGCGCGATCGGACATTTCCGCGTGGCCAGCGGGATCAGGGTCGGGACGGGCGTCCGCAGCGGCGGCTGGCCCGCGATCGCGGCTTCGATTTCCAGCCCGACGGCGGGCGTCGCGGCCGCGTTCAGCACCGGCACGGCGGCCCACGTATCGACCGGCTCGCCGGCGATCAGGTCGGGCAGCGTGTGGTCGACGCGCGCGAACTGCCGCTCGGCGAGCGGCTCGCCAAGCTCGACGCGCAGCGCTCCGCGGCCGCAGGGTGCGAGGAGCGTGTTGGCTCCTTTCTTCAGCTCGACCGGCACCACCAGGAGTCCGTTCTGGTACGGGTCGCCGGCGCGCGGCGCGCCGTTGACGTAGATCATGCTGTGGCCGGAAGCCTGGAGCAGCGCGACGCGCGGCGTCGGCGACTCCAGCGCCGCAAACGCGTATCCGCCGGCCAGCTTCTCGTCGCGCAGCCAGCCGTCATCGCCGGCCTGCGCGCTGCGCCACTTCTTCGACGCGCCGTCCGCGGCCACCACCGTTTCGCCGGCGTGCGGCGCGCGCCAGCGTCCGGCGGCGATCTCAGCCTGAATCGGGTCGATGTGCAGCGGAGCGCGGCCGTACTTGCCGACGGAATCGAGCACCAGCCAGTCGCGGATCAGCAGCGTCGAGGGCCTCGAAGAAGTCGCGGGTTGCGACTGAGCCAGCGGCTGCGGCCACGCGCCGACGAGGAGCGTCCACGCCAGGTATTTCCCGGCGACGGAGATCGTGCTCGTCGCCGCCCGCTTGCGTCGATTCATGCTCATTCTGAAATTCCAGTCACCTTCGCACGTCGCTTAGTTCGTTCGGCTCCGTGGCGCTCGCATGCGTCTCACAGGCCGTATGACCGTACGTGATCGGACGCCTTCGTTCCGAGCCGCGAGTGTAAGGGAGCGGCTTCTTGCGACGATGGTCTGCTTTCCCAAAACAGATCCGGTTGTTATGAGAGTCCATGGTCCGGCCGCGTCAAAGCTTTGGGCAGCGACGGCGCCCGCGATCGCGACCCGGCTGCGCCCCGCTACGGCGCCGCGCGGCTCGCCGGCTGCCGGGCGCGCCAGCGCTCCGCCTGCTCCGCCCGCCCCCAGCGCTCGTAGAGGCGTACCAGCCGCTCGACCGCCTCGCGGCGGCGCTTCGCGGGCGACTCCGGGTGGTTCTGGAGCACCGCGTTCGCCTCGAGCAGCAGCGGCTCGGCGCGCTCGAAGGCGCCCTGTTCCGCCGCCGCCTGTCCGAGCGCGCTGGACGCCTCGGCGATCAGCCAGTGACCCGCGGGCTGCGAAGCCCGGCGGAGCTCGACGCACTCCGCGAGCAGCGGCTCGGCCTCGGCCGCGCGGTCCGCGTCGAGCAGCAGCTCGCCCAGGGCCAGCAGCACGTCGCCCCGTTTCTGCGGGGCGGATTTCGGATCGGCCGGCTGAAGCGCGAGCGCATTGCGGAACGCGGCCTCCGCGTCCGGCTTGTAGCCGTTGGCGGCCATCCACTCGGCGGCATCGACGAGCAGATCTCGGTAGTCCTCGCTGGCGTCGATCGTGGCCTCCGCATCGCGCAGCATGCAGTCGAGCAGGCGTTTTTCGAGATGCGGATGCTCGCGCAGCCAGCCGCGCAGCGCGTCGCGCGCCGTGGATTCGAGCGACACCAGCACGATGTTGGGCTGAATGGCCGCGCGCTCGCGCACGGCGAGGTACTCTTCCAGCGAGCGGCCGGCCGCGTCCAGGTCGCCCGCCTGGGCCAAGAGCGGCACAAGCTGGATGCGGATCGAGGCCACGACGAGGCTGTCCTGGCGGAAAATCCGCACCGCCATGTCCAGGAGCTCGTGGATGAGCGGGACGGTCCCGCGCGCGTCGCCCTGTTTCAGCCAGCGCACCTGCGCCAGCGCGTTGATCGCCTTGAACCGGGCCAAATCGTCCATCCCCAGCACCCGGCGGGCGCGCTCGACGGCGTCGGACAGCAACCGCTCCGATTCGTCGGGATCGGCGTTGTTGAGCGTCCAGCACGCGAACGAACACAGTTCGCGCACGGTCATCGGGTGGTCCGGGCCGAGCGCCGCTTCGTACGCGCGCACCGTCTCCCGCCAGAAGCGCTCGATCTCCGCCGGGTCCTGCGGGCTGCCGTAGAGCAACAGCAGCCCGGTCAGCGAGCCGAGCGCGTCGGCGGTCACCTTGCTGCGCTCGCCGTAGAGCCGCCGCTTCATATCGAGCGCCTCGCGATACAGCTCCTCGGCCCGGGCGAGGTCGCCTTTCTCCTGGTGAATCTGGGCCTGCATGGCGATGGCCGCGGCGATGCTCGGCTGGTCGGGTGCGCTGCGCGAACGGAACATGCGCAGGGCCGCTTCGATGGCGCGCAGCGCGTCGTCATTCCGTGCGGCGGCGATCAGCGACGAGGCGCGCGTCAGGAGCATCGAGCCGATCAGGGCGTGGTCGTCGCCGAACAGTTCCTCGGCGCGGCGGATCACGTCTGACGTTTCGAGCGTCGGCTGCCGCAGGTCCAGCTCGTGCCGGGTGACCAGCTCGGTGAGGAACGCGCTCACTTCTCGCGAGTGAAGCGCCTGACGGCGGGCGTGGACGAAGCCGAGCGTGGCCAGCGAGAGCCCGGCGACGAGCGCCGCGACGATCAGGCCGGACGCGAGGACGCCCAGGCGGTGGCGCTGCACGAACTTGCGCAGCTTGTACGCCGCGCCGGGTGGGCCGGCGATCACGGGCACGCGGTCCAGGAAGCGCTGGATGTCGTCGGCAAGCTCCTTGGCCGTCTGGTAGCGCCGCGTGCGGTCCTTCTCCAGGCTCTTCATCACGATCCAGTCGAGGTCGCCGCGCAGGGCGCGCCGCAATCCGGCCACGTCGGTACTGCGCTGTTGAGCGATGGCTTCAGCGCTGCTGCTGCCGCCGCGCGAGGCCGGGGTCCGTGCTCCGCCGGCGATGGTGTGGACGCGGCTGGAGGGTACCGGGGGCTCCTCCTCGCGGATGATGCGCTGAATTTCGTCGTACGGTGCGGTGCGCAGCGTCTTGGCGTCGAAGGGGGTCGTGCCGGTGAGCAGCTCGTAGAGCAGCACGCCAAGCGAATAGACGTCGGTGCGCGTGTCGATGTCCAGGCCGCTGATGTCGGCCTGGTCCGGGCTCATGTACTCCGGGGTGCCGATGAGCTGGCGGAACTCCGTGAACAACGTCTTGTCCGTCAGGCGCTGGTGCGTGGCCTTGGCGATGCCGAAGTCGATTACTTTCGGCACGGCCCGGCTGTCGTGCAGCGTGACCAGGATGTTCGACGGCTTGAGGTCGCGGTGGATGATGCCCTTCTGGTGCGCGTGCTGCACGGCGTGGCACACGTCCATGAACAGCTCCAGCCGCTGGCGCGTGTCGAGCTTTCGGCTGTCGCAGTACTCCGTGATGCGGATGCCACGGACGAGCTCCATCACGAAGTAGGGGCGGCCGGATTCGGTTGCGCCGGCGTCGAGGACACGCGCGATGTGCGGGTGATCCATCATCGCCAGGGCCTGGCGCTCGGCCTCGAACCGGGCGATGACCTGGCGCGTGTCCATGCCGGCCTTGATGATCTTCAGCGCCACCATGCGGCGGACCGGGTGCTGCTGCTCGGCCATGTATACGGCGCCGAATCCCCCCTCGCCGATGCGTTGAAGCACCTTGTACGCACCGATCATCGCGCCGACGATCTCGCCGCCGGCGGAGAGCATCGTGGCCTGGGCGTCCACAGCCGGTGATTCCAGGAACGCGGACGCGCAGTCGTGCGCCCGCAGCAGCGCTTGGACGTGCTCGCGCACCTGCCCGTCGGGGCAGTGCTGGGCGAGGAACACGGAGCGCTCCTGCGGCGTCTGGCGCTCGAGCGCCGCGTTGAAGAGCTCTTCCACGTTGGGTCTTTCTGCGCTGCTCATGGCCGGGCCGCCCTGCTGCCGCACACTTTCCCATGCGACGTTCGTGCCGCGCGCGTCTCGGGCGCGAGGCGCACGTCAACCTTCGTGCACCGCCCCGGCACCCGGTCCGCCGTGAATCTCGTTGAACAACCAGGCCTTGGCGTAGGTCCAGTATCGGTACGCGGTGGCGCGGGACAATTCCAGCATCTCGGCGGCCTGCTCCAGCGGCACGCCGGCGAAGTATCGCAGTTTCACAAGCTCCGCCTTGACTGGGTCCTCGGCGGCGAACCGGCGCAGCGCATCGTCCAGGGCGAGCAGGTCGGTCGATTCCGGCGGCTGGATGACGTCGACCCCGTCCAGCGGGACCTGCTTCAGCCCGCCGCCGTGCCGCTGACGCCGCTTGCGCCGGGCGCGTTCGATGAGGATGCGGCGCATGGCCTCGGCGGCGGCGCCGAAGAAGTGCCGGCGGTTCTGCCAGTCGGCGTTTCGATGCCCCAGGAGTCGCAGATAGGCCTCATGCACGAGCGCGGTGGCTTGCAGCGTGTGTCCCGGACGTTCGCGGCTCAGCTTCTGCGCCGCGAGGGAGTGCAGTTCTTCGTAGACGGCGCGCATGAGACATTCGGGCGCGTCGGGTTCGCCGCGACCGACGGCCTCGAGGATTCTCGTGACGTCACCCATGGGTCTTGCGTCGCTGCCGGGCCGATCCGCGGGCGCATTCTACTGCGCTTGGGCGTTGTCGCGGCCCTACACGCGGCTGAGGTGGTCGGGATGCTCGCGGAGGTGCGTTTCGATGCCGTCGGCGTATTGCTGGAGGATCTGCGGGACGAGCGACTCCTCGTCGTCCGGGGGCGTGTCGCCGGGAACGTACAGGGGCGGGTTGACGATCAGACGGAAGTAGTAATTGCGGCGTGAGACGACGAACGCCTGCGCGACGGTTGAGTTTGTCCGCAGGGCGATCTGGAGCGTGCCGGTCAGGAAATCGCGCTGCTCGCCCAGGAACTGGACTTTGCAGGTCTTGAGCTGCACCCCGCGGACGCGGCTCACATCCAGCGCGCTGCCGACGACGAAGTTATCGCGGAAGCAGCGGTAGATCTCGCGTGGGAAGCTGTCGGCGTAGAGCACGCGGATCGAGCGGAACTCGGGAAACGTCTCGGCGTATTTCTCCTGCACGTAGATGCGGATTGCGCCTTCGTTGCGGTCGCGGATGCCCGCGCAGCGATACCCGAGGAGCGCCATCAGCAGGCCCGCGACGTGGTGCGACCCGTTGTGGCTCAGCAGCACGTACATTCCGTTCCCGCGAGCAAGGGCTTCGTCCACGATTTCGCGCCCAGCGAACCGGATACGGCGGAGAATCTTCTCCTTGGGAAGCTTGTCGAAGATCAGGTAGAGCAGCTTGTCGCAGCGCGTGCGGCAGAAGTAGCTCCGCACGAGGACCTGCTCACGGCGGCGGGAAAGGCCGTTGCGGAAGATGCGCAGCAACTCCCGGCGGAAGCGCGCCCGGCGCTTGAAGTTGATCAGATACTCACACGTGCCGAAGAACCGGCCGAGCAGGTAGAGGCCGCGGAGCTGAAAAAGCCTGGTCCAGGCCCATAAGAAGCTGCGGACGGCGCCGAACTTGACGCGGGCGTACCAGCCCAGCCGCATCTCGGATGCGCGCGAGGACGACGGTGCGCTGGGCGTTTCGCGCACACTCCCCCCACGGCGGCCCATGCTGGCCGTCATCGTTTCTGACGCCTCGTTCTGCACCACGAAGCCCATTCTGCGACTTCGATCGGGTACGTGCAAGGCCGACCCGCCAGGCTTTCGCTAGCCGCGGACACGCAACTGCGGAAGCGGCGTCCGCTGCCGGGCGCGGCGCTCGGTCTCCTCGACGAAGCGCGCGACGAGTTTTTCCAGTGCGTCCGCGACGTGGCCGTCGCCCGCCGTGAAGTTCGCCAGCGGCTCGCCCGCATCGCCGTTTTTTCGAATCTCGATGTTGAGCGGGATCGCGCCCAGGAACGGCACGCCGAGTTCGCGGGCCGCCTGCTGCGCGCCGCCGTGGCCGAACAGGTCGTCGCGGTGGCCGCACTGCGGGCAGACGTAGAAGCTCATGTTCTCGACCATCCCGATGGGGTCGACGCCGAGCTTCCGATACATGCGCAGGGCCTTGACGGCGTCGAGCAGGGCGACGTCCTGCGGCGTGCAGACGATCACGGCGCCGGCCAGCGGAATGCTCTGCGCCAGCGTCAACGGGATGTCGCCCGTTCCGGGCGGCAGGTCCACGATGAGGTAGTCCAGCTCGCCCCACGCCCCGCGGTCGAGGAACTCCTTGACGTATTTCTGCGCCATCGGTCCGCGCCACACGACGGCCTGGTCCGGCGGCACGAAATAGCCCATGCTCATGATCGAGATGCCGTGCTTGCGGGGAGGGATGACGCGGCCGTCGTCGTCCATCAACGGTTGAGCGGATTCGGTTCCGGTCAGCTTCGGGATCGACGGTCCGTACACGTCCGCATCGAGCACGCCGGCTCGCAGCCCGCGCCGTTTCAACCCGACGGCGAGGAGCAGCGCCACGGTGCTCTTGCCGACGCCGCCCTTCCCGGCGCCGACGGCCACGACGTGCTTTACACCGGGAAGCGAACCGGCCGCGGCCAGCGGCGGGGCCTGGAACTCGACATCGACGGAGCGCACGCCCGGCAGGCCGGCGAGCAAGGTGCGTGTCTGCTCATGCAGATCGTCCCGTCGCGTGGTCACGTCGTCGCCGGCCGGGAGCTGAAGCACCACGCGCACGTTGCCGTCGCACACCGCCAGGTCGCGCAGCATTCCCAACGAGACGACGTCCTGCCCGCTGTGTGCGTCGATGACGCCGCGCAGCGCCGCGACGACGCCATCCTTGTCCAGTTCGCGAAGACTCATGAGTCCTGGCTCCTCGGCGATTGGTCCGGTCCGTCGGCCGCGCGGCGCACCCGCGTCGGAAGCTCAGGATTCTACAGCGGCGGTCGGCCGATCGGATCAACAACTCGAGAAGACAGGAAATTCTCAATCGTCGCGGATGCTGTTGGGCGTCTCCACGATCTCGACTCGTTGGCTGGCGCGGTGGTCGGCGGCGCTGTAGCTCGTTGAGCGGGCGCGCTCGTTGTCCGCGTTGGCCACGATGCAGAGCTGCTGCCAGGTCATTCCGTTGCGGACCAGTTCGCGCGCGACGACCATCGCCCGGTCGTAGGCCAGCGACATCCCCCGGTCCGGGAGGTGGTAGGCCTCCGCAGCGCTCACGTGTCCGCGCACTTCTACGACGTTTCGCAGGCCGTGAAAGGTGCGCGCGAGGTCGGCGCACGTTTCGCGGCCGGTCTCGTCGAGTTCGATGGAATCGTCGGCAAATGCGACGACGCCGCTGATCGCGTGATACTCGCCGCGGTTGATCGAGCGCATGTCGCGATCCGAGCCTTCCTCGCCCGTCGAGCGGCCGCCCTTGTCGTGCATGCGCTCTTTGATGCGTGCCACGAGCTCCATTTCGCCCGGACGGGGGTTTTCGATGTCCACGGGGTTGTTGAACGCCTCGCGCAGCGCGATTGCCCAGTCGAGCATCTCCGTGGACGGCGACGCGCCGCCCGTCTCCGCGCCTTCGGACGCGGCGCCGGCGGATTCGGGCTTCATGTTCAGCGCCAGCAACACGACGAAGAAACCCATCATCAGCGCCACGTTATCGGCGAAGGAGATCAGCCACTCGGGCGCGCCCTCATGTTCCTCGTGCGCCCCGCCGCCGTGGCCGCCGCCGTGCCCGTGGCCGCCCTTGGGCTTGTGGTCGTGGCCCTTCTCGTCCGACATGGCCGTGTTCCCTGGCGAACCGGTTGTGTGTCACGCGTCCGCCGGCAAACGCTTTGTTTGCGCGCCCGCCGCGTCGGAGCTACGAGTCCGACGCTTCCAGTCGGCATCCAATCGCCCGTTCCGACGCAATTGCCGCCCGCGACGAATCCAACGTCGGGCACGGAGGCCCGACGCTACCGCGAACGCGCAGGTTCCTCTACGCCGCCGCTTTCAACCGCTGCCGGCCGGCGACGGGGATGAACGCGGCCATCTTCTCGGCGGTCATTCGCGGATTGTCGCCGGCGTGGATCGAGAGCACGCCCTGGAGAATCATTTCGCGGTTGATCATCTCTTCCGACGAGCGCATGGCCAGCTTGTCGCCGATCGGCCCGGCGATGGCGTTGGCGAGGATCGCGCCGTACATGGTGGCCACGACGGCGACGGCCAGCGCGTGACCCATCTTGCCGATGTCGGCTGATTCGAGCTGGCCGAACATTCCCACCTGTCCGACGAGCGTGCCCACCAAGCCGTAACCGGGTCCGTACAGCTTCATGAGGTCGAAGAACTTCTTGCCCGCCTTGTGGCGATCCTGCATCGCCAGAATCTCCATGCGCAGGGAGGATTCGATGTCCTCCGCCGAGACGCCGTCGATCACCATCTTGAGCGCGCTGCCAAGGAACCGGTCCTGGATCTTCGGAATCTGGGCGTCGAGCGCCAGCACGCCGTCGCGCCGCGCGATCTCGCTGAACTGGGTCATCATCTTGATGACTTCGACCGGCGGGGTCGCCTTGTGGAACATGAAGCGGCGGACGAAACCCGGCACGCACTTGAGCTTCTCCATCGGCATGGCCATGAACGCCACGCTGATGCTGCCGCCAAACACCATCAGCACGCCTTCCTGCGAATAGAACATCGCGAAGTGGCCGTGGGACACCTCGAAGAAGACGAAGCCCAAGCAGCCGATTCCGATCAGCATGCCGATGATGCTGGCTACATCCATATTCCGGAAGCCTCTCCTGTCCGCTCGAACCCGCAGCGGCCGCTGGAGGCGCGCTGTGTCTGCTTGTTCGATTCATCGGCGCGGGGGCCGCAGCGATTCACCGTACGGCCGCGAAGGAGCGAATCCGATAACGGGCGTCGCGGCTCGCGACCCGCACGTCCCGCCGCGCAGGTATCGGGCGTCGCCTGTGGATCGCGCACTCGGGGCCGTTCCTGGTGTTGTGTCTCAGGGATTCGCGGCATAATTCCGGGGGCGCCCCAGCTCTGGTTCGCCACGGAAAGCAGGGCTTTGCGCTCACGGACTTTCAGGACGTAATTGTGCTACAGGACACCAGTGCCGCATTTCACAAGCGGGACGCCGGCGCCACCGGTCCCTGATCCCCGATCCCCGCTCAGAGGCATGCCGCCCGTGTCACGGACCGAAATCACGCACCGAACCCGCCCGCCGAGCTTGACGCACGCGCGCGAAAGCGCGTCAATCCGCGCTATGAATCGGCTGGTCGGGGCTTCATCCGCAACCGCGGACGGCGAGCCACTGCTGCGCGTCGAGAAACTGTCGGTTGCTGTCCGGCGCGGTCGCGTCGCCGCGCGAATCGTGCAGGACGTGTCTTTCCGACTGCGCTGCGGCGGCGTGCTGGGTCTGGTGGGGGAGAGCGGCTGCGGCAAGAGCACGCTGAGCCGGGCCATTCTGGGGCTCATTCCGGCGAGCGGCGGGCGCGTGTGGTTCGACGGTCGCGAGGTGCTGTCCCTGCCGCGGGGCGAACTTCGCCGGCTGCGTCCCTGGATGCAGATGATCTTCCAGGATCCCGCCGGCAGCCTGAACCCGCGGCTGAGCGTGGAGACTCTCGTGGGCGAGGCGCTCGAAGTCCACGGCCTAGCGCGCGGGCGGCGCGAGCGGGCGGCGGCTGTGGCCGAAATGCTCGAACGCGTCGGCCTGGCCGCGGACGACGCCGGCAAGTATCCGCACGAGTTCTCGGGCGGGCAGCGGCAGCGGATCGCGATCGCCCGCGCGCTGATCCTGCGGCCGAAGCTGGTGATCTGCGACGAGCCCGTCTCGGCGCTCGACGTCTCGCTGCGGGCGCAGATTCTGAACCTGCTTGGCGAATTGAGAAGCGAGTACGCGCTTTCCTACATTTTCATTGCGCACGACCTGCTCGCCGTGCGCCACGTGTGCGACGAGGTGGCCGTGATGTACGCGGGAGCGATCGTGGAGCACGCGCCGGCCGCCGAGCTGTTCAGCCGGCCTGGGCACCCGTACACGCGCCTGCTGCTCGAATCGGCGCCGCGCCTGGACGCTGGGCCTGGGCCGCCGCCGGCGACTGGCGAGCCCCCGGACGTGTTCCGGCTCCCCGTCGGCTGCGCGTTCCACCCGCGCTGCCCGCTCGCCGTGGATCTCTGCCGCGCCGAGCGGCCCGCGCTCGAGGCGCACGCTGGATTGGACGCCCGCCACGTCGTCGCGTGTCACCGGGCGAGCGCGGGGAACTGACAGGCGCCGTGCTGAATTCGGGAGCGCCGGGCCTCCGCGACCGACGGCGTCCACCTCCGTCCGGCTCTATCTCGTCCCCGCACAGGCAAGAATCCCGCCCCTCACTCGTCAACCCCGCGCAGGCGGGAATCGCGGCCCTCACACGTCATTCCCGCGCAGGCGGGAATCCAGGGCCTGCGACAGACGCTTGCACGCGGCAGCGTTCGCAGGCCGGCAGCCGGTCAGCTGTCCGTTGCATCCGTGCGGGAGCGCACACCAACTGACCTCCAAGACCGGCCTGGATGCCGGTCCCCCAATGGGCGGACCGTCTTTCTTCAACGGACCGTCAGGCCTCCATGATTTCCTTGCTCTTCTCGGCGAGGGCGGCGTCAACCAACTTGATGTACTTGTCGGTGAGCTCCTGGGTTTTTTTCTCGCCCGCCTTCACCTGGTCCTCGGTGATCTGCTTGGCCTTCTCCGCGTCCTTGAGCGCCTTGTTCGCATCGCGGCGTACGTTTCGCACCGAGACTTTCTGCGCCTCGCCGATCTTGCTGACCTGGCCCGCGAGCTGGTTGCGCCGCTCCGTGGAGAGCGGGGGAACGGGCAGCCGGATCATCTTGCCGTCGTTCTGCGGGTTGATGCCCAACTCGCTCTTCTCGATCGCGCGCGCGATGTCCTTCAGCGTGCTGGGGTCGAACGGCTTGATGACGATCGTGTTGCCTTCGGCAACCGCGACCGTCGCCAGCTCCTTGAGCGACATCGACGATCCGTACGCGGCGACATCGACGCGAATACCGTCCACAAGACCGGCCGACGCCCGCCCGGAGCGAATCCCCCGGAGCTCCTGCTTGAGAAACTCGACCGCTTTCTGCATCGTGGCTTCGGCGTCCCGGACGATCTTTTCGAGCGACATTTGCTGTTCCTGCTTGCCGACCGCGGAGATTCCCTTGCGCGTGCGAGAATAGCCGCGCTTCCCGCCGATCTCAAGCCGGAGCGCGACAGCGCGCCGGTCGCTCTCGAAGTCCGCTTGCGGACGCCTATAATTTTCGCATGAAACGCGCCGCCGCGGACCCCGTTCGCCCCCCGCCGGTGCGCTCCGCGGGACCGGCTTCGGGCGCCTGCCCGTGCTCGTGCTCGCCGCTACTTCGATCAGGCGCCTGCGGAGTGAGACGTACGGCTTGTGCGACGCGCGGACGTTCGCGGCGCACGGGCCGGGATGGGCGTATCACTTCTCCAACGGCGCGACGTTCGGCGTGACGTTCGCGGCGAGATATGCCGGCGCGAGCGAGGCGTTTGGCGCGTCGCGCGGCGGAAACTGCAAGCCGATTCTGTGGGCGGTGCTCATGGCCGTCGGCATCGAGATCTGCCCGTTGCATTCACCGTATGCGCGGTTCTTCGGCATTCCCATGACGCCGCGGTTCATCGTCGTCACGCTGGCCGCTCACCTGGTGTTCGGAATCGGACCTGGCGCGTGCTTCGCGTTCCACGCGCGCCGCCGGCGGCTGTCGCCCGCGGTTCCGGCTGCCGCCCATGAATGATGGCCGAGCCGTTCGGCGCGGTTAATCCGCCGACGGATCGGCGCGCAGGATGTACTGCCGGCCGTCGTCCAGCCGGACGCGGATCGCGAGCTGCCCCGCGTCGTTGATCGAGACCGGGTTCAGCGCGAAGTCGGCGACGGTCGAGCCCAGCAGCGGCGCCCCGAACGCAATCACACAGTCCGCACGAGGATCGGGCCCGCTGAAGACGCCGAGCGTGCCTTCGCGCGGCGTCGCGTAGAACACGATTCGCCCCGCATTGTTGAGCAGCACGCCACGAAAGCTCTCGAACGGACCGGTCGAATCCAGCACGGCCGCGATGTCGCCGTCCGCGGCGACGAAGACGCCGGAACCGCCGGTCCGCAACGAGGCCGCAAATGCGACGGTGCCGTCGTCGCCGTGGATCGGAAAGTAGCCCAAGCGGGTGAACTGCTCGCCGGTTTCGGCGATCGCACGCACACGCCGTCCATCACTGACGTACACGCCCTGGCCGCCGCCGGTCAGGTCCGCGCGAAACGCGACGGCGCCCGACGCGTTGATGACGGGCAGACCGTAGAACGTGGAGAAACGGCCGCCGCTTTCGGCGATTGTCGTGGTTGTCTCGCCGTCGCCGGCGAAGACTCCGCCCTCGCCGCTGTCCGGGCCGAGCCGGTATCCGACGCGCCCGGCGCCATTCATCGTGGGTCCCAGCGGCCCGGCCGCGTCTGCGACGCGGATGAGCCGCCCGGCGCGGACGACGAACACTCCCCGGTCGCCGGGCTTGAGGCCGGCGTAGAAACAGCACGCCGCGTCATTGTTGATGTCCGGGTGGCTTTCGATCTCGCGGAGCGGTCCGCCGGCGGTGTCGATGATCGTCTCGACCCAACCGCCGCTACCAACAAAAACGCCTGAGCCGCCGTCGCGAAGCGCAGCCTGAAACGCGACCGCGCCGTGGTCGTTCACGGACGCGACGTAGGGCTGAAAGTCGCTGAACCGCCGGCTTGTGTCGGCGATCGGCAACAGCGTGTACGTGCACGGCTGGAGTTTCGGATGCATGATGGTGCCTTTGTGCCGTTGGAATCCCGCCTGCGCGGGAATGACGCCAGTCTCGTCGGGCGCGGAGGGCCGGCGCTGACGAACCCGGGGGACCGGTCTCCCCGCGGTCTGTTCGCCAGGCACAGAGACCTGGCGCTGCGGACGTCGCGGTCGGAGGCCGCTCCTACTTGCCGGCGCTCGAAGCGCCGACCGCAGCCGGGGCGATCCGCGGCGTCGGCTGCGCGAGAAGCTGGCGCCAGCGGCGCAGCGCGTCGAACGCGATGAGCGCCGTCAGCGCCAGCATGATCGCCGCCAGCACGCAGACCAGCTTCAGCAGGAACACCTGGTCCGGCGGCGCGGTGGGGATCTTGCCCCACCATTCCTGGATCTTCAGCACGCCGGCGGTCATGGTGGTGACGATTACGAACGCGAACGGGATTCCCGTGCACAAGGCGTACGCACGGCGCGGCGCATGGCGAAGCAGGTACGTTGTGCCGACGGCCAACGCGATGGACGCCAGCAACTGGTTCGCGATCCCCAACATGGCCCAGAGCGTGCTCAGGTTGCCCATGTAGAGCAGAAAGCCCCACGCGAAGCAGGTCAGGACGCTCAGGCCGATATTCAGCGGCCAGTTCGCGTGCCCGCCGGCGGTCGGCGTGCGGCTGTACAGGCGCAGCGCGTCCTGTACCACGAACCGCGCCACGCGCGTGCCGGTCTCCAGCAGTGTGAGGATGAACAGCGCCTCGAACATGATCACGAAGTGGTACCAGTACGACGTGAGCGTCTGCATGCCGGGCAGGCTGGCGAACACCTTCGCCATCCCCACCGCCAGCGTGACGGCGCCGCCGGTGCGGCCGGCCAATTTCTCGCCGGTCTCCTGCTCCAGCGTGGTCAGCTCGCGCGGCGCGGCGCTCAGCGCCAGGCGCTGCTCGCCGTGGGCGACGAACTCCGTGTAGGCGGCCCGCTGCGCCGGCGAGTCCTGCGCGATGTTGATCGCGAAGTAATCGCCGGGTTCCAGGGCGCACGCGGCGACGAGCGCCGTCACCGCGACGAAGCCCTCGACCACCATGGCGCCGTAGCCGATCGGGCGAATGTCGCGCTCGCGGTCGATCATCTTCGGCGTCGTGCCGGAGGCGATCAGCGAATGAAAGCCCGACACCGCCCCGCACATGATCACGATGCACACGAACGGCCAGACCGCGCCGGGAATCACGGGACCGCCGCCGGAGACGAACGGCGTCGTCGCGGGCATCTTCAGCGGCGGCGCCGCGACCAGCAGTCCGGCCGCGAGCACGACCATCACGCCGATCTTCATGTAGGAGCTGAGATAGTCGCGTGGGCACATCAGCACCCATACGGGCAGGATCGACGCGACCAGCGCGTACGCCGGGAGCAGGAGCGAGAGCGTCGGCTTGCTGAACAGGAGCGTCCCGGCCCAGGCGGATTCGGCGAACGGCTTGCCGAAGATCACGCCGGCGAGCACGATCACCACGCCGATCAGCGAGGCCTCGCCGACCTTTCCCGGGCGAATCTTGTACATCCACAGTCCGGTGAGCAGCGCGGCGGGGATGGTCACGATGATCGTGAACATGCCCCAGGTGCTCTCCGCCAGCGCGTTCACGACGACGATGGCCACGCTGGCCAGCGTGGTGATGATGATGAACATGGTGGCGAGAGACGTCGTAAGGCCGGACAGCTCGCCGATGTTGCTGCGCGCGATCTTCGGCAGCGACAGCCCGTCCTGCCGCACGGAGGCCCAGAGGATGACGAAGTCGTGCACCGCACCGGCGAGGCACGCCCCGATCACGATCCAGACGAACCCCGGCAGAAAACCCCACTGCGCCGCCAGCACCGGGCCGATCAGCGGGCCCGGACCCGCGATCGCCGCGAAGTGATGCCCGAACAGCACCCACCTGTTGGTCGGGTGATAGTCAACACCGTCCTTGAGCCGGTGCGCGGGCGTGGCCCGGCGGTCGTCCAGCACGGCAACCCGTGCGGCCAGGAACGCTCCGTAGTAGCGGTACGCGACGGCGAATGCGGCGGCGGAGGTGATGATGAGCCAGAGCGAACTCAAGCGGCACCGAGACTGGGACCGGAACCGCCATTCAGCCTAGAAGCTGTGTTGAGAATGGTCAAGGACAACGCTGAATCCGAGCCGCGACCGTGAGTGCGGGGGACTGCCGGCCCGCGTACGGATTTCGGGCGCAAGGCGACGGCTGCGCTCACACGGGATCCATCACCTGCGCTCTCCGCGCTGCACGCCGCGTGCCGCCATACGGCTGGGCGAATATCATGCTCGTGCGGCGCGTGCGGTTCCCCGCGCCGGGCGAACGAGTCCCCGGATGCCCAGCACTGCACAACAGCAGACAGGCCCGCGCTCGCGGACCGCCCGGCGTCCGGCCGAGCGGACCGCCCAGGACGGCGGCGTCGTGCGCTGGCTGACGGTCCGCGGCGCACGACACAACAACCTTCAGGACATCGACGTTACGATCCCACTCGGCCGCTTCACGTGCGTCACCGGCGTTTCCGGCAGCGGCAAGAGCTCGCTGGTGAACGACATCCTCTACGAGGCGCTGGCGCGCGACCTGAACGGAGCGATTTCCGATCCCGGAGCGTACGAGCGCATCGACGGCAAGCAGCATCTCGACAAGGTCATCGCGATCGACCAGACGCCGATCGGCCGCACGCCGCGCAGCAATCCCGCCACGTACATCAAGGTCTTTGACGAAATCCGCGACCTGTTCACGCGCCTTCCGGATGCGCGGCTGCGTGGCTACAAGCCGGGCCGGTTCAGCTTCAACGTGCCGATGCAGCGCGGCGGGGGTCGCTGCGAGGCGTGCGAGGGGAACGGTTCGAACCGCATCGAGATGGACTTCCTGGCGGACGTGTGGGTGACGTGTCCCGTGTGCGAGGGGCGGCGTTTCACGCGCGAGACGCTGCAAATCCGCTTTGGGGAGCACCGCCGGCCTGGCGGGTACTCGATCGCCGACGTGCTCGAGATGGACGTGCAACAGGCGCTCGAGCTGTTCGAGAACCAGCCGCGCATCCGCGGCATGCTCCAGACGCTGCACGACGTGGGCCTGGATTACATCAAGCTCGGTCAGCCCAGCCCGACGCTCTCCGGCGGCGAGGCGCAGCGGATCAAGCTGGCCCGCGAGCTGGTCAAGAAGGCCACGGGGCGAACGCTGTACGTGCTGGACGAGCCGACCACGGGACTGCATTTCGACGACATCCGCCGCCTGCTCGCCGTGCTGCATGGCTTCGTCGACGCGGGGAACACGGTGGTCGTCATCGAGCACAACCTGGACGTGGTGAAGACCGCGGACTGGGTGATCGACCTTGGTCCGGAGGGCGGCGCCGCGGGCGGGCGCATCGTCGCGACGGGCACGCCTGAGGACATCGCGGCAAACGAGGCGTCGCACACGGGGCGTGCGCTGGGCGAGGTGCTCCCGAACGCAAAATGCAAAATGCGAGATGCAAAAGGGGCGTCGCTGGCGAATGAAGGGGCGATGGCGGATTCGGGCGCGGCGCCGCTCGAGCGCGCGGGGGCCGAGCGCGCCGCCGCCGTGTCCGAGGGCGGCGCTTCCGCTTCCAGCGATTCGCATACTGCGTTTTCCCCGACGAACGCGATCCGCGTCGTCGGGGCCCGTCAGCACAACCTCAAGGACGTCTCGGTCGCTATTCCACGGAACCAGATGACGGTCTGCACGGGCGTATCCGGCTCGGGAAAGACCAGCTTCGCGATCGACACCGTGTACACCGAGGGCTACCGGCGGTACGTCGAGTCGCTCTCCGCCTACGCGCGGCAGTTCCTGGGGCAGCTCGCCAAGCCGCGGGTCGATCACATCGAGGGGCTGTCGCCGGCCATCTGCATCGAGCAGAAAGCCGCCTCGCGCAGCCCGCGCTCCACGGTCGGCACCATTACGGAAGTGTACGACTACATGCGCGTGCTCTGGGCGCGCATCGGGACGCCCTGCTGCACGCGCTGCGGCCGGCCGATCGGGTCGCAGACCGTCGACGAGATCGTCGCCCGCGTGTTCGGCCTGGATTCCGGAGCGCCCATCATTCTCCTGGCGCCCGTAGCGCTGGGCGACGGCGAGTCATACGGCGGGCTGTTCACGCGGCTGAAAAACTCCGGCTACACGCGGGTCCGCATTGACGGCGAGATTCGCGCCACGGCCCAGGCCACGACACTCGACGCCCGCCGCCGGCACCGCATCGAGGTGGTTATCGACCGGACGATCGTCCGGCCGGCGAACCGCGGGCGGATCACCGAGGCCGTCGAACATGCGCTCGCAGTGGGCGCTGGGGTAATGACGCTGGTGGTGGAGGAAGTGGAACGCGTGGTTGAGGAGAGCCACGAAACCACGAAGCCACGAAACCACGAAGCGCAGCGCCACGAACCGACAAGCGAGCCCGGTGAGGGACCGCTCGCCCAACCGGGTAGCGTCGGCCCTCGAAGCAGCAGCGTCGGCCCTCCGCGGCCGACGAGTGAGACCGCTCAGAGACCGGTCCCCCGGATTGCGAGCGCACCGGGTACGGAAGCCGATCCGTCATCCATCGGAGCCGCCGAGGGCGCCGAACGCCGCGAGCACGCCGACACGGCCGCCGCCTCTTCCGTCGCCGCTTCGTCACTTCGTCGTTCCGTCTCCGCGGCCCGCGAAATGAAGTTCTCCCAGCGGCTGGCGTGCACGAACTGCGGCGTCAGCTACGAGGACCTCTCGCCGCAACACTTCAGCTTCAACAGCCAGTTGGGCTGGTGCGAGACGTGCGAAGGACTGGGCGTGCAACGCGGAGCGCCGGCGGCCTCCATCATCCGCAACCCGCGCCGCTCGCTGTTTGACGGCGCGATCGCGGGATGGCCGCGGATCGATCCACGAACGCCGTTCGGGCGTCTGCTCGTGGCGCTGTGCGCGCGGATCGGCGTGCGCCCGGACGCGCCGCTCGGGGAATGGTCTGCGGCACAGCGGCACGCGCTGATGTTCGGAACCAGCGGCGAGTGGATCGAAAGCGACGGCCGCGCGGCCATACGGCGGCGGTCCGAAAGCGGCGTTGCGAATTCGCGGACGGCGACGGCTGCCGGAGGGTCTGGTTCGGAGACCGCGAATTCGAAGGCGCCGGCTTACCGGTTCCACTGGCGCGGATTTTTCCCGGCCATCGACGCCGTGACGCGCAATAGCTGGGAGCTGCGGCATCGCCTGCACAACGTGGTCGCCGACGTGCCGTGCATCGCCTGCCAGGGCGGGCGGCTTCGCGCGGACGCCGCGGCCGTGCGGCTGGTTCCCGGCGCGGCCTCGCGGAGCGCGCAAACGGGCGGCCCCCACGCCGCACGTTCGCGCGAGGGGCCCGAGCACGAACCGGCTTCCCGCGCGGCGAGCGACCGCGGCCCGACGATCGTCGACGTGTGCCGAATGCCGCTTTCCGAGGCGCTGGGGTTCTTCCGCAACCTGCGCCTCTCCGCCTCGCAGCGCAAGATCGCGGGCGAGCTGCTCAAGGAAATCACCTCGCGGCTGCAATTCCTGGTCGGTGTTGGACTGGAATACCTGACGCTTCACCGCCCGGCGCCGACGCTCTCCGGCGGGGAGGCGCAGCGCATCCGCCTGGCCAGCCAGATCGGCAGCGGCCTGTCGGGCGTGCTCTACGTGCTGGACGAACCGACGATCGGGCTGCACCCGCGCGACACGCGCCGACTGATCGACGCCATCCATAAGCTGCGCAACCTTGGCAACACGCTGCTGCTGGTCGAACACGACCGCGACGTGATCCGTAGCGCAGACCGCATCCTGGATTTCGGCCCCGGGGCGGGGACACATGGCGGGCGGATCGTGGCAGAGGGAGAAGCGACGCAGTTCTGCGACGTGGAGACATCACACGGCAGAATGCAGAATTCGGAACGCGACCTACGGAGTGCCGAC
>JABRWC010000114.1:0-15237 GCA_039961675.1 Phycisphaerae bacterium
GTTGTGACAGGTCTGGCAGGCGTTGCTGATGTTCAGCAGCGGGCTGCGGACGTGGTGATCGCTGATCTTCTGCGCCCCGACGCGCACATACGGCATGTGGCAATCCGCGCAGGCCACGCCGCTGCGGGCGTGGATGCCCTGGTTCCACATCTCGAACTCGGGATGCTGCGCCTTGAGCATCGGGGCGGCGGTCTCGGTGTGCGTCCAGTCCTTGAAGCCGCTCTCGTCGTAGTACGCCAGAATCTCCTCGGCCCGAAGACCGTTGAACCACGGGTACGTAAGCCGCTTCTCGGGTCCTTTGAAGTAATACTCGACGTGGCACTGGCCGCAGACGAACGCGCGCATTTCCTGCCGCGTCGCGTCACGGTTCACGTCGTAGTCGGTGACGCCCTGCGCGGCCTTGTATGCGCGCAGACCCTCCATGAACGCCGGGCGCGTTACGCGGAGCTGCATGGTCTGCGGATCGTGGCAGTCGATGCACGCGACCGGGTGACCCACGAGTTTGCGCGCCTCCTCGTACGGCATGGCGTTGATCCGCTCGAAGCCCGCGACCAGGTCGCCGCCGCCCGCCTGTTTGTACGCGACGTACATGGAGGCGTGGCAGTTCAGGCACGTGCCGGGCTGCTTGACGACTCTCTGGCGCTCGGTGTAGGTCTGGTCGTCCAGCATGTACGCGTGCCCGCGCTCCTCGCGGAAATCGACCGCGAACGCGTAACCGGCCCACATCTGCTTCAGCCGCGGATCTTCCTCGATCCGCGAGTTCGCGACGATCGAGCGCGGGTCCGCCGCGCTCGGCGTGCGTGGCAGAGCCTCGCTGCCGCCGAACCGCGTGCGCACCATGTCCACCGTGCGCTGGTAGGCGTCGTACTGGAGCGGGAAGTTCTTGCCCCACGCCGCCGGGTCCGTCGTCTCGTCCGTCAGCTCGACGACGCGGAAGAACGGGTTGCGCGCCTCCTGCTTGTGCTGAACGATGCTCACCAGCAGCGCCACAACCCCGAACGCCACGACCGCCGTGATGGCGGCGGTCCCCACGATCCACTTCAACGGGCCGCCGGGCGGCCGCGTCTGCTCGCTCATGACTGGCTCCTGACGGGTCGCGGCGAACACCGGTCAGTTCGCATGGCCGACCTCGCTGTGACAATGCAAACAGTCCAGCGGTTCCGCGCCGGGATGACCCACGTCGATCATCTCCACGACCGACGCGTGGCAGTACCGGCACGCCTGCTCGGTCACGCGGCGGTTCGTCTCGGTGATGCGAATCGGCTCGTGGAATCCGCCGAGCGTAAAGGCCATCGAATGGTTGTAGCCGTTGCGCGACTTGACCCAGTACTTGCCGAAAAATTCGTGCGGCGTGTGGCAGTCATTGCAGGTGGCGACGTGGCGGTGCGGTCCCTTGATCCACGCGTCGTACTGTGCCCTCATTACGTGGCAGTTCGCGCACGCGGCCGGGTTGTTCGTGAGGTAGGAGGCGCCTTCGGCGTACACGAACGTGAACGCGCCCAGGCCCGCCGTGGCGCCGACCAGCGCCGCGGCGGCCGCGATCGCGCCGCGATAAAGGGACGACGTCGGGCGGACCGTCATCGCACGCTCCACGGGCGGCGCGCCCTCGGGGGTGCGTGGCCGCCGCCGCGCCACCACCATAGTGGACGAGTTTGTCCGCTACAAGGCGGCGCCGGGCGGCCGGCAGGCCCTCGCGATCACGGGCAGTCGGTCGTCGCTTCGCCGGTGTACACGACCTCGAAATCGCGCCCGCGGACGTTGCGCAGGTCGCTCAGCTCATCGTCGTCCCAGCGCGGGTCGGGAGCGCCGGACACGTACCAGTCCGAGCCGTTGTCGGCGACGAACATCCCGTACTTCTTCATGGCGCGCAGGATGACCTGCACGCGCGGCGTGAAGCCGGAGATGTCGAAGTCGGCCTTCAGCCGCACGCGCAGCCCCATCGGCGGGCGGTTCGGATCGGTCGAGCTGCTGGCGTAGTGGCGCGCGGGGTGGATGAACGCCCGTTGCGAGTTGCGCACGGTGAACCGCAGCGCGTGGTTGATCTCGCCGCGCTCGACCTCGTCGTAGCGCACCAGTCCGGCGAAGATCGGCAGGCCGGCGGCGTCGGCCGAGGTCCAGCACAGCGGCCGCAGCTCGTTGGACCGCAGGTTGAAGATCGCGCCCGATCCGGCCGTCCAGCTCCCATCAAATTGCGGGTGCGCGTCGAACACTTCGTAGAGCAGGTGGTTGTCGATGTCGATCACCAGCACGTGCCGGTCGCCGTCGGAGTCCGGGCCGCCTTCGATTGGCGCGTCCGGCGGGATCGGGTACGGACCGGGATCGCTCTCGTCGTCGTATTCAAATGAGATGGGAACCAGCGGCTGATCGGCGGTGACGGTCACGTACGGAATGCCGATCGGCGCGCCTTCCCACTCCGTGCCGAAGTCCGGGTGCAGGCCAGTGTCCAGACCCATCGACGCGAGAAAATTGTCCGAGTTCGGATGGACCGGGTACCCCGAGATGTCGGTGTTCCACGGATTGTCGGCGGGGAACACCGAGAAATCCGAAGTGTTGATCTCGCCCTCGGCTGGCGCGGCCGAGGCGCCGGCGTCCACGCTCGTCGGCGAGACTTCCGTGGCGGATGTCGGCACGCAAGAGCACGCAAACCCGACGGCGACGATCGTGACCATTGCGTCGAGAACGGGACGGGCGCTTGCGATTTGCGGCGGCCGCGCCGCGCGGCGAGCGTGCGACGGTTCCTGCCGCGGATCGGCATTGATCTTGGCGCCGGTCCCCCGGATTCGTGCGGAGTTCAACGACGAGTCGGTTGGCGCGTTCATGAGCTGGCTCCCAACGGTGGACGGGGTCGGCCTGCGCTGCGTACCGGAGATAGTTGGCGAAACGAACTCCCACGAAGCAAGCCGCTTTCGCGCGAATCCAGCGTGTGTCGTACGGTTCGCCGCGCTCGATCCGGTCGGCACATGTGTCCAATTGACATTATTGGTCGCCAAGGAGTCCCGCCGGCGCACCGCGAGCAGGGCAGCAAGCCGAATCGCCGAATCGCGACCGTGCGGTCTGCCCGGCCGGGCGCAAGCGCGTGCGCCGTTTGTGACGGCTTCGCGCGTGCCGCGCCGTCTATACAATCCGCACGTTGCGGCCAGCGCGCCGGCTTCGGCGCCGTCGGCGTGCGCAGGCGCGGCGTGGTGGAACGGCATGATCCCGGCCGAAATCCTTAAGAAAGTCCGCCGCATTCAGATTCTGACGCGCGCGATCGTCAACGACGTGTTCGCCGGCCAGTACCACTCCGCGTTCAAGGGACTGGGCATCGAGTTCGAGGAGGTCCGCGAGTACCAGCCCGGCGACGACGTGCGGAGCATCGACTGGAACGTCACGGCGCGGACCGGCCGGCCGTTCGTGAAGCGCTTCCGCGAGGAGCGCGAGCTGACCGTGATGCTGCTCGTGGACGTGAGCGCCAGCCAGGAGTTCGGCACGCGCGAGCAGCTCAAGAGCGAGCTGGTCGCCGAACTGGGCGCGACGCTCGCGTTCAGCGCCATTCGCAACAACGACAAGGTCGGGCTGATCCTCTTCACCGACCGCGTGGAGCGTTTTGTCCCCGCCGACAAGGGCACGCGGCACGTGCTGCGCGTGATCCGCGAGCTGCTCTACCACCGGCCGGCGGGGCGCGGGACCGACGTCGGACCGGCGCTGCGCTACCTGAACAGCGTGCTGACGCGCCGTGCGGTGGCGTTCCTCATCAGCGATTTCCAGACGCCGGACTTCTCGCAGCCGCTGCGAATCGTGAGCCACCGGCACGACCTGATCCCCGTCCTCGTGCGCGATCCGCGCGAGTCGCAGCTTCCGCCCGTGCGCTACGTCGAGTTGCTGGACCCGGAAAGCGGCGAGCAGGTGCTCGTTCACACCGGCTCGCGCGCGTTTCGGGAGCGGTTCGAGCGCCTGACTGAGGCGCGGCGCGAGCAATTGCGCTCCGATTTCCGCCGACTCGGCATCGACCTGATCGACGTGCAGACCGGCGCGCCGTATGTCGAACCGCTGACGCGCTTCTTCCGTACGCGCGGGAGGCGACGATGACGTTGCGGACCGCTCCTGCGCGCTTCAGTCTCTCCCGGCCTGCGCCGCCGCGCGCGTCACGGCTCACGATTGTCGCGAAGCTGACGCTGCTGCTGGCCGCCGGCTGCCGACCGCCGCCGCGGCCCGAGCCGGCTGTGCTTTCCGACCGAGTGGAGCGCGGCCCGTACGTGCTGGAGGTGCAGGTCGCGCCGGCCGAGATGTGGGTCGGCGACGCGTTCCAGATTCGGATGCGCCTCGCCACTCCGCCCGACACGCTCGTGCAGTTTCCAGACCCCGCGAGCTTCGGTGAGCTGACCGTGAAGGCCGAGGGCGAAGCCGCGCCGCGCCCGACGCCGAACGGGCTGGAATGGGAACAGGTCTACCGCGGCGAGGTGTTCGCTTCCGGTCCGTTCGAAATCCCGCCCCGCACTGTCAAGTACGCCGAGGCGACCGCCGACGGCTCGATGCCGAACTTCGAGCACGAGCTGAGCAGCAATGCGATCCACGCCCAGGTTCGATCGGCGCTCACCAGCCAGGACGCCGTAACGCGGCCGCGCGAAATCACCGGCACGTTGGCGCCGCCCCCGCGGCGCCTCTCCCCGCTGGAATGGGGCGCGCTGGCGGCCGTCGCGGTTGCGCTGGGATTCGCCGCGTGGGCGCTGACAAGCTGGCTGCGCCGCCGGGCGAAGCGTCCGCCGCCGCCGGTCCCGGCGGAAGTCTGGGCGCTGCGCGAGCTGATGGCGTTGGAACGCGAGGAGTGGTTCACGTCTGCGCGCCACCGGGAGTTCTACTATCGCCTGACCGAGATCGTGCGGGTCTATATCGAGCGCAAGTTCGGGCTGGCCGCGCCCGAGATGACGACGGAGGAGTTTCTGATCCGGCTTTCGCGCGATCGCCAGGCGTTGCCGTACGAGCCGCCACGGCTGCGCGAGTTCCTGCGCGCCTGCGACCTGGTCAAGTACGCGGCGCTGGAACCGCGGCGCGAGGATGGCGAGCAGGCGCTGATGACGGCTCGCGCTTTTGTGGACGCGACCGCCGCCGCGGCGCAACGGGCGGCCGAAGCTCCGGCGACGCAGCGGGAGGGGCAAGCCGCATGATCCGGCTCGCGTATCCGTGGGTCCTGCTGCTGCTCCTGGCGCTGCCCATGCTGTGGATGCTGTGGCTGCACCGCCGCCGGCGGCTCGTGATCCGTTTCTCTCGCGTCGACGAACTGAGGGCGGCGGGCGGCGGACTGGCCGCCGGACTGCGGCTCGTTCTGCCGATCCTGCGCACCGTTGCCCTGGCGTGCCTGATCGTGGCCGCCGCGCGGCCGCAGCGCGCCGACGAGACCAGCCGCACGTTCGCCGAGGGCGTGGCGATCCTGATGGTCGTGGACACGTCGAGCAGCATGGGCGACACGGACCTCTCGCCACGCGGTTCGGAGCTGACACGCCTGGACGTGGTGAAGTCCGTCTTCGCCCGTTTCGTCGCCGGCGACCCCGCCGACGCCCGGCTGCCCGGACGGCCGAACGACCTGATCGGCATGATCCGCTTCGCGCGCTTCGCCGACGCGACCTGCCCGCTCACGCTGGACCGGGAGGCGCTGCTCGACGTGCTGCGGCAGACGAACATGGTGCGGCCGAATTCGCAGGAGGACGGCACGGCGATCGGCGACGCGCTGGGGCTGGCCGTCGAGCGGCTGCGCGAGCTGAAACGCACCGCGGGTTCCGGCGAGCAGCTCACGATCCGCAGCCGCGTGGTGATCCTGCTCAGCGACGGCGAGAACAACGCTGGCATGCTCACGCCTCAGCAGGCGGCCGAGCTGGCGGCCAAGTACGGGATCAAGGTGTACGCGATCATGGCCGGGACCGGACGCTACGTGGGGTTCGGCACGCGGCTGCCGCTGGACGACCGCGACCTGCGGGGGATCGCGGAGGCCACCGGAGGGAAGTTCTTCGAGGCCCGGAACGCCGAGGGGCTGAGGGAGATCTACGCTGAGATCGACAAGCTGGAACGCACGAAAGTCGAGGAAAAAACGTACACGCGCTGGGGCGAACTGGCGCACGGTTGGCTCTTGTGCGCGTTCGCGTGCACGGCGCTGCAAGCGCTGCTCGACGCGACCGTGCTGAGGAAGATCCCGTGATGCAGCTTGGCGCACTGGGGATATCGGTCTCCGGCACGAGATTACCGGGATGAACGACCTGGAATTCGACGATCTGCGCTGGCTGAACCTGCTGTGGGCCGTGCTCGGCGTGGCCGCGGCGGGCCTCTACGGCGTCTGGCGGCGGCGCCAGGCGCTGCGCGTGTTCGCTTCGCTGAACCTGCTGTCGCGCATCGCGGCCCCGGCTGGATGGGGCCGAACGCTCGCCCGAATCGCGCTGGTCACCGGCGCGCTTACGGCGATGACAGCCGCCCTGATCGGCCCACGCTGGGGCGAGCGCGAGGAGCGGATCATCCGCCGCGGAATCGACGTGCTGGTGCTGCTCGATGTCTCGCGCTCGATGCTGGCGCGGGACATCGCGCCGAACCGGCTGGAGCGCGCCAAACTCTCGATCGTGGACGACCTGCTCCCGCAGCTGGGCGGCGACCGCATCGGCCTGATCGCCTTCGCCGGCGTGGCCAGCCTCAAGTGTCCGCTGACGAGCGACTACGGGTTCTTCCGCCTGGCGATGGACGATGTCTCCACCGCGAGCAGTCCACGCGGCGGGACGCTCATCGGCGACGCGATCCGCAAGGCCGCCGAAGCGTTCGACGACGCGCTGCAATCGCACAAGATCGTGCTGCTGATCACCGACGGCGAGGACCAGGAGAGCTTCCCGGTCGAGGCGGCCCGCGCGCTGTGGAACGACCACCGGATCCCGATCGTGGCCGTGGCGCTGGGCGACGAACGCGAAGGGGCGCGCATCCCGGTGCAGACCGAGCGAGGCGAGGAGTACGTCACGTACAAGGACGAGATCGTCCGCAGCCGGGCGAACTTCGAGCAGCTTCGGCAGATTGCCGCGGCGTCGCCGCTCAACAAGTTCGTGCCCGCCGGCACGCGCGACTTCGACCTGGGGGAAATCTACCGCAAGGTAATCGTGCCCGACGTGCAGCACCGCGAGCAGGAAGAGACGCTCCGCGTCCCCCGTCCCGCGCGGCAACACCTGTTCGCCGCGGCGGCACTGGCGCTGTTGCTGATTGAGTCGTTGATCCGCGAGGGGCCGCGCAGGGGCACCGCGGCCGCGTGGTTGGCGCCGAGGCGAACGGAGGCCGCGTGATATGACCGCCATGACGCGGGTCGTTCCCGATTACGCCGGCCGTCGCCGCGGTGGAACCGCGGCGCTGCTGGTGCTCGCGCTCGCTGCCGCGAGCTGGGCGGATTCGCCGCGGGAGCTTGTGGAGCGCGGCAATGCGGAGTACGCCGCGGGGCGCTTCGAGGCCGCGCTCCAGGTGTACCAGCAGATCGGCGACCAGGTTCCGTCCGAGCTTGCGGGCGAGCTGCTGAACAACCTGGCCGCGACGTATTTCCGGCTCGGGAAGCTTGACGACGCGCGCGAACGTTGGGTGCGCGCGGCTGGGATGCGCGACGCGAAGTTCGAGGCGGCGGCCCGGTACAACCTGGGGAACTGCGACTACGCCGACGCCCTGAAAGCGCTGGAAGCGCAGAACGCCCGGATGGCGCTGGAGCACCTGGCTACCGCGATCGATCAGTACCGCGACGCGCTGCGGCTGGACGCGACGCTCGGCGACGCCCGCGCCAACCTCGAATTGGCATACCAGTTGAAAAAGCAGATCGAGGAACAGTCGCAGCCGCAGTCGCAGCCGTCGCCCGAGCAGCAGCAGGAGCAGAGTGACCAGCAGAACCAGAGCTCGCAGCCGGCCTCGCAGCCCAGCGAAAGCGATCCGAACCAGGCCGACCAGCAGCAGAACGAGTCGCAGGAGAATTCGCAGCAGTCCCAACCCGCGCCCGCGTCAGAGCCATCCGAGCCGGAGCAGCCGGAGCCGGAGTCCCAGCCAGCCGAGGCGCAGTCTCAGCCGGCCGCAGGCGACGAGGAGCCAGAGCAAATCCCGCCGCTTGACCTGACGCAGCAGGAGGCCGAGCGGCTGCTGCAAATGATCCGCGACCTTGAGAAGCAGCGCCGCGCGATGCTGCGCCAACTGGAAATGCAGCGACACCGCCCGGTCGATAAGGACTGGTAGCGCACCGCAGCCCGCTGCCCGGCCCGCGGCCGCTCAAACCTCGGACGACACCTCGCGCGCGGCGACGCGCGCATCCTCGTACCGGGGAGACACCGCGACATACGGCCATCCGAAAAATCTCTTGATGAGGATGACCTCGCCCATGTCGTTGCCTTCGTAAACGTGCCCGACGAATTGAAGCAGGTACCCGGCCAGCACGAGCGCCACCGGCCGCCACCACAAGTCCCAGTGCCCGTGATAGAGCTGGTACAGGGCGACCGCGCCCGCGGCGATCGTGAGCGGAATGCCGACGACGTGCAGCCACAACGACACCACGCTCTGGTGCCGCTCCCGCCACCGCGCCAGCCACGTCGCCCGTTTCGGACTCATGCGGGGGGATGATAACGGCGGCTTTCGCGGATCGGAAACGGCACCGCGAAAACGATCGCCCGACGCTCGCTGTTGGCAGGAGCGCCATCCCGACATGAGTTCAAGGCTCGCCGGGCTGCCATGCCGACGGATTTTCGTCGGCATACCCCCGACCGCGACCCGAAGCCGATCTGCCGACGCCGACAGCCGCATCGAATGCATGCGGGCATGCCGATGCACACCTCGGCGTTGCACCCAGCACGCGAGATTCAGGCGCGGAGCGGCGAAAAAGCGCCACGCCGCACGGTCGGAATTACTCATTCGCGCCACCGGGGCCGGCTTCCCGCGCCCGCCTTTGCCCATGGCCGACGCCGCGAACTACGGTCTTTCGCCGCTCCGCGGCGGCCAGACACACCGTGGACCAAGATCGTTCGGACGAGCCACAGCCAGCAGCTCGGACCGGGCCGAGACGGCAGCAGCGAGTACGGAGCCCGCATGTGGCGCGACACGCAATCCGAGCGGCCGCTTCCAGCCTGCCGCGCGGACGCCGGCGTTTGGACCTTTCAGCCCGCCGCTTGGGCGCAATCTTGGCGACGTTTTCATGAAGCTCGTGACGGAATCCCGCCGATAGAAACCCAAGCGGAGAACGCCATGCTCGTCACGCTCGACGGCCGCCGGCTCGACGATCGGTTTTCGCCCGCCGCTGCGCTGCACGAATTGATTGACCAGGTTCGCGCGGTGCACCTGCCGGACCGGCTGGTCGTCGGAGTGGCAATCAACGGCCGGGAACTCATAGACGATGAGCTCCAGGCTCGATTGGCAGTGCCGATCGAAGCCGGCGCGCAGATCGACCTGGAATCGGGCGACGCCCGACAAGTCGCCGCGGACGCATTGCGCGACTCCGCGGCGCAACTCGAGGCCGCCGCCGACGAGCAGGTTCAGATTGCGGACACGCTGCAAGCCGGCTCGACTTCGGACGCCGTGCAGCAGTTCAGCGCCGTGCTCGATACGTGGCACGGATGCCGCCGGACACTCACCGAGACCGCGGCGCTGCTGCGGATGCGGCTGGAGCATACGAACATCGGCGGCCGGCCGGTGGGCGAGCACCTGGTCGAACTGGTAAACAAGCTCCGCGAGCTTCGGGACGCCTTCGACGCGCGCGACTTTGTGCTGTTGGCGGACCTGTTGCGGCACGAAATGCCAGGGCTCTGCCGCTCGTGGGCGAAGCGGCTGCGCGAGCTGGCCGAATACATCGCGGACGGCGTGATACCGGGCGAAGCAGAAACGATTCGGCTCGCCCATGGCGCGGCGACAGCCACCGCCCCCTAGGCCACCGCGGTCCGCGGACACAGCGATTCTCCTCTCCTCCTCCTATGCAGTTCCCGCGGGCGTACGGTCGCCCGCGGGAACCATTGTCATCCCCCGGCGTCCAATGGGCGCAGTACGATGTGCGCGGCCTGCGCCCCGCGGATCGCGCGGCTCGCGCGGCCGGTGCGCAACATCGCCGGTCCGCTTCAGGAGCACCCCATGCGAATCGACATGCAATCCCATCCGGCCCTGGTCCTGTCGCTGGTCGCGGCCTGCGCGGCGTTCGCCGACGCGCCGAAAGCCGACTTGGAAGTCACGCGCGTGGCGCTGTTCTCCAGCGGCGTCGGCTACTTCGAGCGCGAGGCGACCGTCACGGGGAACGCGTCCGCCGAGCTGAGCTTCCGCACACAGCAGATCAACGACATCATCAAGTCGCTGGTGATCCAGGATTTCGGCGGCGGCACGGTCGGAGTGGTCAGCTACGCTTCGCACGATCCGCTGGAAAAGACCCTGCGGAGCTTCGGCGTCGATCTCACCGGCAAGCCCACGCTGGCGCAGCTCCTGGAGCAGCTTCGCGGCGAGCCGGTGGAGCTGGCCGGCGGGAGAGCCGTCAGCGGCACCATCCTGGGCGTCGAGAAGCTCAAGCGGATCGCGGGTGAGCAGACCGTCGAGATCGACGTGCTGAACCTGCTCACCGACGCCGGGCTTCAGCAGGTGCCGTTCAGCGACATCGGCGGGCTGAAGCTGCTCAACGCGAACGTGAACGAGGAGCTCAAGAAAGCGCTGGCGGCGCTGGCCCGCAGCCACGACGCGGAGAAAAAAAGCGTCGTCCTGCGCTTCGACGGGCAGGGGCAGCGACGCGTGCGGGCCGCGTACCTGCTGGAGGCGCCGATCTGGAAAACCACCTACCGCATGGTGCTTGGCCCGGAGCAAAAACCGTTCCTCCAGGGCTGGGCCACGGTCGAGAACGCCACCGAGAGCGACTGGAAGGACGTGCAGCTTTCGCTGGTCTCCGGCCGGCCGATCTCGTTCGTGATGGACCTGTACACGCCGATCTACATCCCGCGGCCAAAGGTCGAGCTGGAGCTGTACGCGTCGCTGCGGCCGCCGACGTACGAAAGCGGATACAACGAGCAGGACATGGAAATGGCCAAGGCACCGGCGCCGGCGGCAATGTCGGACAGCCTGATCGCCGGCGGCGCCCAGGGGCGGAGGGCCCAGATGGACCTCAAGTCGCTCGGCCGGGCGGGCGAGCTTCGCGCAGGCCTGGAACTTGAGGGCGCCGGCGTGCAGTCGGTCGCCACCGCCCGCGACGCGGGCGAGCTGTTCGAGTACGTGATCGACACGCCGGTATCGATCCCCCGGCAGCATTCCGCGATGCTGCCGATCCTGAACCAGCAGATCGAGGCCGAGAAGGTCAGCATCTTCAACGAGCAGACGCACCCCAAGCATCCGCTCAACGGCCTGTACCTGACGAACAGCAGCAAGCTGAACCTGATGCAGGGGCCGATCACGGTGTTCGACGACAACGTCTACGCCGGCGACGCCAAGCTGCCCGACCTCAAGCCGGGCGAGAAGCGCTTCGTGTCCTACGCGCTGGACCTGTCCACCGAAGTGATGATCGAAGGCGAGTCGCAACCCGACGAGATCGTCAGCCTGAAGATCGCGCGCGGCGTGCTGGTGACGACCAGGCGCTACCAGACCGCCCGCAAGTACGTGGTCAAGAACAAGGACGACCAGGCGCGCACGGTCGTGCTGGAGCATCCGTACACCGACAACTGGACGCTCATCGAACCGAAAGAGCCGTTCGAGAAGGCCCCCGGCGTGCTGCGCTTCAAGATAGAGGTTCCGGCGGACAAGTCGATCGTGCAGCCGGTGAAGCTGGAATATACCGGCGATCAGACCGTCGCGCTCAGCGAACTCGGCCTGGACCAGATTCGCGTCTTTCTGCGCGCGAAGGTGATCTCGCCCAAGGTCAAGGAAGCGCTGGAGCGCGTGATCGCGATGCGGACCGAGCTGGAGCGCATGGCCCGCGAGCGCGCCGACGCGGAGCAGCAGCTCGCAACGGCGCGCAACGAGCAGGGCCGCGTCCGCGAGAACCTCAAGACGTTGGACAAGTCCACCGACGCGTACCGCCGCCAGCTCGCCAAGTTCGACGAGTTCGAGACGCGCATCGAGAAGCTGGACGCGAGCGTCGCCGAGCTCAAACAGCGTGAGGAAGCCAAGCGGCAGGAGCTCGAAAATTACTTGCTGTCGCTGGACGTGAGCTGAGGCTCCGGCTTGGCGGTCGCCGTCCGCGCCGCCGGCCGCTTGCTGACCGTGGTGATGATCGCGACGGCGGCGATGATGACCACGCACGCCAGCACCACGCGCGGCGAGAGCGCCTCGTCGCCCAGCGCCGCGCCGAGCAGCACCGCCACCACCGGGTTCACGTAGGCGTAGGTCGAGACGCGCGCCGGCGTGCTGACTTGAAGCAGCCAGCTATAGCAGCTCAGCGCCAGGATCGAGCCGAAAACGACCAGGTACGCCACCGACAGCCAGGACTTGAGCGTCGAGCCGGCCAGATTCAGGCGCTGCCATTCGCCCGCGGCGCTGCCGACGCCCAGCAGCACCACCCCGGCGGCGATCATCTGCATCGCAGTGGACAGGAACACGTTCGGCGGCAGGCTGGCCTTGCGACCGTAGAGCGAGCCGAGCGCCCAGAACATGCACGCCATCAGCAGCGCGATCGCGCCCGGCAGATGCACCGGCTCGCCGCCAATGCGGCCCGGGCCAATCAGCAGATAAATGCCGACCAGCCCGATTCCCACGCCCGCCAGCACGGCGCGCCCCGGCCGCGGCCCGCGGAAAATCGCCCAGTCCAGGAACACGAACCACAGCGGCGAGGTGGCGATGAGCAACGCCGCGACGCCCGACGGCACCGTCTGCTCCGCCCAGCACACCAGCCCGTTGCCGCCGAGCAGCATGAGCGTCCCCGAAATCGTGGCCGAGCGCCAGTGCGTCGGCGTGATCGCCGCCGCCACACGCCGCCGCATCACCGCGTAGAGCACCAGGCCCGCGAGCAGGAAGCGCGATCCCGCCATGAGGAACGGCGGCAGCGTTTCGACCGCGAAGCGGATCGCCAGGTACGTCGAGCCCCAGACCACGTACACGGCCAGGAACGCCGCCAGCACGTGCAGCAGCGGCGGCGCGGGGCGGGCGGCGGGTTCAGCCACGGGTTCGGCTCCAGTCTTTTTTCAATGCCGTCGACGGTCCCAGGACCGTCACGGCGCGAATCGGCGCCGGAGCGGCTTGCTATGCAGGGCGCGGTCGCATTCGGCGCCTGACCCGATACGATAGCCCGCCTTGGCGCGGAGTCCGAATTCGGCATGAGCGCAAATGCTCTGCTCATCGACGGCCTGATCATCGTCCTGTACTTCGTGCTCATCACGGCGGTCGGCCTCTACATGGGCCGCCGCGAGCCGGACCTCGAAGAATACGCGCTCGGCGGACGGCGCCTCCCTTGGTGGGCGGTGATGGCGTCGATCATCGCCGCGGAGACGAGCGCGGCGACGTTCATGGGCGCACCGGCCGAAGGCTACGCGACGCGCGGCCTGACGTACGTGCAGCTCACGCTGGGGCTGATCCTCGGCCGCGTGCTGGTCGGGCAGATCTTCCTGCGGCCGTACTATGTCTACCGCGTATACACGGTGTACGACTATCTGGCCCTGCGGTTCGGAACCTGGACGAAGAACTACATCTCGGCGCTGTTCCTCGTCATGCGCGTGCTCGCGTCCGGCGTGCGCCTCTACGTGCCGTCGCTGGTCATGGTGCTGGCCTGGCGGCTGTTCGTCGCCGGCGAGGATGTGCAGTATCGTCAGCTCGATTCGTGGCTTCCCTACGCGTACGCGATCCTCGCGCTCACCGCCGTCACGTGCGTCTACACCATGCTCGGCGGCATCAAGGCCGTCATCTGGACCGACGTGATCCAGGCCGCGCTCATGTTCAGCAGCGCGCTGATCGCGATCGGCTCGCTGCTCCTGCACGTGGGCGGCGGCAGCTTTCTCGACGGCCTGCGCGCCGTCGCCGAGCACGTACCCGAGATGACGCGCACCGATGGCTACTTTCTCACCGGGCTGGAGCGCGTCGAGCCGGGAATGAGCCCGTGGGATCTGGTGAAGGTGATCCTGGAAAACAAGTACACCCTGCCCGCCGCGCTGATCGCCACCACGTTCCTGAACATGGCCGCGTTCGGGACGGACCAGGATATGGTCCAGCGGATGCTCACCGCCCCGGATTATCGCCGCAGCCGCCGCTCGCTCATCGCCGCGGCGCTCATGGACGTGCCCATCGCGGCGGCGTTCACGTTCATCGGCGTGCTGCTGATCGCCTTCTACGCGCGGCACCCGGAGCTTCGGCCCGCGAAGGCCAACGACGTGTTCGGCGTCTACATCCTGTCGGTGATGCCCGTCTTCGTCCGCGGCTTCGTCTTGGCGGGAGTGTTCGCGACCGCGATGGGTTCGCTGAGCGCCGCCCTCAACGCGCTGGCCACGAGCGCGACGAACGACTGGTACATACCCTACTTCGCTCGCGGCCGCAGCGGCCGGCATCACGTCGTCGCGGCGCGCGTGTTCACGGGCGTATTTGCGGCGCTGATGGTCGGCATCGCTACGGCGTTCGCATACGTGAACGTCCGCAACCCGCAATTGACGATCATCCCGGTCGCCCTGGGAATCGCCGGGTACATCCTCGGCCCGATGCTGGGCGTGTTCCTGCTGGGAATGCTGACGAAGCGCCGCGGCTCAGACGCGGGCAACCTGGTTGCCGTCACCGCGGGCCTGCTCGCGATCTTCGTCGCCAGCGGCCGTTCCTTCGATCTCATCGACGCCGTGTTCCCGGCGGCGGCGCCGTCAATGCCCGCCTGGTTGCCGCGCATCGAGTTCACCTGGTATGCAATGATCGGCGCGCTGGCGACGCTGGCGATCGGCCTGCTCTTTCCAACGCCCGGCGATGCGCTCGCCGCAGCCCGCCGGCGAGACCAAGTGCTCGCGGAGCGGCGTTCGGCCCAATGCGCGTGACCGTCCCGGCCACGGCGGTGACCGAGCGCCGGACCAGCGCTTCGACCGCAAGCGAGTCGTTCGTCCCTCCGTCCCGTTGTGTCCAGTCGCACAAATACGTCCTGAAAGTCGGTGAGTGCAACGCTCTGCTTTGCCTGGCGACTCAGAGGTTCGCCGTTCCCGGAATCATGCCGCGAATTTCTGAGACCGAACAGTAGCAGCCTGTTGAAATACCTGTGGCACCGGTGCCTTGCCCCCCGTTTTCACCGTCGAACCGCCGACGCTCCCGACCGTCACCCCCGCGCAGGCGCGCCTCCCCCTCGTCACCCCCGCGCAGGCG
>JABRWC010000115.1:0-70239 GCA_039961675.1 Phycisphaerae bacterium
TGCCCGCGGTCGGCATGCATGTCATTCGCATCGAGGGGCCGGACCGGGCCGGACTCGCGGCGGAGATCTCGCGCGCAATCGCCGCCGCGAACGTCAATATTCGCGGGATTTCCGCAGCGGTCATCGGCCGGAAGACGGTGATCTACATCGCGTTCGCCAAGGAGTCCGAGCTGATCACCGCCGGGAAAGCCGTTCGCAAGCTGCTCAAAGCTCCATCGACGAAGTAGCCTTCGGCGCAAGCTCTGCCGCAAGCCCGCGCGATCCGCGCGCCAATGCGGTGCGCGCGGGATGCCTTGCGCCCGGCTTTCCTCAATAGTGTCACAGGTGGATCGGAAGCGCCGCTGTACTGGCACGTCGATTGCTAACTGCTTCGACAGAACGGAGCAGATCCATGTTCGAGATTCTGGCGGCCCGATCGCTGGCGTCCGACGTGCGCTGGTTTCGAATCCGCGCACCGCTCGTGGCAAAACACCGTAAACCAGGACAGTTCTTGATCTTACGGCTTGACGACGAGGGCGAGCGAATCCCGCTGACCATCGCTGACGCCGACCCCGTGCGGGGCACCATCGAACTGATCGTCAAGGCGGTGGGGAAAACCACCCACGCGCTGTGCGAGATGACTCAGGGCGATCGTATTCGCGACGTCGTTGGCCCCCTCGGCCGGCCGACCGAGATCCTTGTCGGCGTGCATGCCGTCGTGGTCGGCGGCGGAGTGGGAACCGCCGTCGTCTATCCGCTCGCCCAAGCCCTCCGCAACGCTCGGAGCTTCGTCTCGGCGATCATCGGCGGCCGGACCAAGGAGCTGGTCGTGCTCGAAAACGAGCTTGCGCAGGTCTCGGACCGCCTCTATCCCTGCACGGATGACGGCAGCTACGGATTCCACGGTACCGTGGCCGACCGCCTGGACGCGCTGATCGGCGAAACTGAGCGGCCGATCGACGTTGTCTACGCGGCCGGGCCGGTCCCGATGATGGCAGCCATTGCCGAACTGACGCGCGCGCGTGGCATCCGCACCATCGTTTCGCTGAACCCGATCATGGTGGACGGAACGGGCATGTGCGGCGGCTGCCGGGTGAGCGTCGGCGGGCAGGCGCGTTTTGCGTGCGTGGACGGCCCGGAATTCGACGGACACCAGGTGGATTTCCGCGAGCTGGCCGACCGGCTGACGGCCTACCGCGCGCTGGAACGGGTCGCGATGGAACGGTACTCGCACGAATGTCAGGCAATGCCGCTGGCGGAGGTTTCAACGTGACGCCCAAGGAGCGCATGAAGATCGACCGGCAGGCGATGCCGCAGCGCGAGGCGTTCGAGCGAGCCCACGACTTCGCTGAGGTGAATCTCGGCTTTCCGGAGCAGCTCGCGCGCCTGGAAGCCGAGCGCTGCCTTCGCTGCAAGGAGGCCAAGTGCGTCTCCGGCTGCCCGGTCGAGCTCGACATTCCGGTCTTCGTGCAGCGCATCGCCGAGGGCGACCTGCGCGGAGCGGCTGAAATCCTGCTGCGGGACAACGCCTTGCCGGGGATCACCGGCCGCGTCTGCCCGCAGGAGGAGCAGTGCGAGAAGTACTGCGTCCGTGCCAAGGGACAGGGATGCAGCGTCGCGATCGGCCACCTGGAGCGCTTCGTTGCCGACTGGGCGCGAGAGCACATGAACGACGGCGGTGCGCAGCGCCCCGCTCCCAGCGGCCGCCGCGTTGCGGTGGTCGGCTCCGGGCCGGCGGGACTGACCGCGGCCGGTGAGCTCGCGCGCTACGGGCACGGCGTAACGGTTTTCGAGGCCCTGCACGCGCCGGGCGGCGTCCTGCGCTACGGCATCCCCGAGTTCCGCCTGCCCAAGGCGATCATCGACGTCGAGGTGGATCGGCTGCGCGCCGCCGGCGTCGAGATCGTCACGAACGTCGTCATCGGCCGCACGCTGACGATCGACGAGCTGATGCGCGAGGAAGGGTACGACGCCGTGTTTATCGCCAACGGCGCCGGCCTGCCGGTCTTCATGGGCATTCCGGGCGAGAACCTCAAGGGCGTCTACTCCGCCAACGAGTTCCTCACGCGCGTCAACTTGATGCGCGCGTACCGCTTCCCCGAGTACGACACGCCGCTCATCATCGGCAAGAAGGCGGCCGTCATCGGCGGCGGCAACACCGCGATGGACTCGGTGCGGACGGCGATGCGGCTGGGCGCGACCGAGGCCACGCTGGTCTACCGGCGCGGCCGCTCGGAGCTGCCCGCGCGCATCGAGGAAGTGCACCACGCCGAGGAGGAAGGCGTGATCTTCCGGCTGCTGTGCAACCCGGTCGAGATTCTCGGCACACCTGACGGCTGGGTGCGCGGCATGCGCTGCGTCCGCATGGAGCTTGGCGAGCCGGACAAGTCCGGCCGCCCGCGGCCGGTGGTGATCCCGGGGTCGGATTTCACGATCGACTGCGACCTGGTGGTCGAGGCGATCGGCACGCGCGCCAATCCGCTCCTCACGGCCACGACGCCCGACTTGAAGGTCAACGAACGCGGCTACATCGTCGCCGACGAGAACGGGATGACGAGCAAGCCGGGCGTGTTCGCCGGCGGCGACATCATCCGCGGCGCGGCGACGGTGATTCTGGCCATGGGCGACGGCAAGCGCGCCGCCGGAGCGATCCATCGTTACTTGTCGACGCTGCCGGAGAAGTGCGTCAGCGCGGCGGCGGCGGCGGCGCCGTGACGTTCGCGCGGGCGTCCCGTCCGCAGCATGCATTCGAACCCGAAACGGAAGTGCCGGGCAAGACCGCTCGCTTACGCTCGCGGCTCGGCTGGGCGCGGGGTGTGACGTCACCCAGCCGAGCCGCGATCGTTCGGGAGTGGTCGAATCCAGCGGCCAAATCGGCACGGCGCCGACCGAAAGTGCATCGCACCGATATCGGATCAATCCTCCGCCCTGCGTGCCAGCACTTTCTGCATGAGCCTCGCCGCGCGCTGCACCGCCTCTTCCACCGGCACGCCGGCGTTCAGAATGTCCTCGAACATCTCGCGGCCGAAGTCCTCGCACGCGACGTAGCGCTCCACGCGCGACCCGATCGGCGGTCGCGCGTAGGCCGCGTGGCGCAGGAACTCCGCCTCGAGCCCGTCGTGCGCCGCGTAGTGCTCGGCCGTGCGCCGGTTGCCCGAGATCGCCAGCCCGGTTGAAACGCGGCGGCGCTGCACGGCCTCCGAGGTCATGAACTTCACGTATTCCCAGGCCAGCCGCGGATGCCTCGCCCCCGCCGCCACTGCCAGCGACGAGGCGTACATGACGGTGACAGGCTCGCCGGTGTTGGTCGGGATCGGCGCAACGCCGATGTCCAGCCGGTCCACCTTGTACTCGATGAGCATCCAGTGACCGGTCAGGATCATCGCCGCCCGGCCGGCGCGGAACAGGTCGGTTCCCGCGGCGGCGGACTCGCGCGGCGTGGGCGCCACGCGATGCACAAGCATCAGGTCGGCCAGGAAGCGGATCGCCTCCATCGAGCGCGGGCCGTCGAAGCACCCCTGCACGCTGCGACCGTCCGGTCCGACAACGTCGCCGCCGTTGGCCCAGATCCAGGGCATCCACAGCGGCATCCAGTTCTCGAATTGGAAGCCGTATTGCTTCGGGCGGCTGGCCGACGGCTCGATCGTCAGCGCGCGGGCGGCGCGCAGGAAGTCATCCCAGGACCAGTTGTCGTGCGGATACGGCACGCCGGCGGCGTCGAACAGCCGCTGGTTGTACACGATGACCATGGGCGTGAAGTCGAGCGGCACGGCGAAGAGCTTGTCGCCGCGGCGCGCGATTTCCATCACGTTGTCGAAATAATGGTCGCGGCGGAAGTCCGGGTCGGCCGCCATGTAGGGGGCGAGGTCGAGCAGCAAGCCGTTGTCCACGAGCACGGCGGCGGATGAGGCGTCGAGCTGAAGCACATCGGGCGGCTCGCCGGAGAGCACCATGAGCAGGAGCTTGGCTTCGTACAGGCCCGGCCCTGGAATCTGCTCCACCTGCACGCGGACGCCGGGGTGCCCGCTTTCGAACCCGCGGATCAGCTCGCGTTCCAGGCCGAGGAACTTGGGGTCGTTGCCCGGCCCGCTCCAGTTCGCGCTTCGGAGCACGGACTCGCCGGCGCCGCCCGCCGGGCCGCAACCTGCCGGCAGCGCGAACAGCGCCGCAAGCAGCAAGGCCCGCCCGCCGCTAGCAGTCCGTTGAAAAAACTGTCCGCCCATTGGGGGGCCGGCCCCCAGGCCGGTCTTGGAGGCCGTTTGGTCTGCGCTCCCGCACTTGTGCAACGGACAGCAAGTCCGCGGCGGTTGCGCCGTTCGACGGGCCGTGCTCCAGAGCGGCGCTTGCATTCGAGTCCTGCCTCATCCGGCGTACGTGGGGTTCGGGTCGGGTCCCGGAAGCTCGCGCCACACGGCGTCCGGATCGGCCAAGGGGATGGCGCGTTCGAACAACTCAGCGAGGAAGCGCCCGTCCGCCGTGACCGCGACCGACGTGCGCGAGAGGATCAAACGCGTCGCCTCCATCAGCCCCTCGGGCTGGGTGTACCAGCGCAGGAAGCGCCGCGTGACGAACGCGCCGATCACGTCGCCGAGGCCGGTGGTGTCCACGGTCCCAAGGCGAGCGACGCGCGACTGGACCTCGCCGCGTTCGCAGCGCGCCAGGTCGTCGTAGAAGCGGTCGGCCAGCCCGGGCCGGCGGCGAAGCAGTACGTGGTCCAGCGCGAGCTCGATTCCGATGTGGGCGAAGAAGTCCAGCAGCCCGCTGCGGAGTTGCGCGTGCGCCAACTGGTCTTTCAGCAAGCGCTGCATGCGCAGGAACGCCGGCAGGCAGTGGAACCGGCGGTCCACCTCGACGTGATTGAGCAGCCCGGCGCGGAGCGTCCGGTCCGTCTCGTCCGCCGGGTGAAATGCCTGCACCGATTTCCAGCGGATGCGCCGCGCACGGGTGTATCGCGACCAGAGGTCGGGCAGCGCCACGCCCATCACGAAGTACGGCTGCGGGGCCAGGGCCAGGATTTCGTGGTTGTAAACGTAGTGCGAGAGGTAGTTCATGGCCGCCGCGATCGAGCGCGAATGGACGCCGCCCGGGCAATCTTAGTGCGGATTCGCGAAACGTGCAGCGGTTCGCGCGCGGCCGCGCCCCGGAGCGCCTACACGTCGAGGTTCTTGACGTGGATCGCGTTCTGCTCGATGAACTCGCGGCGGCGGTCGACCTCTTCGCCCATGAGGATGCTGAAGATGCGGTCGGCCTCGACCGCGTCGATGCCGGCCTGCTCGGGGTCGTCCGCCGATTCGCCCACGATAACCTTCCGCAGCACGCGGTTGGCCGGGTCCATCGTGGTGCCCCAGAGCTCCTCCTTGTTCATCTCGCCCAGGCCCTTGAAACGCTTGATTTCCCAGCCCTTGGCGCCCAGGCCGCGAATGCCCGCCGGCAGCGCGGCGAGGTTCTCCAGTTCGACCGGCTCGTCCTGCCCGTGCCGCAGGACGAACACCGCGGGGGTCAGTTCGCCGGTGATCTGCTCCTCGCGCCGCAGGAACAGGTCGTCGCGGTCGCAGCCGAAGTCGGCCAACTCGAAGAAGAGCTGTTCCAGCGCGCGGGATTCGTTGAGGTCATTGCGGATGACGGCGTGCCCGTCTCCAAGGCGCGCCCGGCGGAACGCCTCGAACTCCTCCTCGGTATAGAAGTAGGACTCCTGGCCGTTGTGCAGCGCGCGGATTACCGGAAGCCGGCCGTTGAGCGAACGGTCCTGCACGAAGGCGCGGAAGTCGATCCCGCGGCGGCGGAGCACGCGCGCCTGCTGCTCCACCGATTCCGTCAGGCGCAGCAGGTCGGCCAGGCGCTGGCGGTCGAGCGAGACCGGGGGCGAATCCGGACGGCGGATTTCGAGCGTCGTGTCCTCCAGGCCGAGATCGCTGAGCCGCGCGTTCAGCGCCGGGTCGTCGAGCACGTACTGCACGCGTTTGGCTTTGGCAAGCTGGTACAGCGGCGGCTGCGCGATGTAGACCACGCCCTGGTCGATCAGCGGGCGCAGGTGGCGGAACAGGAACGTCAGCAGCAACGTGCGGATGTGCGAGCCGTCGACGTCGGCGTCGGTCATGAGGATCACGCGGCCGTAGCGGAGCTTGGAGGCGTCGAAGTCCTCCTCGATGCCCGTGCCGAGCGCCTTGATGATCTCGAGGATTTCCTCGTGGCTGAGCACCTTGTGCAGACGGGCCTTCTCCACGTTGAGAATCTTGCCGCGGATCGGCAGGATCGCCTGCGTCTTCGCGTCTCGATACCCCTTGGCGCTGCCGGCGGCCGAATCGCCCTCGACGATGAACAGCTCGGTCTGGCTCGTGTCGCGGCTGGAGCAATCGACCAGCTTTCGCGAAAAGCCGCTGCCGGACAGCGCGCTCTTGCGGACCGTCTCGCGCGCCTTGCGGGCGGCCTCGCGGGCCTGCGCCGCCTGGGCCGCCTTGCCGACGATGCGCTTGGCCTCCGGAGGATGCTCTTCAAGGTAGTTCGTCAGCAGCTCGTTGAGCGCCGTCTCGACGAACGTGCCGACCTCGCTGTTGCCCAGCTTGGTCTTGGTCTGGCCCTCGAACTGCGGCTCGGGCACGAGCACGGAGACGATCGCCGTCAGCCCCTCGCGGATGTCCTCGCCCGTGGGCGTGGGGTCGTTGGCCTTGAGCAGGTTGTTCTTGCGGGCGTAGTTGTTCACCACGCGCGTGAACGCGCTGCGGAACCCCGACAGGTGCGTGCCGCCCTCGACCGTGTTGATGTTGTTCACGAACGAGAGCGAGTTCTCGTTGTAGCCGTCGTTGTACTGAAACGCCACGTCGCAGATCAGCCGCTGCTCGCGGTCCTCGCGGCGAAAGCGAACCACCGCGTGCATCGGCTCCTTGCCCTCGTTCAGGTGCTCGACGAACTGCTCCAGGCCGCGCTCGAAACAGAAAAGCTCGGACCGGCCGTCGCGCTCGTCGGTCAGCGAGATGCGCAGGCCGGCGTTCAGGTAGGCCAGCTCGCGCAGCCGGCGCGCCAGGATCTCATAGTGAAAACTCGTGTCCGCGAAGACCTCGCCGTCCGGCTTGAACGCCACGCGCGTGCCGGTCGCCTGGGTCTCGCCGATCGCCTCCAACGGGCGGACCGTCTTGCCCCGCTCGAAGCTCATCACCCAGATGCGGCCGTCCCGCTTGACCTGCACGTCGCAGCGGCTGGCCAGCGCGTTGACCGCGCTCACGCCAACGCCGTGCAAGCCGCCGGAGACCTTGTACGCGTCGCGGTCGAACTTGCCGCCGGCGCCGATGCGCGTCAGACACAGCTCGAGCGCGGAGAGGCCGAACTCTTCCTTGATTCCGACGGGGATTCCGCGGCCGTCGTCCTCGACCACCACCGTGCCGTCGGCGCGGATGGTCACGTCGATGTTGCGGCAGACACCCGCCATCGCCTCGTCGATCGAGTTGTCGACGACCTCGTAGACCAGGTGGTGCAGGCCGCGGATGCCGGTGTCGCCAATGTACATGGCCGGGCGCTTGCGGACGTGCTCGATGCCGTCCAGCACCTGGACCTTGCTCTCGTCATACTGCTGCGATTGCGATTCGGCCGTCACCAGCGACATCCGTCCACTTCCCCGCCGCGCTTCAGGCGGCGCCGTCGTCATCGGTCCAGCGTGCCCCGGCGACGACGACCTCCAGCGCGCGCACGCCCGGAACGAGCGCCGACAGTTCCCGCAGCAGCCTGCCCCGCGCGCTAGTGATTGCCGCCGCGGTCGGCTCGTCGCGCGCCTCCAGGCACACCATGCCGTCGGCGTAGCCCGCGACGCGCACGGCGCCCCGCCATCCCGGCTCGCCGATCTGCTCCAGCGCGCGTTCGAGCGCCTCCCGCCGGCGCAGCCGCTGCGCCGCCTGGCGCACGAAGCCTGCGGCGATCTCGTCCGCCAGCACCGGACGCAATCGGGGCGGCGCGCTGTTCGTGAGCAGATGGCGGTACTGGTTCTCGTTCATGCGGCGCGGAGCGGCCTCAGCCGGACAGCGAGACCGGCATGACCACGTAGAGGAACTCGTCCTTGTCGCCGGCGCTCAGCACGCCGGGCCGGAAACTCTCCTGTAGTTCGAGCGTGACCTGGTCGCAGTCGGTCATGCGCGAAAGCGCATCGCTCAGAAACGCGGGGTTGAACCCGATCTCGATTTCCTTCCCTTCGAACTCCACCGGCATCTGCACGCGCGCGTCGCCGCGGTCGGGAGACTGCGAGGTGATCACCAGCTTGCCGCCGCCGAGACTGAGGCGCACGGCGCGCGCGTCCTCCGTGGTCAGCAGCCCGGCCCGGCGCACGGCGCTGAACAGCTCCTCGCGGCCGGCGATCATGCGCTTGTCGCTCGATTTCGGGATCACGTCCTGGTACCGCGGGAACTGGCCCTCGACCAGCACCGTCGAGAGCACCCGCCCGCCCGAACGCATCAGCAGTTGGTTCGGCAGCACCTTCAGGTCGATGCGCCAGTCGTCCCCGTCGCGAGGCGGCATGAAGACCTTCTCGAACACGCCCAACGCCTTGCTCGGAACGATGGCGTCAAAATCGCCCGCGCTCGACGCCGCCAGGTCCCCTCCAGCCCGCGCCAGTCGCCGCCCGTCCGTCGCGATCAGGCACAGCCGCTTGCCCTTCTTCTCCCACTGGACGCCGTTGATCGCGTAGCGGCTCATTTCGCGCGCAGCGGCGTACAGCGTCAGGTGGATCATCTTCCGCAGCAGCCGTCCGGAGACGGAGAAATCGGGCTCCTCCTCGAACGCCGGCACCGGCGGAAAATCGGCCGGGGACATGACGAAGATGCGGAACTCGCTGCCCTCGCCGCGGATGGTGCAGTAGCGCTCGTCGGCCTCGATGGCGACTTCCGGGTCGGGCAGCTCCCGCACGATGTCCAGCAGGCGCTGGGCCGGGACGACCACCTCGCCGGCCCTGGCCACGGACAGCGCCGACAGCGTAACGTGCAGCCCGGCCTCGCCATCCGTCGCGCTGAACCGCGCCAGGTCGCCCTTGCACTCAAAACGCACACAGTTCAGGATCGGGCGTGTGCTGCGGCCTCCCGTCAACGTGGCGACCGCCGCGAGGCAGTCCTGCAACTCTTGCTTGGGCAGGATCGTCTTCATGCGTGTGGTTTCCGCAGCGCCTGGTTTCAACCTGGGCGGCGTGGCCGGAGAGCGCTTCGGCGCCAGACCCGTTCCGGACCCGCCCACGCCTTCGCTCAGGCGATTCGCGACGCCGTAAAACTACCCGAACTCGCCGCGTTTCGCCACCGGCCGGCATCGCTCAAGGCGCCGCGGGCGCAAAGGCCTCCTGGAGCGCCAGCATCGCGTACGCGGTCGTCAGCGCAGGCAGGCCCTCCATCCAGCGGTCCTGGTCGTTGATCCAGCTTCCGTCGTCCTTCTGGAGCGCCCGCAGCTTGTCCACCAACTCCTGCCGCCAATCGTGCTCGCGCCCGACGTGGTCGGTGAGTACGTTCTCGCGCCACGCCGCCAGCGCGCGGGCGAACGTGTGGTAGTAGTAAAAAAGCCCCTCGCGCGATTGCGCGTCCGGCATGTTCGGGTTGGCGTCCAGCGTCCAATGCCGGCGAATCCAGTCCAGCGCCGCCGCCACGCGCGGGTCGTCCTTCGACAGCCCGGCGTAGAGCATGCTCTTGAAGCCGGCGTACGTCATCGAGCCGTAGCAGCGCAGCTCGCTGCGCCCGCCGATCTCGAGCGTGCCCGCCTTGCTCTCGCCCTGGTGCGCGGGGGAGTAGATGAAGCCGCCCTGCGTCGAGCCTTTGGCGAACGCCTGGTCGTTCCGCTCGCCGTACATCTGGCAGCGCTGGATGAACACCAGCGCCTTCTGGTATGCGGGGTCGCTCGGCGGCAGGCCGCTGTCCCGCAGCGCATCGAGCATGAGCTGGAGGTTGGACAGGTCGGGCCGCTCCCCGCGGCCGTAGCCGGCGCCGCCGTACCACGGGTTCTTCTCGTCGATCGATTCGCCTTCGTCCCACTGGTTCTGCTTGAGGAAATCGACCGCCCGAGCAACCCGCGCGGTATCTTCGGCCTCGCCCAGCGCCGTGAGCATGGACACGGCGACGCTGGTCTCGTAGTTCTTGAGCAGCCCTTCGGCCGAATAAATGCCCCCATCGTCTCGCTGGCTCTTCAGCACCAGCGCCACGGCCCGCTGCACAGCCGGGTGCTTCGGCCCGACGCCCGGTTCGCGGATCAGCGCCCGGGCGCACAGGGCCGTGACGCCGGGGCCGGCCTGCGACGCCCAGCCGCCGTCGGCTTCCTGCGACGCGAGCAGGAACTGCGCGCCCCTGGCGCGCAGTTCGCCTGCGATGCGGCCGAGGATCGCGTAGCGCTTCGTGTCGTCCATCCGCTCGCGAGGCGTCTGGGGTTCTCGCTGCGGTTTCGGCTCCGTGGGCGCGTCGGACCCGGGGGCTGAGGCCGGCGGCGTGGGCTGTGATTGCTGGGCGAAGCAGACCGCGGTGCATGCAAGCAGCAACAGGACGAACAACGTCGAGTTCATCGGCAGTCTCCCGTGGTACGCGGACCGGTCCGCGTGCGCTCGTCCAGCCGTCCAGCGCGAGGCGGACCGCGTGCGCACCAGCTTCGGGCCGTATTCGATTGGACGCGGTCCGGCCGCTTTGTATTCGCGCCGCTCGCGCGCCGTGCCGCCCGGTGAGCTTGTGCCGATCGCCCCGTTCGATCGCCGCGACTCGCACGTCCATGCGGCAAGCGGCAGCCTCAGTCGTAGCCCAGCTCCGCGAGGCGGTCCTCGTCCAGACCGAAATGGTGCCCGATCTCGTGCAGCAGCGTGATGCGGATCTCGTCGATCAGCTCCTCGCGCGACTCGCACATTTCGCACAGGTTGTCGCGGAAGATGAAGATGCGGTCCGGCAGGGTCGCGTGCGCGCCCTCGACGCCTTTCTCTTCCAGCGGAATGCCGACGTACAGTCCGAGCAGGTCGTCCGGGACATCGTGCTCGCGCATGAACGCCCGGTCGGGCCGTCGCCGCACTTCGATCATCACGTTGGTCAGGTAGGGCTGAAACTCCGCCGGGATGTCGCGCAATGCCGCTTGGACCGCCGCATCGAACTCCGCGTTCGAGATCGCTATCATCGTCGCACTGGACCCGCAGACGCATCGCGTCGCCGCGTTGCTGGGAGTATAGACTGTGCACACCAAGCCGCCAATTCGGACCGCCCGGGCCGCCGAACAGCAACGATCCCGCGCCGGTCTGTTCCGCGCGCGGACGCTCGCGCTGGCCACCGGCTGGCTGGCGCTGGCCGCGTCCGTCGGCTGCGGGCCGACCTCGTTCCTCATCACGCCCGTGTCGCCGCAGCGCGCGCTGACCGAATTCGAGGTGCTGCGCGAGAGCGTGTGGGCTTCCGACAAGGTCCTGCTGCTCGACCTCGACGGCCTGATCTCCAACGCCCCGCGGCGCTCGCTGCTGGGCCTGCCCGCGGACAACCCGGTCACGCTCTTCAAGGAGAAACTCGACAAGGCCGCCCGCGACCCGCGCGTGCGGGCCGTCGTGCTGCGCGTGAACTCACCGGGCGGAAGCGTCACGGCCAGCGACCTCATGTACACCGAGCTGACGCGCTTCAAGCAGCGCACCCAGCGGCCAATCGTCGCCAGCTTCCTCGACGTGGCCGCCTCCGGCGGCTACTACGTGGCCTGCGCCGCAGACCGCATCTATGCCTCGCCGACGACGGTGACCGGCAGCATCGGCGTGATCATGATCGCTCCCGACCTCTCGGGGACCATGGCCAAAATCGGGCTGCGGGCGAACATCATCAAGAGCGGCCCGATGAAGGACGCCGGTTCGCCGCTGCGCGAGATGAGCCCCGCCGACCGGGCCGTGTTCCAGTCGATGATCGACCGCATGTACGCACGCTTTCTGTCCGTCGTGGAGCAGGGCAGGCCGCAGCTTGGCGCCGAGCGCGCCCGCCAGCTCGCCGACGGCCGCGTGTACCTGGGTCCGGAGGCGAAGGAAAACGGTTTGGTGGACGAGGTCGGGACGTTGTACGACGCGATCGACGGCGCCCGCCGCGCCGCGAAGCTGGAGCACGAGCCGATCGTGGTGGTGCAATACGCCGTGCCGCTGGCGCACCGCCCGAACATCTACGCCGAATCGCCGGCCGGTGAGCCGCAGGTGAATATTGTGAACGTCGAACTGCCGGATTGGCTCAACAGCCCGACGCCGCAGTTCCTCTACCTGTGGTCGCCGCAGTTCTGACGGCTCGCTGCCGCAATCTTCGCATCGCCCGAACGAACCGGACCGGCTGGGCCGCCGACCGCCGACCCCTGAGTGCTCGGATGATCGTCCTGATCGACAACTACGACTCGTTCACGTACAACCTGGTGCAGGCGATCGGCGCTCTGTGCCGCGGCGCCGAGATCGGCGTGTTCCGAAACGACCAGATCACGCCGGACGAGATCGAACGGATGTCCCCCTCGCACATCATCATCTCGCCCGGACCGTGTACGCCGCGCGAGGCCGGTTGCAGCGTGGACGTCGTAAAGCGGTTCAGCGGCCGCGTGCCCCTGCTCGGCGTGTGCCTCGGACACCAGAGCATCGCGTTCGCCCATGGCGCGCCGATCGTGCGCGCCAAGCGACTGGTGCACGGCAAGACGAGCCGGATTCGCCACGACGGCCAAGGCATCTTTGCGGAACTGAGCAATCCGTTCGAAGCTACGCGTTACCATTCGCTGATCGTTGAGCGCTCCCAAGTTCCGAAACCGTTCACGGTCAGCGCTTGGTGTGACGACGATCCCGATGAGGTCATGGCAATTCGCGACGCGGCGTCGCGCGTTGACGGGGTGCAGTTCCACCCCGAAAGCTTTTTGACCGTCGAAGGGCCGAAACTGCTTGCGAATTTCCTGGGCTTGCGGTAGTTGCTGGCGCCATGATCCCGTTTCGCAGCGCATTCATTTCAGCGCTCGTTGCGTGCGTGTGGCTCGGCTGCGGCTGCCAAAGTCAGAAAGCCGCGGACGCGACCAGGCTCGCGCCAACGCTCGAAGAACTGCCGACGATCCTGGAAACTGAGCGCGTCCTGTCGGCCAAGATCGGCGTCGAAGGCGCCCCGATCGCCCCGCGACGAGTACTCGTCCCGCCGCTGGAGCCGCCGCAACTCACGCAAACAGAGAAGGTTGCGCTCGGACTGGATAAGCCCGATCCGTTTGCCGACCTGCTCGCCTCGTACCCGCCGCGCCCCGATCCGGCGCGCGGAGTCTCGCCGCAGGACAGCGGCTTCTCGACGGCGATCTACGGGCGCGCCGGGGGGCTGATCGGAACTGAGGCGGATTCCCGTCGCGCGGGCACCGATCTCGTGGACGCCGTTCCCGTCGGGACGCTGCCGTTCCCGCGGTTCGGCGCGATGAGCTTCCCGTTCTTTGAGCGGGTGCGCTTGGTCGGGGAGCGTTCGGTGGTGGAGATCGCCGAGGATTCCGCCCGTCGCGGTGCCGGCCGGCACGAGCGGGTGGACGACTGAGCGCGGCCCGCGCGCCGAAGAAGCGCCCGGAGCGGGATTCGGAGTTGTAGCCGCTTGCGGCGGCGATCATAATTCCCGTGCAATTCGAGCGGGAAGATCGCGATATGCGTCGTGCGACGGATCGCTACGATCGTGCCGGACTCGGGTGGACCCGCGATTCCGCGGGGCGCCGCATCGCCGTCTTTGACATTTCCGCATGCTGTAACGGTCGAAGTTTCACTACATCTGCTTTGTCCTGGTTACCATCAACGAGGTTTCTGCATGGCCAAGAAGAAAGCCAAGAAATCGGCGAAGCCGAAGAGCAAAGCAGTCAAGAAGACCAAGAAGCCCAAGAAGGTTGCTGCGCGTAAGCCGGCCAAGGCGCGCAAGGCGGTGAAGAAGGTCGCCAAGCCGGCCCGGAAGAAAGCCGCTGTCAAGCCGCGCGCCTCGAAGCAGCCGGCCGCGCCGAAGAAACCGGTCGCTTCCGCACCGAGGCCGAGCGCGCCGCCCGCGTCTCCGGTCGCGGTGCCGGCGGCCTCGGTGCCGGCCGCCGCCCCGACTACCTGGTCGTCCACGAGCGCGCCGGCGCCCGTCACCCCGCCGGCGCCGGACCTGCCGCGCCGGCTCGACGAGGATGACGAGGGCGGGACGAAGTCGGAAGCCGGCAATGACGAACGCTGGCTCGACGAGGATGAAGGCCCGGAAGACGAAGCTGCCGAGATCGACGACGAGGACGATGAGGGAGACTCTTCCGGCTGGTAAGCGCCGCGGCCTGCGGGCGTTGCCGATCTTGGTGCGCGACCCGGCCACGCGGCGCGCCGGCGCGACCCTGTGCGACTCGGCGGCCGCTGCGGGGTGTCGCGCACGGCTCGGTCCCGGTGGAGCGGGGCGATGGCGCGAAACTTCGCCGACCGGCTCGTGAGCGCGGTCCGCGCACGACACACGCCCGCAATCGTCGGGCTGGACCCGGTCGTGGAGCGCCTGCCCGCGGAATTCCGGGCGGCGGACGGGCGCGTGGCCGACGCAGCCGGCGCCACCGAAGCTTTCTGTCGCGCGGTCGTCGACGTCGTTGCGTCGCTTGTTCCGGCAGTCAAGGTCAACATCGCGTTCTTCGAGCCGTTCCGCGGGCCGGGGATCGACGCGTACTTCCGAGTCATCTCCTACGCGCATTCTCGCGGGCTGCTGGTCATCGCCGACGTCAAGCGCGGCGACATCGGCTCGACCGCGGAGAAGTACGCTGAAGCGTATTTGTCGGAGTCGCGCTTCGGCGATGTCGCGCCGGACAGCGTGCCGGACGCGGTGACGCTCGCCGGCTACCTGGGGCGCGGCGCCGTCCGCCCGTTCATCGATCGCTGCGTGGAAACAGGCCGCGGCGTCTTCGTGCTGGTGCGACCGTCGGACCCCGGCGCTGACGAGGTGCACGAGTTCGGCGGCGGTCCGCGCTTCTATCAGCACATGGCCGGGCTGGTGAACGACTGGGGGGCGCGCCCCGAAACCATCGGCGAATGCGGGTTTTCGTGCGTCGGCGCGGTCGTAGCGCCCAAGGACTCGCAAAGCACGGACGCTCTGCGGGCCAGCATGCCGAGCGCAATCTTCCTCGTGCCCGGGTACGGCGCACAGGGCGCCACGGCCGACGCGTGTCGGCATTGTTTCCTGCCCGGCGGCGGCGGCGCGGTGGTCAACGCGTCACGCTCGGTGATCTACGCGTTCGAAGGGTCCGGCGGCGGCGACGCGGCGGGCGACTGGCGCGCCGCGGTGCAGAAGGCCTGCCGGCGCTTCGTGGCGGAGATCGCGGAATGCGCCGGTCTAGCCGCGTTGGGAAAGTGAGCGCCGGCGGCGTCAGTTTGGCGGTGTACCCGCGTCGAGGACCCGCGCCAGCAGGGCCTTGATCGGTCCGTTCAGGTACACGATCGAAAGCGCCGCCGCGACCCAGATCGCGATCGCGCACTGAAACGGCCGGTCCTTCAGCATCACGTCGGTCGGCCCGTCCACTTCTCCGTGCTCGACGAGCACCGTGAAGCGAAACACCGCGTAAACGACGATCGGCAGCGTGCCCAGGAGCGCGTTCGCGCCAAAACGGCCGAACTGGTCCACCGTCCGCTGGTCCATGGCGTAGAGCAGAAACGTCACGACCGCGATCCCCGCCGTCAGCGTGGTCATGTGGTTCAGCAGTTCAGGCGTGTAGATCGACAGCGTTCGGCGGTGGAGCGAGGCGTGGTCGCCGCCCGCGCCGCCGAGCGCGTTGAGCTCGCAACGCCGCTTGCTGAAGCCCATGAACAGGCACAAGGTGAAGGTACAGATCACCAGCCAGGGCGAGATGGCGACGTGCAGCAGCACGGCACCCGACACCGCGCGGAGCACGAACCCCAGGCCGATCGCGATCACGTCGAGAATCACCGCGTGCTTGAACCCGAACGTGTAGGCGAACTGAAGCAGGAAGTACGCGCCAGCCACCATCCCGAACCCGCGGTCGAGCAGCCAACTGCCGCCCAGCCCGGCGAGCAGCAGCGCCGCGGCAATGCCCGCGGCGACCCGGATCGTCACCGCCCCGGATGCGATGGGGCGCCGACTCTTGCGCGGATGCAGCCGGTCCTCCGCGCAGTCATGGATGTCGTTGATGACGTAGACGGAGCTGCTCACCAGGCACAGGCAAGCGAAGCCGATCAGCGTGAGCGCCACGCTGGCGAGGTTGGTAAGCTCGTGGCCGAAGACCAGCGCCGCGAAGACGAAGATGTTCTTGATCCACTGCTGCGGGCGCAACAGGAGCAGGTACGGCATCACGCGCTCCCACTCGGGGCGCGGCATTGTCGGAGCGGGTCGCGCGAGGGTCAAATCGGGAGAAATCAAACGCGGCGGCCGCCCGGGCATGGGTCCGAGCGGCAGCCGCGACACGGGGGAGAGGGAAAAAAGCTGGGACCTCGCACGGAAGTTGCTGGGCTCCCACTTCCGACCCGTCGAGGTCCCGCTACCGTTCGGGTCGCCACGGAAGCACACGTTCCGGGCGGCCTCCTCACGTTCATGCGCTCGGCGATGGGCACCGAGCCTGTCCCACACCGATCTGCCGGGCTCCCACTCACCAGACCGAATGTCGAGACGGATAAAGACCTAGCAACTCGTGTGCCAGAAAAGAGGACGCGACTGACACACCGCGAGCACTGCTTGTAAAGTGTTTTATTGAATGCACTTATAAACTCACGTGACCGCCGACACGATCGTAGCTTTTGACGGCGATTGCGAACGCAGTACCCTGGGTGGACAATCCAGGGTGGGTAGCCAGTGCCCACTTCGTTTCCCACCTGCTCGCCGGTGGCCCTTCGGCGCCGCAAGCTTCGCCACCCAGTCTCCGCCGCCGCGTACCCCCCAAAGACGGCGACGCGCGGCGGCGCGCCGCAGCGACTATAGTAGCGTGTGCCCGGCGCATGCCGCGCGACGTACGGGAGGCGTCGAACCATGCTGGAAACGTACGAGAGCGTGCTCGAAACGATCGGCCACACGCCGCTGGTTCGCTTGCGGCGCGTCTCCGAAGGCCTCCCCTGTGCGATCTACGGCAAGGTGGAGTTCTTCAACCCCGGCCAGAGCATCAAGGACCGTATCGCCAAGGCGATGATCGAGCGCGCCGAGCGCGAGGGGCGCATCAAGCCAGGCGTGACGACGATTGTGGAGCCAACGTCGGGCAACACCGGCGTCGGGCTGGCGATGGTCGGCGCGGTGAAGGGCTACCGCTGCATCTTCATCATGCCGGACAAGATGAGCAGCGAGAAGATCAACCTGCTGCGGGCGTACGGGGCTGAGGTTGTGATCGTCCCGACCAACGTCCCGCCCGATTCGCCCGAGAGCTACGCCGGCGTCGCCAAGCGCCTGGTCAACGAAATCCCGAACGCCTGGATGCCGAACCAGTTCGAGAACATGTCGAACCCGGAAATCCACTACCTGACCACGGGGCCGGAAATCTGGGAGCAGACCCGCGGCAAGGTCACCTGTTTCGTCAGCGGCGTCGGCACCGGCGGGACGATCAGCGGCGTGGCCAAGTTCCTGAAGGAACGCAGCCCGAGCATCAAGGTCGTTGGAGCCGATCCGGACGGCTCGGTGCTTTCCGGCGGTCAGCCGAAGAGCTGGAAGGTCGAGGGCATTGGCGAGGATTACGTTCCCAAGACGTTTAACAGCCAGCTCGTCGACGAGTGGGTGCGCGTCACCGACAAGGAGTCGTTTCTCGCGGCGCGCAAGATCGCGCGGCTGGAGGGGCTGCTCATCGGCGGGTCCTGTGGCACGTGCGTCGCGGCGGCGCTGCGTTATGCCGAGCGTCTCACGCGCGACGACCTGATGGTGGTGATCCTGCCCGATACCGGCCGCAACTACCTGAGCAAGGTCTACAACGAGGAGTGGATGCGCGAGAACGGCTACCTCGAAGAGGATCGCAAGCCGGCGACCGCGGCGGACGTGCTGAAAATGCTCGGCATGCGCGAGCTGTTCTCGCTCACGCCGCAGCACACGATGCAGGACGCGATCAACCTGTGCCGCGACGGCGCAATTTCGCAGGTGCCGATTCTGGAGAATTCGCGCACCGTGGGTTCGGTGCAGGAAGTGACGCTGGCGCGGCTGCTGCACGAGGGCCGCGATCCGCGGACGGTACCGCTGCGCGAAATCATGGCCCGGCCGCTGCCGGAGATCGACGAGAACATCAGCGTGGACGAGATTTACCGGCTGCTCCTGTCGGGCAACTCGGGCGTGCTCGTGAAGCGCGGCGGCAAGATTGCGGGGATCATCACGCGCATCGACCTGGTGAACTTCTGGGACGCGCCATCGGCGAGGAAGAAGTAGGCGTGGGCGCGGAGGCGGTCGACATCCGGCGGGAGCGGCTCGAGGAATTCGAAGCGGCCGCGCGCCGGCCGCTGGAGACGCGCATGCGCTACGCCTTCATCCGCACGGACAAGCCGGTGATGGACGACGCGCCGTACCGCTCGCTCGACACGATGGAAGACGATCGGCGCTGGTGCGAGAAAAGCCGCCCGGACCGGCTCGGTTACTGTCGCGCCACAGTCCCGGCGATCGTCGCCGCAGAAGTTCCGGCGCAACGATTGCGTCACGAACCGGACCCGAACTGAGGTGTGCCCTTGCTCGATGGACCGATGAAATTCGCCACGCGCGCCATCCACGTCGGACAGGAACCCGACCCGACCACCGGTGCCACCGTCCCGCCCATCTACGCCACCAGCACGTTTACGCAGGAAGCGCCCGGCAAGCACAAGGGGTACGAATACGCGCGCGGAACCAATCCCACGCGCGACGCCCTGGCCCGCTGCCTGGCCGCGCTGGAAGGCGGCGCCGCCGGGATGAGCTTCGCTTCCGGCCTGGCGGCCACCAACGCCGTCATCTGCGCCCTGTGTCGTCCCGGAGATTCGGTCGTTGCATACAGCGACATGTATGGCGGCACGTACCGACTGCTGGAGCGGATCGCGCGCCCCTGGGGCCTCGAGCCGCGCTACACGGACAAGACCGATCCGGCGGCGCTGGCGGCGCTCGTGGATGACACGACGCGCATCGTCTGGATCGAGACGCCCACCAACCCCATGCTCCGGCTGCTGGACATCGCGGCTGTCGCCAGGGCCGTAAAAGCGAAAGCGGCGCGAAGCGGGACGCGGCCCATCTCGCGCACGGGCGGCTCGCCGATGGACCACGACTTCGGCCTGATGCTCGTCGTGGACAACACCTTCGCCTCCCCGGCGCTCCAGCAGCCGATCGCGCTCGGGGCCGACATCGTGGTCCACAGCACAACCAAGTATCTCGGCGGACACTCGGACGTCGTCGGCGGGGCGGTCGTCTCGGCGAAGGCCGAAACGATGGAGCCGATCAAGTTCTACCACAACGCGGCCGGCGGCGTGTCCGGCCCGTTCGACTGTTTCCTGACCCACCGCGGCATCAAGACGCTTGCGATCCGGATGCGAGCGCATTGTGAGAACGCGCTGCGCGTGGCGCAGTGGGCCGCGGAGCAGAAGCGCTTCGAGCGCGTGATCTACCCCGGCCTGCCGCAGCACCCGGACCACGCGCTCGCCCGGCGGCAGATGTCCGGTTTCGGCGGAATGGTCACGATCGTCCTGCAAGGCGGGTTCGACGCGGCCAGCCGGTTCATGTCGGCCACGCGGTTGTTTTCCTGCGCCGAGAGTTTGGGCGGCGTCGAATCGCTCATCAATCACCCGGCGGTGATGACGCATGCGTCGATTCCACGCGAGGTGCGCGAGCGGATCGGCATCGTCGACGGGCTGGTGCGCCTGAGCGTAGGCATCGAGGACGCGGACGACCTGATCGCCGATCTGGAGCGAGCTCTGCGCGCCTGACACGGCGCAGGAGCGAGCGTTCAGCGGGGCGACAGCACGCGGCGGCGCGCGGATGCAGCAAACCTCTTTCGCCCCGGCCAGGGCCACCGTCTCACGGGATTATCGACCGCCGCCGTTTCCGGTCCTGGGTCGCGCGCTCATCGCGTGACCGCCATCCTGGCATGGCCATGCATTGCGACTGCCCGATTGGACGCGTGTCGCCAACGAGCGACGGCCTCGAGCCGCGGCGTTGAGCGAAGCGCGCCTTCGAGTACAGTGCGATCTCCGGATCGTGGCGCGGTGTTTCGAGCGAGCGCCGATTACTGGATCGAACCGAGGCGCGAACGATGAGCGATCGAGCTTGCTTCGCATTGTGGTCGCGCGCAGCCGTGGCGCTGCTGGTCGGCGTCTGCGCTTCCGCCGCGCCAACGACGCAGACCGCCTCGGCGCCGAGCGCTGCGTCGCAGCCCGACGGCGGATCGCCCCCGGCCTCGCAACCCGACTCCCACCCGTCGTCGCAGTCGTCCTCTCAACCGGCGTCCGCCCCGGACAATCCGCTTCGCTCGCCCGCGCGGATGATCGGCTTTTTCGACGCCGCCGTCGCCGACGGGCAGACGGACAACGCGCTCCTGTGCATGAACTTCGCGCAGGTCGATCCGGAAGTCGCCAAGGCGCACGGCGCCGACTACCTGCGCCAGCTCGTCGAGATCCTGGCCCGCATCACGGAGACTGGAAACTTCGACCGTTCCAAGCTGCCCGACGAGCCGGCGGCGGGCGCGCAGACCATCGGCAAGGACCCGCTGCTGCTCGTGCTGGATCGCGGCGAGGTCCAGGTGGACGGCCAGACGCAGCTCCGCTGGCGCTTCTCGGCGTCCACGGTCGTGGCGATCCCGAAGCTGCACGCACAACTCGACCGCCTCGCCGCGCTCAGCACCGGACCGGCACAGCCGGAGGAACCGGCGGCGGAGCCGGCTCCCAAACCGGCGCGCGAACCGGGCCCCAGTCCGTTCCGTTCTCCTTACCACCTGGTCGAGTTCTTTCTGGTGCGCGCCCTGGCGGCCAAGGAGGACTCGACCGCGTACGCGGACGCCATGGCGTGCATGGACTTCACGCTGCTGCCGCCGCCGGAGGTCCGAAGCACCGGGCCGGATTACGTGGACATGCTGGCCGCAATTCTGGCCCGGCTGCGGAGCGAGAACATCTTCGACCGCGAGAAGGACCTTCCCAAGGTGTCGCCGGCGGACGTGGATTCGATCTCGATCGGCAGGGACCCGCTGCGCGTGATCATCGCGCGGCAGTCGGACGGGAGCTGGCGCTTCGCGGCCGCCACGGTCAATGCGATTCCGACCATGTTCGCGGAGCTTCAGAAGCCCGCGACGCCCCCCCCGATGGCGGGGGCACCGCCGCCCGCCGCGGCGCCAGCGCCCGGCGAAGCGCTCGGCGTTCCACTCGACACGAGCTCCGCCGCGGCCACGATGAACCTGTTTCTGAACGCGATGAACGCCGGCGATCTGGCTACCGCGACGCGCTGCCTGGATTTGTCGCGCCTGAGTGAGCCGGAGCGCGCCGGGGCGAAAATCCTGGCGGGCAAACTGTGGATGGTGCTGAACCGGCACAAGCTCATCGTGGTCAGCACCGACTTGCCGACCGACCCGGAGTACAAGGGCCGCGCCGGCGTGCTCAACCTCACGACCGGGCGGATCGACATCGTGCGACAGCGAGGCGGGAGCCGTGACGGCGAGTGGCTGTTCAGCGCAGGCACGGTGGCGTCGATCGACCGGCTCTACGACGACTTCGAGGACCAGCCGATCCTGCCGGAACTGCGGGATCGCCGCGTGCCGTTCACGTCGTTGCCGGGGCTGTACATCCGCGAGCACGTCGTCCCGCGCGTGCTGAAATGGCGCGTCGCGGGACTTCAGCTTTGGCAGTGGATCGGACTGATCGCCGTCGCGATCGCGGCGGTTCTCACGCGGGTTGCGGCAACTTGGCTGCTGATCGCAGGCAGCCGGCGATTCCTCCGCTCGGAGAAGGTGACGGTGCTGCCGAGCGTGGTGCGCCGTGCGCTGCGTCCGACGTCCAACCTGGCGCTATTGCTGGTGCTGTGGAGCGGACTGCAACTGCTGGACCTCGGGGCGCTGATCGGAAGCTGGTCGTGGTGGACGCTGCGCGTGCTGCTGGCGATCGCCGGCGTGCACGCCACCTACCGATTGGTGGACCTGTTCGTGACGCAGCTTTCGGCGCGGCAGGCCGAGAGCCGGGCGCGCGTGGACGAGGTGCTCCTGTCGCTGCTGTCCAAGACGTTCAAGGTGCTGGTGCTGGCGCTGGGGTTCATCGTCGTGCTTCAGTCGTTCGGGTTCAACGTCGGCGTGCTGCTGGCCGGCCTGGGGCTGGGCGGCCTGGCGTTCGGCCTGGCGGCGCAGGACACGCTCAAGAACTTTTTCGGCTCGATCAGCGTGGTGCTCGATCGACCGTTCAAGGTCGGCGACTGGATCAAGATCGGCGACGTGGAGGGCACGGTCGAGGCGGTCGGACTGCGCAGCTCACGTCTGCGGACCATGCACAATTCGGAGCTTACGGTTCCGAACTCCGAGCTGAGCACCGCGCGCATCGACAACATGGGCCGGCGCCTCTATCGCCGGTTCCTCACGCGCCTGGCGGTCGTGTACGGCACGACGCCGGCGCAGCTCGAGGCGTTCTGCGAGGGCATCCGCGAGCTGATCCGTCGCGAACCCTACACGCGCAAAGACCTCTACGCCGTGTACGTGGAGGACCTGGCTCCGTCGTCGATCAACATCCTGCTGTTGTGCTTCTTCCGCACGGACGACTGGCCGACGGAGGCGCGCGAGCGCCACCGCCTGCTGGTCCACATCATGCAGCTCGCCGAACGGCTGGGCGTGCGCTGGGCCTTCCCGACGCAATCGGTACACGTACACACCGCCCCGCCCGAAGGGTACGGCGCCGCGCCGGCCGCCGAGGCGCTCAATCGCGATCCGACGCAGGCGGAGTTTTTCGGCCGCGACGAAGCCGCGGCGATCATCCGGCAGGACCTCGGCGGGACGGACCAGAAGCCGCCGCCGGTGACGTTTTGAGTCGCGTCCTCTGCTCTCCGACAGCGGTCCTATTCAGGTGCGCGGCCACGGTGCGCCGGCAGGTAGTAATCCCGCACGTACTCGCCCAGCATCCGGTAGGCGCTGAACGGCCCGCACACCGTCCGCATCGACTCGCGCATCAATCTCACCCAGCGCCGCGGCACGCCGTCGCGGCCGCGATCATAAAACGCCGGCACGACCTCGCGCTCGAGAAGGTCATAGATGCAGCCCGCGTCGTAGCGGTCCTGCGCAGCCGGCGTCTTCAGCTCGCGCCCGTCGCCGATCGCCCAGCCGTTTCGCCGGTTGAAGCTCTCCGGCCACCAGCCGTCGAGAATCGAGCAATTGATCCCGCCGTGCAGGGGCGGCTTCATGCCGCTGGTCCCGGAGGCCTCCATGGGCCGCAGCGGGTTGTTCAGCCACACGTCGCAGCCGCTGGTCAGCAGGCGGCCGACGTGCATGTCGTAGTTCTCGATCAGCGCCACGCGGCCTCGCAGACCGTCACGGCGCGCGTTGCGATAGACGAGCTGCGCGAACGCCTGTCCGCCACGGTCGGCCGGATGGGCCTTACCGGCGAACACGAGCTGCACGGGGCGTTTCGGATCGCCGAGGATCGCGGCCAGGCGCCGGGCATCGCGGAAGATCAACGGGGCGCGCTTGTACGTTGCGAAACGCCGCGCGAAGCCGATCGTCAGCGCCTCCTCGTCGAACGTCTCGTAGACGGCCAGCAGCTCATCCACCGGCCCGCTCCGCGCCAGAATCTGCTGCGCGAGGCGCTCGCGCACGAAGTGCACCAGCCGGGCGCGCAGCCGCCGGCGCGCCTGCCAAAGCGCTGGTGCAGGGATGCGCTCCACTCGCTGCCAGCAGTCGAACTCGGGCCGCGCCGCGTTCCAGCGCGGCTGGAGATAGCGCGCGTACAGCGGCTCAATCTCCGGCGCCAGCCAGGTCTGCGGGTGAATGCCGTTGGTCACCGAGCGGATCGGGACGTCGGCCGCACGGGCCGCCCCGCAGGCGCGCTGCCACATCTTGCGCGACACCTCGCCGTGCAGCTTCGACACGCCGTTGCAGTGGGCGCTGCTCCGCAGCGCCAGAAGCGTCATGCAGAACCACTCCTTCTCGTCGCGCGGCGCCTCGCGCCCGAGCGCGAGGAACGGTTCGCGCGCCAGGCCGGACTCCGCCACGGCCGGCGCGAGATGGCGCAGCAGGAGTTTCGGCTCGAAACGGTCGTGCCCGGCGGGAACCGGCGTGTGCGTCGTGAAGACCGTTGAACGACGAACCGCTTTCAGCGCCGCGTCGGCGCTCTTGCCGGACTTCCGGAGCTGTCGCAGCCGGTCCAGCGCGACGAACGCGGCATGCCCTTCGTTGAGGTGATAGACCGTGGGCCGGATGCCCAGCGCTTCGAGCGCCCGGTTCCCGCCGATCCCGAGCAGCGCCTGCTGCTGAATCTTGTACTCGGCCGCGGCGCCGTACAGGTGGTGCGTGAGCCGCCGGTCGGCCGGCCGGTTTGCCGGTATGTCCGCGTCGAGGAGGTACAGCGGCACGCGGCCGACCTGGAGCCGCCAGACGCGGGCGTGCACGGTGCGCCCGCCGATCGGCACGCGGACGTGCTTTCCGGTGTCCACAATCGGCCACTCACGTTCGAAGTCATAGTGCGGATAGAGCACGCGCGTTGAACCGTCCGGCGCGAGCTGCTGCTCGTAGTAGCCGCAGCGATACAGCAGCCCGACCGCGACCAGCGGAACCCCCAGGTCCGAGGCGCTCTTGAGATGATCGCCCGCCAGCACGCCCAGCCCGCCCGCGTACTGCGGCATGCTCTCGTGGACGGCGTACTCCGAACTGAAGTAGGCGACGAGCAGCCGACGGTCGGCCCCCGTATGAACGGACGGGAACCACGGCCGGGCGCGCCGATACTCGGCGCGCCGCCGCTCGGCTTCGTCGAGGAGTTCCAGGAACGGGCCGTCGTTGTCCAGTGCGGCGAGGCGCTCGGCGCGCGCGCGCTGCATGGTGGAGATCGGGTTGTGGTTGGTCGCCTCCCACAGCCGCGGGTCGATCGCGGCGAAGACGCGGATGGCGGCGGAATTCCACGTCCAGTGCAGGTCGCGAGCCAGCGCGTCCAGCCGCTCGCTGAGCGCCGGCCGCTCTTGTGAGCGCGACGCGCGGGTGGAGCGCGTCCTTGTTTGTGCGGGCATGCGCTTCTCCGTACTTCGTGCGGCGGGCAATCTTACAGGCAGAATTGGAAGCGAGCGGCGCAGCGGGGCCACGGCGTTTACTCTTCAAGCGGATGAGTCGCGCCGGCAATGAGTGAACGGGCCGTTTCCAGCCCGATCAGGTACTCGGGCGGCGAAGCGGCACGCTCGATTGACTCCAGCGTACGCGCTCGGCGCTCGTCAAACGGTCCTACCGCCAATCGCCGCAGGCCGGTCAGGCAGCCCCCGGTACCCAGCCGCTGCCCGAGGTCGCGGATCAGCGCCCGCACATACGTCCCGCGCCCACATTGCATCTCGAACTCGAGCCGCGGCCACTCGTAGCGGCCTGTGCGAATCCAGTCGATGCGCACCGGCCGCGGTGTGAGAGCCGGCGTCTGCCCGCGCCGCACGAGCTTGTACGCCGGCCGGCCGCCGATCTTGACGGCGCTGATCGCCGGCGGCGTCTGGAGAGTGGTTCCGACGAACGCGGCCAGCGCGTCGCGCACGGCGTCGCCGGTGGGTGGCGCTTGCGCGGCGACCTCGACCAGCGGCCGGTCGGCGTCGAAGCTCTCGCTGGTCACGTCGAGCCGGGCCGTCGCGCGGTACACCTTAGGAAGTTCCATGAGCGATTCGACCAGCCGCGTCGCCTTCCCCAGGCATACGATGAGCACGCCGGTGGCGGCCGGGTCAAGTGTGCCCGCGTGGCCGCTCTTGCGTTGGCCGGTGATGCGCCGGAGCCGGTAGACCGCGTTCGCGCTGGAAATCCCCGCCGGTTTGTCGAGAACGATCAGGCCGTCCATGCGGCGCGGATTCTACGCCCTGACGCGCCGCCATCCGAGCCTGAAGCGCGGGCGATGGTGCTGGCGTGGATGCAGTCGGCGCCTCTCGCTCGCGCATCGCGCTCGGACGGAAGCATGGGCGGCGCGGGTCTGGCGTTCGGGCTGCCGCGGCCGTACGCTCTTGGCGACAAAGTGAAGGCCGTTCGGAGCGAACTCGAGCATGCGCACGTGGCTGTCGTCGATCGTCGTGGGAGTGTTCTGCGTCCCGCTCGCCGGGTGTCTGGGACAGGGCGCGGGTGGGGAAAGCTCCGATGCGCAGCGCGAGTTTCCGCTCTCGACTCTGCCGACCTCGACGGTCACGATCGGAACCAACTTGTTTCGCGTCTGGCTCGCCACAACGCCGCAGCAGCAGGCCGAGGGCCTGATGTTCGTGCCGGAGTCGGAGATCGCCGACGACCAGGGAATGCTGTTCGTGTTCCCGGCCGAAGAGCTGCGCGGCTTCTGGATGAAGAACACGATCACCTCGCTGGACATCGCGTTCGCGCGGCTGGACGGGACGATCGTCGCCATCCACACCATGCCGCCGCTGACGCTGCGGACATTTTCCTCGATCGAGCCGGCGATGTTCGCCCTGGAGGTCAAGGCCGGCACGTTCGAGCGGCTGCACGTGGTCGAGGGCGACCGCGTCGAGATTCCCGCCGACGTACTCAAGTCCGCGCCGTAAACCGACGACTCAACTGACAGCAGCGGTTCCGTTCGCGCACGGCGCGGGCGGGCGATCCGGGCGGCTGGATTGCGCGCTCCGCGGGAGTCCCTTCGTGGGTCCGGTTCACGCTCCGCACATCCTGTTGCTTGGCGCCGCGCGCGCCCGCTCGGAGGGCGTGCGCTCCCGACTCTGCCAGCGCGGACTCCCGGCCGACGTCTTCGATCTTCGCCAATCGGCTTGCGAAGACGTGCTGCGCGTCGCCGACGTGGCCGCGTTCGTCCTCGATACCGAATGCAACGGCTCGGACCTGCGGCGCGTGGAGGAACTCCTGCGCCGGCTGATGGACCGCCATGTGGCAAGCGTCGTCTGGGGTGCGCCCCCGGGCCAGCCGCTGCCGGGCGGCACACTGGTGGACAAGGTCGGACCGGACGCCTCCGTGGACGAGGTCGTCGGCCGGATCAGCCTTCTGGCCCAGGTGGCCCCCACGGTCCGCCGCCTTGAGGGCGAGCTGGACCAGATGCACCGGCTCAGTCAGCAGATCAACCGCTACTTCCAGGAAATCGACAAGGAGATGCAGCTCGCCGGGCGCTTGCAGCGCGAATTCCTCCCAGCGCGTCTGCCCGACGTGCCGCGCCTCCATTTCGCGGCCTTGTACCGTCCAGCCGGCTGGGTCAGCGGCGACAGCTACGACGTCTTCTTCATCGATCCGGACCACGTTGGGGTGTTCATCGGCGACGCCATGGGGCACGGCACGGCCGCCGGGCTGATGTCCATGTTTCTGCGGACGGCACTCGTCCCCGTGGAATCCGGCGCCGCGGGGCCGCGAGTGCTCGGGCCGGCCGAGGCCCTGGGCCGCGTACAGGACAACCTGGTCCGGCTGAACCTGCGGCAATCCCAGTTCGTCACCGCGACGTACATCGTCGTCAACCTGGAAACACTGGAAGCGCGCGTCGCCCGCGGCGGGCACCCGTACCCGATCGTCATCCGCGCCGACGGAGCGCTCCAGGAACTTCAGCCGGAAGGCGGACTCATCGGCGTCGCGGACCTGCCGCCGGAGTTCGGCGAGTGTCGCGTTTCACTCGCGCCGGGCGACAAGCTCGTGCTCTACACGGACGGGATCGAAGACCTGTTCGTCGCCGGGCGCGCCGACGAAACACGCGCCCCCACGTTTGCCGAGACGCTGCTTTCGTGGCGGGGATTGGACGCGGAGGCGCTGGTCCAGGCCATGCACGGTCACCTGGACCGCCGCGCGGGTTCGCTGAACCCGGACGACGATGCGACCGCGATCGTCGCGCAGGTGATGGCTCCCCCCGGATGACCATTGTGCGCGCGTCAGTCTTTCCGCGCCCAAAGCCGCGCCGTGTGCGCCCAGCCGTGCCAACCCTCCTCGAAGCGGACGATTCGCAACCCCGCCGCCAGCGTCGGCAACTCGCCGGGCTGAAGCACAAACGCGTCGCGCTGCGGCCGGCCACGCGCAGCCCGGTGCAGCGTCGTAAACGTCTCGGCCAGCAGGCTCCCGCCCGGCGCCAGCGCGCCGATCAACTCCGCGAACAGCGGCCGGTGCAGGAATCGAAAGACGGTGACCAGGTCGTAAGCGCCCCGCTGGCCGACGCCCTCGCGCTCGACGTCGCGTCGAACCCAGTCAATCGCCGGCTGGCCGGGAAAATAGCGCGCCTCCAGCGCCCCTCCGCGCGCCAGCGCGTCGTCCAGCGCGTCGATCGCCGCCACGCGCCAGCCGAGCGCCTTGAGATACACGGCCTCCCGTCCCACGCCGCAGCCGACGTCGAGCGCCACGGCTGGCGGAAGCTGCGGCGCCACGAGCTCGAGGAATTCGTTCGGCGACCAGAGGCGACCCGTGTCCGTGGGCGCGTGGGGCGCCGCGTAATCGAACCCTTTGACAAGCTCCGCCGCGCGTTCCTGCCCGCGCAGCCAGCGGACCGCCTCAGCCGCCTCGGGCCCCGTGTCCGCGACGAGCGTCGTTTCGTCGCGCGGCGGCAGTTCGTACACGCGATGCGGAAGCTCGGCCATCGGGATGTTTACGGCGTCGCGCAGTGGGGTGCGGGCGGCACCGGCCGCGGGACGAACGTCCAGATGGCGGGCGCGTCGAAGCATCAGCGGCCGCGGGGCTTGCCGGGGCTGGCGGAATTCGCCAGCGCGAGGATTGCGTTCCACTGCTGATCGCTGACCGGCATCACGGAAAGCCGGCTCATTTTCACCAGCGCGAAGTCGCGACACGCCGGGTGCGCCTTGATCTCGGCCAGCGCAACAGGGCGCGGCAGGCGGGATTCGAACGCAAGCTCGACGGTCTGGCTGCGGCCCGAGGTGTCCGTCAGGTCCGCTCTGGGCTGGGACGAGACGCGCGCCACGGCGATGACTGCCTTCTGCGCGCCGGTGTGATAAACGAGCACCGCGTCGCCCTCGCGCATGGCGCGGACGTGAATCTGGGCCAGCGCGTTTCGCACGCCGGTCCACTGCGTCGTCCGCTCGCGCGCCAGGTCATCGGCCGAGTATTCGTCGGGATCACTCTTGACCAGCCAGCGGTTCATGAATGTCTGCACCCGCGCCGATTCGATCGGCGGTTCGGGGCGCGCTCCAGGGGGCGAGAAGCCTCACCGCCGCCGCCGCTTGCGTTTGCGGTCGTTGCGACGCGGATCGTAGCGCGTCGATCCTTTGGCCAGCTTCGGCAGCCGCCCGCCGTCGAGCGCGCCCATCTGCCCCAGCACCTGGGCCATCTTGACGCGCTGGCCGAACCCCAGGCCGGCCATCTGCTTCATCATGCCGCGCATTTGCAGGAACTGCTTGACCAGCCCGCTCACCTCCTGCGGCTCGACGCCGGCGCCGCGGGCGATCCGCCGGCGGCGCGAAGCTTCGATCAGGTCGGGGTTGCGGCGCTCCTTGGGCGTCATCGAGTGGATCATGCCGCGGAAGCGGTTGAGGTCCTCTTCGCCGATCTCCACCTGGTCCAGCGCGGAGCCGACCCCCGGCAGCATCTTGAGGAGCTGCTTCATCGGGCCCATCTTGCGGAAGCTGTCGAGCTGGGTGAGAAAATCGTCCAGCCCGAACACGCCCTTGGCCATCTTCTCCTGGGCCTTGGCGGCCTGCTCCTGGTCGAACGCCTCGGTCGCCTTCTCGACCAGCGAGACCACGTCGCCCATGCCCAGAATGCGGCTGGCGATCCGCTCGGCGTGGAACTCCTCCAGCGCGTCCAGCTTCTCGCCCACGCCGATGAACTTGATCGGCTTGCCCGTGACGGCCTTGACGCTGAGCGCCGCGCCGCCGCGCGTGTCCGAATCGAACTTGGTCAGGATTACGCCGTCGAGCTCCAGCCGCTGGTCGAACGCCTTGGCGGTGTTGACGGCGTCCTGGCCGGTCATCGCGTCGAGCACGAGATAGATCTGGTGCGGGCTGGTGGCGGACGCGATCTGCGCCACCTCCTGCATCATTTCCTCGTCGATCGCCAGCCGGCCGGCGGTGTCGAGGATCACCACGTCGCGGTCCTGCTTGCGCGAAGCGAGCAGCGCGTTGCGGCAGACCCTGACCGCGTGCTGGTGGTCGCGCTCGGTGTAAACGGGCAGTTCAAGTTGCCGCCCGAGCACCTCGAGCTGGTCGATCGCGGCGGGGCGCTTCAGGTCCGCCGCGACCAGCATCGGCTTCTTGCCGCGCTGGAGGCAGTAGCGGGCGAGCTTGGCGCAGGTGGTGGTCTTGCCGGAACCCTGGAGGCCGGCCATGAGGACGATCGTCGGCGGCTGTGAGACGAAGGGGATGCGCGTCTCAACCGGCCCCATCAGCGCGACCAGCTCGTCGTGGACGACCTTGACCAGTACCTGCTCGGGCCGCAGCGTGTCGATGACCTGCATGCCGAGCGCTTTCTGAAGCGCGTCGTCGCAGAACTTCCGGGCGACGTCGAGGTTCACGTCGGCTTCGAGCAGGGCGGTGCGGATCTCGCGCAGCACGTCGCGGACGTTCGCCTCCGTGATGCGGCCGCGGCCGCGGATGCTGCGAAACACCTCGCCGAGCTTATTGCTGAGAACGTCGAACATGGGCGTGAGTGTAGCCGGGAACGGTACGGGCGGGCGAGCGAGCGCGCGAACGCGGGCGCGCGTCATCCGCCGGCGGCGGGGGTTGCTCTCACGCCGCGCGCCGTCCGACGCTAGTCGTCGTTGTACGGCGCCCAGTCCCCTTCCCACGGACGAGAGGGCCAGATTGTCCAGCCCACGTCGTCCACGTAGCGCGTGTCGCGCAAACGATAATCCGCGTGGCCGTCCAGGTACGCGGCGGCATGCCGGTCCGGGTTGTTGTGCCAGCCGGTGAACTTGCGCGGCAATTGCGAGTCCTGGAAGCCGCGCGGCTTGGCGGCTTCCATCGCGTAGTTCAACAGTCCCTCGTAGAAGATCAGGAAGCGGCTTTGCCAGCCGGCCTTTTCGCTCACGTTCAGCATGTAGCGCCCGAGCCCCGGGATCTTCAGGTTGCCGTTCTCATCCAGTTGCCCGCCGATGATCTTCGTGAAGTTCCCACCGTACGGCGGCTGATTGCCCGGCGGGGCGCCGCCGGTCTCGTCGAAGTCGGAGTAGTAGTACGGCCAGTACCAGTTGATGGGGTAGCTGGTGCCCCAGTACTTCCAGCACTCGAAGATGGTGTCATGCTCAATGTTCGGCGTGTCGTTGCGGCCGACCATCGGCAGCGCGGCGGTGCGGTCCGACGGGCAGCGGAACGTCCCCGGCAGGATCGCCGCGGTCCGCGTCCGCGCGGCGTCATCCCCGCTCGGCACCCAGTCGCGCTCCGCCTGATCGAAGCTCACGCCGGGGTAGAGGTACGAGTTCAACGGCCGGTGTCGGGGCGGGACCTTGAAGACGTCGGCGTATGAGCCGGGCGACGCGGGGTTGTCGCCGTCGGGCATGATGTCGCTGCCCTCGAAGGCCTCGGCGGGCACGTCGGGCATCTGCCCACCCCAGATGACCTCCGTGATGATTGGGTACGTGTACGTGCGGCCGTCGGTGCGATAGCCGCGCGGCAGGACCCACGGCAGGTCGCCGGAGGTGTCGCTGTTGCGGTACGTGACCGCGGCCTGCCCGATCGAACGCAGGTTCGAAAGGCAGGTCGCGATCCGCGCCTGCTCCTTCGCGCGGCGAAGCGCCGGCAGCAAAATCGAAATCAGCAGGGCAATGATGGCGACGACGACGAGCAGCTCGATCAGCGTGAATGCCGGCCGGCCGCGAGGGCGATTGTGCATGAAGGCACCTGGTGCGATCAGGACTTGACGATGAACTGCGCCGCGCGAATCAGGGCCCCGCACGCAAGTGCGGGGCGCGACCCGCCAAGCCCGGGGCGGGTTCCGAAGCCCTTCGATGCCGAGTCGCGCACCGCGATTCAATTGTCCTGGTACGCGGTCCAGTCGCCGCCCCAGGGACGGCTCGGCCAGGTCGTCCAGCCGTCGCCCTCGATGTAGCGCGTGTCGCGGACCTTGTAATCGGCGTGCCCGTCGAAGTACGACGCAACGTGCTTGTTCTGCTCGCCGTGCCAGCCGATGAACAAGCGCGGTTGCGCGTTCGTGTAGCCGCGCGGCCAGGCGCCTTCCATCGCGTAGTTGAACAGGCTCTCGTAGAACGTGACAAACCGCGACTGCCACCCGGCGACCTGGTTCGTTTCCAGCATGTACCGACCCAGGCCGCGCTTGGCGTTGGAGCGTGGCTGGAGCCCCAGGATCTTCCCGAAGTCGCCGTTGTACGGAACGCTGTTTCCGGGTGGGGCCTTCTCGTAGTAGCGCGGCCAGTACCAGTTGATCGGGTAGCTCGATCCCCAGAAGCGCCAGGACTCGAACACCGTGTCCAACTCGATGTTCGCCGGGTCGCCGCGCGACGCGTCTGGAATGTTCGCCGTGCGGTCCGAAGCGCAGCGGAACGTGGTCGGGATGTCCGGCGGGCTCGCGCGCCGCGGCGTGTCGTCGCCGCTCGGGAACCAGTCGCGATGCGCCTGGTCGAAGCTCACGCCGGGGAACAGGTACGGGTTGAGCGGCCTGTGGCGCGGAGGGAGCACCATTACGTCGGCGAACGTGCCGGGCGATGCGGGGTTTTCGGCACCGGGCGGCAGCACGCCGGAGCCTTCGAACTCCTCCGGCGTCACGTTCGGCATCGTGCCGCCCCAGATCACCTCCGTGGCGTAGTAGAAGCGGTATTTGACGCCGCCGGCGCCGTAGCCCATCGGCTCCGACGGCTCGCCCGCATTGAACGGGATCGCCCACGGCAGGTCGCCGGAGCTGTCGGACGTGAGGTACTGGTTGGCGGCGGAACTAATCGCGCGCAGGTTCACCAGGCATTCGGTGATGCGCGCCTGCTCGCGCGCCTTGCGCAGCGTCGGCAGGAGGATCGAGATTAGAAGCGCTATGATCGCGACGACAACCAGGAGCTCGATCAGCGTGAACGCGCGCGGGCGGTTACGAACGGACCGCATGGCGGGTCTCCGTTTGGCAAACTCAACGACTGGCCTGGCGCGGCGGATGGGCATTTCAATGTCCGGACCCATCAACGCGCCGCCGCCACAACATGCCGACAGGGGCGCGAAGCAGCTCGCGATGAAAGCACGTCGATCCGTCAGGCTCCGGTGTCGGGCGAATTGTTCAGTCAATCCCGACGAGATTGAAAACGGCGTTCGACAAGTGCAATGTCAGGATAGCCGAGCACGGCGCGCGTTGCAATCGGCAACCGCTGCGGATGTGTGACTCGCTCGACAGCGGAGCCGTGCCGTGCCGCCATCGCGCCGGGCAGGAACGACGCGCGACCACCGGACGGCTTACGCGGCTGCGTCGCGTCCCATAATCCCAAGACTGCGGGCACACACAAGCCCGATCGCGGGCGTGGCCGCGATCCGGGATTCCGACTTCTTCGGCGCATTCAGCCGATGAAAAACGCCAAGTACATGAAGATGGCGATGGTGGCGGCCACAAGACCCGGCAGGATTCCGAACGCCGTGGTGAGCAGGTTCACTGCAATCCTCCTTGCGCACGAGATGTGGTTCGTCGTTCGACGATCAGCCGCACGCTCGCGGTCCGCACCGCGCCGGCGGGCACGCCGCAGCGCACGGATCAGAATGGTACGCACGACGTTCCCTGGCCTTGGGCAACGCCCGGCGAGAGAACGTCGTGCTGCTCAAACGAGACTCTCCCCCTGGGCGCGACTAGTCGCTGCCGCCGCGGAAGAAGAGATACCAGACGAGCGCTGCAACGGCCGCGAGCACGACGACGGCCAGGCCGCCGCCGGCGCTCAGAAGTCCGCCGAGCAGACCGGTATTGGTGGTTGTATCCACAGACGATCTCCAGTGTGAACGCGCCCATGCCGGACTCGCCGCGCCGACGAGTCTCCTCGGTCTGGGCCTTGCTGACCGCGTACTATCGGCCGGTATTGCCAACCCGTCAAGCGCCTGGAGCGGGAGAATCGCGACGCGCAGGGTTCGGTCGGGCTCGATGCCCGGGATTCACCCCTGCGATATCATCGCCGGCGATGAACCCGCTCGCCGAGTCCGTCCCCACGGTATCCGTCGTCATACCCGTCTTCAACGAGGCGGAGAACATCGAGACGCTGCTGCGACGCGTGCGCGCCGCGCTGGAATCGTCCACCGGCGCCTACGAGCTGGTGATCGTGGACGATGGCAGCCGCGACGCCAGCCCCGTGCTGATCCAGCGCGCCGCTGGAACGGATACGCGCATCCGGCTGGTGCAGCTCTCGCGGAACTTCGGCCACCAGGCGGCGCTGCTGGCGGGAATGGACAACGCCCGCGGCGACGCGGTCATCACGATGGATGCCGACCTGCAACACCCCCCGGAACTGCTCCCCGAGCTGATCCGGCTGTGGCGCGAGGGCGCCGAAGTGGTCCAGACCATCCGCCGCGAGCCGGCCGACGACAGTGCGCTCAAGCGGATGAGCTCGCGCTGGTTCTACCGCCTGCTGTCGTCGCTCTCGCGCTACCGTGTCACTCCCGGAGCGGCTGATTTCCGGCTGCTGTCGCGACCGGCCGCAGAAGCGTTCCGCGCCTGCCGCGAACGCTGCCGGTTCAACCGCGGGCTGGTGCAGTGGATCGGCTTTCGGTACGTGGAGCTGGTCTACGATGCCGCCCCGCGGCACGCCGGCCGGTCCAAGTACTCCTGGCGGGCGATGCTGCGTCTGGCCGGCGACGCGGTCTTCTCATTCTCGACCTGGCCGCTGCGGCTGGCGGGGCTTGCGGGCGCGTGCGTGTCGCTGGCTGCCGCCGCGTACCTCCTGTTCGTGCTCTGGGCGCGCATCTTTACGGACCGCGTGGAGCCCGGCTGGAGCTCGATCCTGGCCAGCGTGCTGGTGATCGGCGGAATGCAGCTGGTGGTGCTGTGGATCCTCGGCGAGTACGTGGGGCGCCTGTATGAAGAGGCCAAACAGCGACCGCTTTACATCGTCCGCCCGGGCGCGACGCGCGGGGAGGACGTACATGCCGGATGCGCCGCGCCGCCCCTCACGGCCGAGCGCCAGCCGGCCGCACAGTCCGCGTCAGTCGAGCTGCATCAGGAATGACTTCACGTACTCCGGGTCGGCGGCGAAGTCGGCCGGCAGCTCCAGTTCGTCCAGGCCGAGCACTCGCCGGCTGCCGGCCGCGCGCCGCAGTGCATCGACGATCCGCGGGCGGCGCAGCGCGCGGAAGTTCGTGGAAAACAGCAGCCACCCACCCTCTGCGAGCAGCTCCACCGCGCCCCCCAGGAGCGGGTGCAGATCGTCGGCCAGTGCGAAGACGCGACCGGACGCCTTGTCGCGCCCGAACGCCGGCGGATCGACCACGATCATGTCGAAGCGGCGTCGCTGGCGCGTGGCCCGCTTGAAATAGGCCAGCGCGTCCGAGCAAATGAACGTGTGGCGCTCCAGGGCGAGCGAGTTGAACGCGAAGTTCCGCTTGCCCCATTCGAGGTAGCGCTTCGACGCGTCGACGCTGGTCGTGCTCGTCGCGCCGCCGGCCGCAGCCGCGACCGAAAACGAACAGGTGTACGCGAAGAGGTTGAGCAGCGACTTCCCGCCGGCGGCGGCACGAATCCGCGCGCGGTTGGCGCGCTGGTCGAGGAACAGCCCCGTGGAATAGCCGTCGTACGGCCGGACAAGGAACGTCAGGGATTCCTCGCAGACCGTTCGCTCCGCCTCGACCGGCGCGCCGATCCAGGGCGTCGCGTCGCGGTGGGCGGCCTCCAATCGCTTGAAGGCTGCGGAGCGGTTCGCTGGGAAGCGCTTCAGGTAAACGGCTCGCGCTCCCAGCGCGCGCTGCGCGTGCTCGGCGAGGGCGCGCGCCGCGCGCTCGTCCAGCTTCAGCACGCCGTCATGAAGCTGGGCGACCAGCACGTCGTCGTATTGTTCGAGCACGAAGCCCGGCACCCCGTCGGCGGCGCCGTGAAACCAGCGCAGAGCGTTGGTGCGCAGGCGCTCCTGCAATCCGCCCCGGCGGCCCAGCGCCGCGGCCAGCGCCGCCAAAGCCCGTTCGAAATCGAGCGGACGAGGTGCCTGTCCGGGCGGACCGGCGTCGCGCGCAGCCCGGCGCGCGCCAGCCGGTTGTCGTGAACCTCGGCGCCCGGCGTGCATGCGACAGGCTCCCGCGAACCCCGCGCAGCGTAGTGCAGGTGACGGGAGTCGCAATACCCGTACGTCCCCGGGGGACGGCGGCTTCCTGGTGATCCGGCTCGGTGGCGCGACGGCGCTCCGCTCGACTACAATGGTCGCACTCAGCGGTGCCGGGCACAACTTTCGGTTGAAACGCGTCGCAATCGTCGTCGGGCGTTTCGTGGCGCCGGCAATCCGTGCCGACGACTCACCTTGTTCCAGGAGCGCACCATGATCAGCAAGGCCCAGACGGTGGAGCAGTATCTCGCGGCCCTTCCGGCGGATCGGCGCGCCGCGATCGAGGCGGTTCGCGACGTGATCCTGACGAACCTCGGCAAGGGGTACGTCGAGTGCATGCAGTACGGGATGATCGGGTACTGCGTGCCGCACAGCGTGTACCCGCCCGGGTATCACTGCGACCCGCGCCAGCCGCTGCCGTTCGCCGGCCTGGCGTCGCAGAAGAACTACATGTCGCTCTACCTGGGCTGCGTGTACATGGACGCGAAGCGCAGCGAGTGGTTCCGCACGGCGTGGACTGCGACGGGCAGGAAGCTCGACATGGGCAAAGCGTGCATTCGGTTCCGAAAACTCGAGGACGTGCCGCTGGAGGTCGTCGGCCAGGCCGTCGCCGGCGCGCCGGTCGACGAGTTCATCGCGCAGTACGAGGCCGTGCTTAACCGCGGCGGCGAGCGGAAGCAACCCGCGAAGACCGCCGCCAAGGGCGCGCCGAAACCGCGAACCGCGAAGAAAAGGGCGTGAATCACCGGTCGCCGGCTGGCGCGAGATCGCCCTGCTGGTCAGAATCCCGCGCGCAGGTCGCATTTTAGAACCCCGCACGGAAGTGCGGGGCCGAGTGCGGCGCGGCCCGCCACTTCCGTGGGGGGGCGATCGTTGTACTACGGCGCGGAGGCGAAGAACGCGTTCAGGTCGGCGATCTCCTGTGCACTGAGCGTCAGGCCGGCCATGAGCGCATCGAGTGAGCCGAGATCGGCGACGAGATCGTCGCCGGTGTTCTTGAGGTCGCCCGCGAAGCCGCTTGGGTCAAACGTGCCGAGCGAGTGACACGACGCACAGTCGGCGTTGTACTTGGCCTGGCCCGCGGTCGCGTCGCCATTTCCTCCACCGCCGCCATTGTCATTGCCGTTATCGTCGTTGTCGTTCCCGTTCCCGTCGGCGTTATCGTTCAGATCATCATTGTCATTGTCGTTGTCGTTCCCGTTCCCGTTGCCGTTGCCGTTGTCGTTGTCGTTCAGATCATCATTGTCGTCGTCGTTGTCATTCAGGCCGTCGTCATTGTCGTTGTCGTTGCGATTCACGTTCGTGTTGCCGTTCTCCCCGAACAGTCCGTCAGCCGGGCAGCCGCCGCCGGCGAACCCGAACAACAGCAGCCCCGCCGACAACATCCCAAACAGCTTGATTCGCAGCATCGGAACCTCCCCGTAGAAAAAACGGCGTGATCAGAAAGTGCAATCCGCTACCCTTCGACCCACGCCCGCTAATGGTACGCGTCCCCGGGTGTCTTTGTACCCGCCCGCTCCGCGGCCAATGCCAAACCAGCGTGATTATGGGTCGCTCGCCGACGCGTAGCCAGCCAAGCGACTCCCGTCCTTCAGCAGGCCGATATAATACGCGGGCGAGATCGAGACTCGTCAGCAGTTGGGAGCGGGGGACTCCCGTCGAGACGAGGCGGGCCGGCGGGGCCGAATACGCTCATGCGGCGTCCCGCACGCCCGTCGTTCACAGAGTTCGCAGCTCCGTTCCAGCATCGTGCCCTCGCACACGATCGCCAGGAGAACCAGCATGAGACCCACATTCATCGGCCGGGCGGCCGTTGTCGCCGCGCTGATTGCGGCGCCTTCCGCCGCGGCACAAACGGTGCACACCCTCTCACCCAGCGCATACCAGGCGCGACCCGAGCAGACGATCGAGCTGCGCTTGCTCGCCGGCGAGGCGAAAGCCGCCGCGGCTCAAGCGTGGCGCGCGGCGGACGTGGCCTGGTTCTTCGTTCGCGACGGGGCAGAGCAGCGCAACGTGGAGCGGATTCAGCCGGCCGGCAACGGGCAGACGCTGGCCGTAACCGTGAAGCGTCCCGGCGTCACGATCATCGGCCTCGATCGGAGAGCATCCGTCGAGCACGTCCGCGCGGCCGAATTGGACGCATTTCTCAAGGCGCACGCCGTCTCGCCGACGCCAGGAGGTTCAGCGCGCCGTGCGAAAGCCGACGCGCCGCTGCGCGTGAAGCGCGTGGAATCGGCGCGGACGATGGTGCGGGTCAGCGACGGCGCGATGGAAGGCAGCGGCGGCTCGGCGGTCGCGACGAGCAAGACGGGGCAGGCGGTGGAAATCCGGCCGCTATTCGACCCGACGCTGCTCGCCGCCGGCAGCGACCTGCCGGTGCGCGTGTACGCCGGCGGCCGTGCCAGGGAAGGCGTAACCGTCCGCGCGACGCACATTGGTACAGGCGGTTCGCATGACGCGGTAACGGACCGCGAAGGAATCACGGCACTGCCGATCGACCGCACGGGGGTCTGGCGGGTGGAGTTTCACGCGTCCGACGGGGCCGGGGCGGACGACGCGGCCGACCTGGTGCTCTACAGCGGCACGATGACGTTCGAAGTGACTCGTGAAGGGGGCGCGGAATGAGCCGGCGCATGAATCTGACGGTGATACTGGTTGGGCTGTCGGCTGCGACGTGGGCGCAGGGTGCGAGCGTCTGGACCGAGTTTGGACCCGCGCCGACGGTCGACAGCACGTTCGAGTACGTCGGCCGCGTGTCGGCGGTCGTGTGCAGCCCCACCGATCCCGACCGCTACTTCGTGACCGGCGCGGACGGCGGTGTGTGGCGCACGACGGACGGCGGCGCGAGCTGGACGCCTGTGACGGCGGACATGCCCACGTCGGCGATGGGCGCGCTGGCGCTCGATCCGAGCGACGAAAACATCGTCTACGCGGGGACGGGCGAAGCGAATTACGCCAACCACAGCCGCTACGGGTTGGGTGTCTTCAAGTCTTATGACGGCGGCGACACCTGGGTGCAGATCGCGGAGGAGACCTTCGCCGGCCGCTGCTTCTCGCAGCTCGCGATTAACCCGCAAAACCCACAGGTGCTGTACGCCAGCATCGCCCGCGCGGGCGGGTTCCCCGAAATGGCCGGCGCCAAGCAGCACCCCGGCAGATTCGGCCCGCTGGGCGTCTTCCGCTCGGACGACGGCGGCGAGACTTGGACGCACCTGACCAACGGGCTGCCCGACCGCGCGGGCACGTCCGTGGTGATTGACCCGAGCAATCCAAACGTCGTCTACGCCGGCATCGGCCACATCTTCGGCGCTGCGGACAACGGGATTTACAAGAGCACCGACGGCGGCGCGAGCTGGACGCGCCTGAGCACCGGCTTGCCGAGCAACTGGAGCGCGATCGGGCGAATCACGGTCGCCGTCGCGCCCAGTCAGCCGTCGCGCCTCTACGCGCTGATATCCAACGCCTGCGACGCGACCGGCGGCAACGGCGGGACGCAGGGCGCCTACCGCAGCGACAACGGCGGCGCGAGCTGGACGACGATCAACGTGGGCACGGACTTGCAGGCCACGTACGGCTGGTTTCTGTCCGTCATCACCGTGCACCCGACCAACCCGGACCTGGTCTTCATGGGCGGGTTGAACCTGCGCCGCTCAACCAACGCCGGCACAAACTGGTCCACCGTCACGCCGCAGCACGTGGACATGCACGCGCTCGCCTGGGACGCCGCCGGGCGGCTGGTTTGCGGCAACGACGGCGGCGTTCACCGCTCGGCGGACAACGGCGCGACGTGGACGGCGCTGAATACCGGCCTGGGGACCATGCAGCTCTACGCCGGACTGTCCACGCATCCGCTCGATGCGAACATTCTGTGGGGCGGATTCCAGGACAACGGGTCGAGCCGGCGGACCACGGCGGGCGTCGTGTGGGACCAGCGCCTCGGCGGCGACGGCGGCTGGACGCAGATCATCCAGCAGGTGCCGACCCGCTGGTACGGCGAGTTCCAGGGCACGGGAAACCTCTACCGCTCGGTGAACTCCGGCAACACCTTCGCCGGCGCGCGGAACGGAATCCCGTTCGGCGATCGCAACTGCTTCCTGCCGCCGTACGTCGGCGACCCGGTGAACAGCGACCGCATGCTGTACGCAACGCAGCGGATCTACGAGACGCTGGACCGCGGCAACAATTGGGCCGCGATCAGCGGTGACCTGACCAAAGGACAGGGTGCAATCCGCGCGTTGGCGATCGCTCCGTCTGATCCGCTGGTCGTTTACGCCGCGACCAATGACGGAAACGTGCAGCGGTCCGACGACGGCGGCTTCAATTGGACGCTGCTGCTCGACGACAATCCCGGCTGGCCGCGCGTCACGCGCGAGCTGCGCGTCGATCCGCAGGACCCGATGACCGTCTACCTGGCCGGTGCGGTCTTCGGAGCGCCGAAGGTTCGACGCTCTACCGACGGCGGTCAGACGTGGAGCGTGCTCGACGGCGACCTGCCGGACGTCCCCGTGAACGTGATCGCGGTCGACGTGCGCGGCGTGCAGACCGTGCTGTACGCCGGCTCGGACACCGGCGTCTTCCGCTCCGTGGACATGGGGCAGAGCTGGCGGCGCTTCGGCGACGGCCTGCCGACCGCCGCCGTCATCGACCTGGCCGCGGATACGCCGCGGAATCGCCTGGTGGCCGCGACGCAGGGCCGCGGCGTGTGGGTCGCGCCGGCGGGCGTGCTGGGCGATCTGGACTTCGACGGCGACGTGGACATCGCCGATCTGAGCGAGCTGCTCACTGATTTCGGCTGCGAGGCGGGCGATTGCGCGGGTGATGTGGACGGTGACGGGGATACGGACATCGCCGATCTGAGCGCGTTGTTGACGGAGTACGGCGGGGTGGTCTGACCGCGCGGCGGTGCGTGTTGGTTGTCATGCCGGGGAGCTGCGCAACGGTTGCGCGGCTGCGAAAGACCGCTTCCTCGTCCTGGCGAAAGCGGAGTCGCGGCGCGGCTGGAACGGCCGTTCAGGGTGACGGTGTGGTTGGTTCGCGCTTTGATCGCTGGAAACGCGCCAGGCGAACGGGTGATCTGTCCGCCGCGAGCGAGTCGGCGGCGTCTGGTGCGGGAGATCAGGCGACCCGCTCTTCGTCGTCGCTGCGCTCGACCAGCCCCAGCGTTTCCAAAGCCAGGCGCGCCGCCTTCTGCTCCGCCTCCTTCTTGCTCGGGCCCCAGGCGCTGGGGAATTGCTGCGCGCCGAGCGAGACGGCGACCTCGAAGCACTTGGCGTGGTCCGGCCCCTTTTCGTCGAGCAGCTCGTAGATCGGCGTCTGGTTCAGCACGCGCTGCGCGTGCTGCTGCAATTTCGATTTGAAGTTCGACTGGTGGTCCGAGCGGACGCACTCGTCGATTTCCCCGCCCATGTGGCGCAGGATGAACTCGCGCGCCACCTCGAAACCGCCGTCGAGATACACGGCCGCGATCACCGGTTCCTGCACCGCCGAGGACAGGGACTTCGGCAGGTCGTCGCCCGGCGACATGCCCTGGCCCAGCAGCAGCGCGTCCGTGAGCCGCAGTTGATCTGCCACCCGGGCGCAGGCTTTGCGCGACACGACCGCGGACTTGATCTTGGTGAGCTCGCCTTCCATCGCGTCCGGCAGGCGGCGATACAGCTCCTCGCACACGACCAGGCCGAGCACGGCGTCGCCCAGGAACTCCAGACGCTCGTTGCTCTCGACGCGCGTATTGGCGGAAGACGAGTGCGTGAGCGCGGCGCGCAGCAGCTCTGCGTCGCGGAAGCGATAGTGTATGCGTGCCTGGCACTCGTCAAGCTGAGACGTATTCGAGTTCGTTGTGCTCATGCGATCGGGTCGGATTCGATGCAGTCCGCGCCGGCCAGCTCGACGGGGAATTGACTTCGCCCAGACCGGCTCCTCCGCCGGCTCGGAGGCGAAGCATGCTGCCCGCGTACTATAATGGATTATCGGCAGCGCCGCCCCCGGATTTTCAGCGCAACCGCGCGGCGCCGCTCCGCCGCGCCGTGTGCCGCGTCCCCCTTATACTGCTTCGTCGCAGGCGCTGTCACGATGTGCTGCCGCGGCGGCCCGCGCATCGAGCGGCGTCGAAGCCGCGCCGAACAGGCGGCGCGCTCGCCAACGGGACGACACCGCGTGCCTGCCGATGCCATGCGGGGGGAAGGGAAGTCCGGCAAAGATGAGCAGCCTGCGCGAGCGCATCAGCGAAGAACTCCTGCCGTTCGTGGAGCAGCCCGCCCAGTACATCGGCGGCGAATGGAACCAGCTCGTCCGCCCGGGCGACTGGGAGCGGGCGGAGATTCGCGTCGCGGTGGCGTTCCCGGACACGTACACGATCGGCATGTCGCACCTGGGCTGCCAGATTCTCTACTGGCTCTGCAACCACACGCCGGGCGTCTGCGCCGAGCGCACCTACGCGCCGTGGATCGACGCGGAAAAGGTGATGCGCGACAAGCGCATCCCGCTGTTCACCTGGGACACGCGGCAGCCCGTCGCCGACGCCGACATGCTTGCGATCTCGCTGCAGTACGAGCTGTGCTTCACCACCGTGCTGAACCTGCTCGACCTCGCGGGCGTGCCGTTGCTTGCCCGAGATCGGACGGATGCGCACCCGCTCGTGATCGCCGGCGGACCGCAGGCCGACAACCCCGAACCGATGGCCGAGTTCCTCGACCTGGTCGTCATCGGCGATGGTGAGCACAGCATGGCCGCGATCCTCGAGGCGTACCGCGAGTACAAACGCGCCGGCGTGCCGCGACGCGAGATGATCGTCCGCATGGCGCGGCGTTTCCCGTGGATCTACGCGCCGAACCTGTACGAAATCCGCTATCAGTCCGACGGCACGATCGCCGAGCGCATCGCGAAGGTTGAGGGAATTCCAGAACGCATCGAGCGCTGCAAGACGCCGGACTTCGAGGACGCCCCGTTTCCTCGCCGCCCGCTCGTGCCCTGGGTCGAGGTGGTCCACGACCGCATCGCGATCGAGATCATGCGCGGCTGCCCGCAGGTGTGCCGCTTTTGTCACGCCGGCTACACCAAACGTCCGCTGCACTACCGCTCGCCGGACCGCATTCTGGAGATCGCGGAAGAGGCGTACTGGGCCACCGGCCACAAGGAGATCGGGCTGCTCTCGCTCAGCACGGCGGACTACCCGCTGCTGCCGGAACTGGCCGCGAAGGCCAACGAGCGCTTCGCGCCGCGCATGGTAAACCTGAGCTTCCCATCGCTGCGCATCGACAGGATGCTCCAGAACATCCCGTGGATGGGCAGCGGCGTCCGCAAGGGCGGGATCACGATGGCGGTCGAGGCGGCCCGCGACGACATGCGCCGCGCCATCCGCAAGAAGGTCACCGACGGCAACCTCATGGAAGGCGTGCGCGAGGTCTACAGGGCCGGCTGGAACCGCGTGAAGCTGTACTTCATGTCGGGCTTCCCCGGCGAGCGCGACGACGACATCACGGGGATATGGAACCTGTCCAACGCGGTGAGCCTGGAGCGGCGCTCGATCGGCCAGCCGCCGGCGCACGTGATCGCCAGCGTCGGCTGGCTCGTGCCCAAGCCGTTCACGCCGCTGCAATGGATGGCCCAGCCGCGCGCGGAGTACTACCGCAAGGTGCAGGAACGCCTGAAGGCGCTTGCCACCAAGCCGCGGAGGCACAAACAAATGGACGACGGGACAGAGGGTACACTGGGGAGTACACGAGGTGGCACAGGCGTCTCGCCTCCCTCAGCTTCAAGTAGCACAGGCGTTCCGCCTGTGGACACCTCTGGGAGTCGCTTCATTGTCTCCGGCAGCTACGGCTCCGCCAACGAGATGGCCAGCGAAAACGAGTTCATGCGTCAGGACTCCGTCCGGCGTGCTTACGGCAGGGACAGGGAGCCGCGCGGCATCGTGACGATTAAGACGCACGACCCGCAACGCGCCATACTCGAAGCCGTCTTCGCCCGCGGCGATCGCCGGCTCGGCGCCGTGATTCACGAGGCGTGGCGCCGCGGGGCGCGCTTCGACGGCTGGGACGAGTGCTACAACGACGCGATCTGGCAGCAGGCCTACGCCGCCACTGGCGTCGACCCGGATTGGTACGCGCACCGCGAGCGGCGCTTCGACGAGGCGCTGCCGTGGGATTTCATCGGCCTGCATATGCGCCGCAGTTATCTTGAGGATGCGTACGACGACGTATTCAAGAAAGTCGGCGCCGCCAGACCGTTGCCGGTGCTTGCCGGCGCGGGGCCGCCCGCGGCCGGCCCGGCCTGAGACCACGCGCCGCGGATTGTTTTCCGAGCCATTTGTCGGTTTCCGGGTTTCGCCACGGCCGGCCATCGGTCCGCGAATTCCGCGCACGGCTGCGCATGCGGCGTGAGACTCGCGCCGTGCGCCGCAATCTGCCGCTTCCTCCCCCGCACGGGGCGTCTTGCGCGCATGATTCATGCATCGCGCGCAAGGAGCAATCCCATGCCGCAGGAACGGCGACACCTGGAGTTCTTCGGACCCGATCTCGGACGCGGACCCGTGCTGTCCGGGGCGGCGCCAGTGGCGGCGGTGCAGATCGCGGCCGCGCTGGCCCAAATCCGCAGCCCGCTGCTGCGCAGCGACAGTGAGCTGACGGAGCACGCCTCGTTCATCCGCACGCTGGCGGACATCCTGTTCCCGGACGACGCGACCATGATCCAGGTCGAGGCTGCGCCAGAAAGCAACGACGTGATCGACACCGTCATCCGCACGCCCGTCGGTTCGAACCATCTGCGCTACTGCTGGCTGGCGGACTCGGTCGGCGGCGGCGAGACGGCGCTCGCGCCCGACGAGGTGGACTGGCTCCAGGGGACCGTGCTCCAGACGGTCTCCGCCGACAAGCGCTACCTGGTCATCGCGCCGACCACGGGCCTGACGAACGTGCGCGTCACGTACTCCAGCGACCGGACGTGGTACTGGGCGGTGACGCGGCTGGGGCGTGTGTACTACTCGAACGCGCTGAATTTCAACGCGTGACCTCCGTCAGCTTGAGCCGGGACCGGCGCTCCGCGATCCGTCCAGCAAAGCGATTTCTGGATTTATTCCGGGCGCCATGCCGACGGCGTTTTCGTCGGGTCGTCACTCGGCCGGTGGGGCGTCCGTCCCTGGAAGCATTGATTCAGGCCAGGCACGCCCCTGGAATCACGCGTATTTCGCGCCTGGCTCGTGGGCCACGAAGGGCCGGCGCTGCCTGGACCGTTGATTACGGCGGGCCGAGTCTCACGGCCGCGCCGGGTTCCACGGCTTGCCGCCGCAGGTCAGCTTCAGCGGCGCTTCGACCAGCTTCTTCTCGATCGCGACGCGCTCCGCATCGTCGAACCCGTAGAAGAATACCGCCACGCGCGGCGCCAGGCGCACGACCTCGCGCTGCGGCAGGGCGCGCTCGAAGAGGTAATCCTCGATGAACTCGTCGCGGTCGTCGGCCGTGTCCCACGCGGTGATCCACACGCCGCGAAGCCCCTTCATCCCCTTGCTCGCCGCTTCCCGGTCGGGTCCGTCGGCCAGCAGGTAGAAGCGATCGCCCCCCCAGCCGGTCGCCGCGTCATTGGTCCAGAATGTCGGCTGGGCCGCGGCGATGAGGTTCAGCTCACGGTGCTCATCGGAAGAAAGCAGCGCGCAGAGCAGTTCGCCGACCGTGTTGGCATGAATCACGTGCCGCCGTTCGGACTGAATCAGCGCCTGGATTTGTCGGTCGTCCACCAGAACCGGTTCGTCGCGGCGGCCGGCGCGCCAGTATTTTTCCGGGTGCAGGATCTGTTCGCTGGAGCGCGGCGGGTCCTTCAGCGCCGCCAGCACGTCGTCCGCCTCGTTGGAATCGCCGGCCATTTTCGTGGGGTCGCCGCGGTAGACGAACAGCATGCCGCACATGTACTGCGCGATGAGCGCGGAGAAATACGGCGGCGCGCGGAGCAGCGGCTCGGCCCGCTGCATCTCGCGCATCTGCACTTCGGCCAGCTGCGCCGCGTCGTATTGGCCGGAACCCATGGCCTGCATCATGTAGCGCGTCATCAGCGCCGTGGCGGAGCCTTCGAGGACCGAGCCGACCGCCAGCGCCGCGTCTTCGGACAACTCCGGGTCGAAGGCCAGCTTCTGCAAATCGACGTACTGGTCGTCCAGCGCGTGCGTCAGCTCGTGCGCCACGAGCGTGCGATTCAGCAGCGGCCCGTAGTCCACGCCGCTCCGCTTGAGCATGTAGAACGTCTTCGTCTCCGGGTCGTAGAACCCGCCGACCTGGTTCAGCAGGACGTCCAGGAACGTCTGCTTCAGGTCGCAGTCGCCGGGAATCAGCCCGATCGTCCGCAGGAACGCCTCGGTGTTCCGCAGCTTCCCGCCGCCGTAGATCTGGTCGAAGAGCTTGGACTCAAGGTACCGGCGAAGCTGCGCCTCGTCGTACACGTCGGTCTTCACCGGCGTCTTGAACTTCCAGCCGCGGAGCTTCTCGACCTCGGCCTGCACATCCTTGGCCATCTGCACCCACTCGGCGCCGGTCGGCCCTTCGGCAGCGCGTGCGGAAGCGGCTTGCGATTCCTGTTTCGGAGGCGGCGCCGACAGCGCCGCAGCGCACACCGCCGCCGCCGCCAGGAGCGCCCATCGAATCCGCGCCTGTTGATGCATGTACCGCTCCTCCGTCCGCCGGTTCGCGCGCCGCGTTGACGCCTCCAGCGGACGGGACGATCTTATACTCCCGAGGTCGGATGAAGGAATGAGGCCGCACCAGAAACCGCTGCGACTCCTTGCGCTGCTGATGGCCGCCTGCGGGCGGGCCGCGGCGGCCCAGCCGGCGTCCGCCCCGGCCCCGGCCGGCTTCATGCCGCTGGTAGACAAGAGCATCGGATTCGAGCTCCAGGCGCCGCTCGGCTGGAATTATGACCGCACGGGGTTCTTCGGCCCGGGTGGATCGAGCGGCGTCCTGCGCGGCGCGGCGCCGGACGGCCAGGCGACCATCCAGGTGCTCGTGTTCCGCGACGAATCCGCCGCGGACTTCGACGCCTGGGTCGAGTACTTCGGCCGCCAGCTCGCGGCCGTGACCGGCGTGCGCCAGGTGCGCATCGAGCCGCAGCGGGCCGCGGCGCGCCCCACGGCGATCGTCGACGCGCCCGCGACGATCGGCGCCGATCGCGTCCGAACGCTGTACCACTGCACGCGGATCGACTCGGACACGGTCTGGGTCCTGTCATACTCCACGGTCGTCGGCCGGGGAGGAACGCTGGGCAGCGACGCCGAACCTGACGCCACGGCGCCGCTGGAGCTGCCGCCAGGATTTCGGCAGATGACGTCGGCGCTGCGCGTTCTGTACGAGCCGGCGGTCGGCGCGCAGGTCCGCGAAGCGCTGGAGCGCGGCCGGGATTACATCAACCGCTACCAGCTCCAGGAGGACATTCGCGAGGTACGGATCGACGAACGTTCCCGGATTTACCTGATCCGCGTGGCCGGGCGCCCGGTCGGATACCTGACCCGTCAATTCCGCCGCGACACGGAGCCGCTCGAAGCCGCGCGTGGCACGGCACGCCCGCGCGAGGGACTGCGCGTACAAGAGCGCATCTGGCAGTTCGCCGACGACGGCGCGGCGCGCTTCGCGCGCATCGACCTCTTCTCGCGTCTCGACGGCAACACCGACCTGTTCGAGTTCCACGAGACGCGCTATCCGGCCGCGGGCGCTACGGGCGTGCGGCCGGTATTGACACACGATAAGTGCGTGCGCGAGGGCGATGCGCTCTTTTCGAGCTACGTGACCAGCCTGGACAGTGTCCTGCCCGACCCGCGCCCCCCGATCAAACTCGACGCGAGCTATCTGGGTCTGGCGTGGGCGAGGGCGCTGCCCGCGCTGCTGGGCGACGGTGATCGGCCGGCGATCGCATTCTCGATCTACGACAGCGAGATGCGGGCGCTCCTGCCGTACACGATTCGGCCGCTCGGCCGGCGCTCGCTGCCGGGCGGCGGCACGGAAGCGCTGGCCTTCGAGACGCGGGAGGGCATTCTGCCGAGCACTTCGGCGCTGTACACCGACGAGCAGGGGCACATGCTGCGACTTGAATCCGGCGAGCTTGTGATCGAGCTAACCGACGAGACGGCGGTGGAAGCGCAGTTCCGCGCCAAGCGCGACGAGGTACTGCGCCGCGCGTCGTCGTCGTTGCCGCAGTTGCAACACAACTCGCCCCCGTGAGCCTGAGCGTGAACCTGCTCCGTAAGTTGTCGCGCCCATCAGAACCTCGAGCGCAAGCGAGGGCGGCTTGGGGATGCGGGCCAGCCGCTCGCTCGCGCTCGCGGTTGTGCGGTGCGCTCGCGAGGCGCGGCCGAGCCCAGTCGAGCGCAAGAAGAAAGCCCGGCGCCGGGCGGCCGGGCTTTCTCGGATTCATCAGCATTGGTCGCACGGATCGCGAGCCATGCCGGCGCGAATCGGCCCGCAGCCGGCGCGGTCGGATCAGGTGATCTCGACCGTCGCGCCAGCGGCTTCGAGTTCCTTCTTCCACTTCTCGGCGTCCGCCTTGGGCACGCCTTCGAGCAGCGGCTTCGGCGCCGTATCGACCAGCTCCTTGGCTTCCTTCAGGCCCAGGTCGCTCCGCGCGGCGCGGACCACCTTGATGACCTGGAGCTTCTTGTCGCCCGAGGACTTCAGGACCACGTTGAACTCGGTTTTCTCTTCGGCCTTCGCCTCCGCGGCGCCGCCGCCCGCCGGGGCGGCCATCATCACGGCTCCGCCAGCCGCCGGCTCGATGCCGTAGGCGTCCTTGAGATAGTCCGTCAGCTCCTTGGCCTGGATCAAAGTCAGGCCGGCGATCTTGTCGCCGATGTCCTTGATCGCGGCCGAAAATTCCTTGGCCGGTGCTTCCGCCATGGTTCCGTTCTCCACCGCAACAACCGATCGACCGCCCTGATAGCCGCGGCCCCAGTGGCCGCGTTTAATCCGCCAGGCGGAGCAGTCAGGCGCGCGTCGTCATTCGCACGAACTACGCCGAGGCTGCGGCGCTCGGCTCGGATTCTTCGAGCTTCTCGATCAGGGCTTTCAGGCAGCCCGCGATCCGCCCACCCCCGGAAAGCAGCGCCCCCGCCAGCCGCGCGCCGGGCGCGCGGACGGTCGCGGCGATGCGCGCTTGCAGGTCACGCCGGGTGGGCATTTTCGCCAGGCCCTTGACCTGCGATTCGTTGAGGTACTCGCCGTCGAGGATCGCGGCCTTGAGCTTCAGGCCGGCGATCTTCGGCATCCATTCCTCGATGAGCTTGGCGACTTCGACGGGCGATTCGCCGCCCGTGACGAGCGCGTTGGAGCCAAGGATCGACTGCGCCAGCGGCTTCAGCGGGCGGTCCTGCACGGCGCGCTTCAGCAGCGAGTTCTTGACCACTTCCATGCGCATGTTCTTGGCTCGCAGGCTGCGCCGGAAGTCGTTCGTCGTGATCCCGTCGCACCCGAGCAGCTCGATGACGACCGCGCTGTCGAGGTCGCCGTAGCGCGAACGGAGCTGGTCGACGATCATTTCCTTGACCATCTTGCTCATGGATCAGGCCTCCACGCCGAGCGAGGCGGCGACATCGAGCGTGACCGAGGGCGTCATGCTGCCGCTGAGACAGACCTTCTTGAGATACGTGCCCTTGGAGCTGGCCGGCTTCATGCGCCGGATGTGGTTCACGAAAGCCAGGATGTTTTCCTTGAGGTCGCCTTCGTTGAAGCTCAGTTTGCCGACCACCGCGTGCACGTTGCCGCCGGCGTCGTTGCGGAACTCGATCTTGCCCGCGGCGTACTCGCGAACCGCCGTCACGATGTCAGGCGTTACGGTGCCGCTCTTGGGCGAGGGCATTTTGCCCTGCGGGCCGAGCACGCGGCCGAGCTTGCCGACCTTGCCCATCAGCGACGGGTGGGCGATGGCCACGTCGAAATCGGCCCAGCCGTCCGCGACCTTCTGGATCAGCGCGTCGCCGCCGGCCTCGATCGCGCCGGCCTCCTGGCACTTGGCGATTTCCGGCTCCGGGCAGAAGGCGATGACCTTCTTGGACTTGCCGATGCCCTTGGGCAGGCTGACCGAGCCGCGGATCATCTGATCCGCCTGCCGCGGGTCGATGCCCAGGTGGCAGACGATGTCCACCGACTGGTCGAACTTGGTCTTGGAATAGACTTTCAGCGCCTTGACGGCGGCGTCGATCGGCAGCATCTGCTTGGGCTGATGCGCCATGTCTTTTCGATAGCGCTTGCTGCGTAACCGCATCGCAAAGCTCCCACTGTTGGTTGTGCCCGTGGTCTGGCGTTCAGGATGTACCGCGTTTGGGTCCGGTCGGACTCCGCTAATGGCTATCCGCCAGGCCCGGGGCGCTCCAGCCGGAGCGCAGCGTCAGGGCCGCGGCGTCGTAATACACGGTCTTGTCGCGGCGAAGCAGGTCCACCAAAACCGGGATTTCCTCGCCGTCGCGAATCCGCAGGGCGTGCTTCTGGCCGTCGTCGGTTTCCAGCCAGAGGCTCCACTCCACGACGCCGTCGCGCATCGTGGCGGCCACCTGGTATCGGCGAACGGCTTGGCCGCCGGTCATGCCTCGACCACCTCGATGCCCATGGAGCGGGCGGTACCCTCGACGATCCGCATGCCGGCTTCCACGTCGAACGCGTTCAGGTCCTTGAGTTTCTGCTGCGCGATGTTTCGCACGTCGGCTTTGGTCACGCGGCCGACCTTGGTGCGGTTCGGTTCGCCGGCGCCCTTCTCCACCAGGGTCAGCGTCGGGTCCAGCGGCTTGGCCGCCCGCAGCAGCAGCACCGACGCCGGCGGGCTCTTGACGATGAACTCGAAGGACTTGTCCTTGTAGACCGTGATCTCGACCGGGCAGGTGATCCCGCCCAGGTCCTTCGTGCGCTCGTTGAACTGCGACACGAACTGGCCGATGTTCACGCCGTGCTGGCCGAGCGCGGGGCCGACCGGCGGCGCCGGCGTGGCCTTGCCGCCCGGCGCCTGGAGCTTGATCTTCGCGACAATCTGTTTGGCCATGTCTCACACCCGTAGCGGCCAGGGGCGCCGGCGGCGGCCGGCGCAGTCCCGAGCCAAGTATCTTAAGCGATTCGCGCTCGATCGCAAGCCCCGTCCGGAGACTTCGCGAATGGCCGGTCGGTTGCTTCGCCCTGAGTCTCGGCCTGCGCCCATGTCCGTCCGCATAACGCGATCGTCCCGCCAGCGTCCGCCGGAGCGCGAGGAGCGCGAACAACTATACTTACTCAACGCGCCGCACGGCGCCAAACAGCGCTGATCGGCCGTCGAGCGGCGCGAGCATCAATCGCACCGGAGAACTACCGCATGCGCACCCCCGTCGCCGTCATCACCGGCGCCAGCCGCGGCATCGGCCTGGCGACCGCGGTCCGCTTCGCCCGCGCCGGGCACAACGTTGTCCTGGCCGCCCGGCACGCCGCGCGGCTCGAGCACGCCATCTTGCGCATGACGGAGCTGGGCGCCGCGTGCGAGGCCGTGCCCGTGGACGTGGGCGCACCCGCCGGGGCACGAGAACTGATTGACGTGGCCCGGGCGCGCTTTGGCCGCATCGACGTGCTGGTGAACAACGCCGGCGCCGCCGCCGTCGCCCCCATCGACCAGTTCACCGACGAGGACTTCGCGCGCACGATCGCCACCAACATCGGCGGCGTGTTTCATACGACCCGGGCGGCGTGGCCGATCCTGCGCGACCAGGGCGGCGGCGTGATCGTCAACCTCTCGTCGGTCGCATCGGTTGATCCATTTCACGGCTTTGCGGTCTACGGCGGCTCGAAGGCCTGGGTGAACGTGTTTACGCACGCGATCGCGGCCGAGGGCAAGCCGCTGGGCATCCGCGCGTTCTGCGTGGCGCCAGGCGCGGTTGAGACGGAGATGCTGCGCGGCTCGTTTCCCGACTTCCCCCGGGACAAGACGCTGGACCCCGACGCCGTCGCCGACGTGATCGCCGCCCTGTGCGACAGGGCGTTCGCGGCCGCCTCCGGCCAAACGATCTTCGTGCGGAAGTGAGCGGCGAATTGCCGCGGCGTGGGCGGGTCGGTCCGGTACAATCCAACGTGGAGCCGCCGTCGTGCTCGGGCGGGTTCGTCCCCTCGTTTCCGTCGGCAGGAGCGAACCATGAGCTTGCGAATGCCGCAACGAAGCGTTGCCCCGCTCGTTCTCGCGAACGTGCTGGGGACGTGCCTGGCGCAGGCGTTGGGCCAGTCCATCGTTCTGGAGCCGAAGTATCCGCCCGGGCAGACGTTGTACTCGGAGCAGTTCGCCTCGATCGAGTTTGTGATCGCCGGCGGGGCGGTGCAGGACGTCGACGCGGAGGGCATCAAGGCCCTGACCGAGTTCCGCCTCGGGTTGCTGCGCACCGTGCAATCGGCTTCCGCGGACGGTGTTACGCTGCGCCTGACGCTCGACCGCGTCGCCGTCAAATTCGAGATGGCGCTGCTGCCGCCGATGGCGTTCGACAGCGACGGCGTCGATCCACCCGAGGGGACGCCCGCGCTGGAGCGCGCACTGCGGCCGCTGATCGGCATGAGCTACACGCTCGCGCTGAACGGCAAGCACAAAGTGGTCCGCACGGAAGGGCTGGACGAGATCCGAGCCGTGCTCGATAAGAACGGGGCCTCGCTGCCTCCGGTCAGCCTGATCAGCACGCTGTTCTCCGAGAAGAGCGTACGGCGCGACTGGGGCGAGGAACGAATGGTGCTCTTCCCGATGAAAAGCGTCCGCATCGGCGAAAGCTGGTCGAGGTCGATTGACTCCGAGCTCGGCTCGGCCGGCCAAGTGCAGACCGACTATCGCTGCAAGCTGGACCGCATCGTCAAGGACGGCGACACGCGTCTCGGGCTGGTCTCGTTCATCAGTGACGTGCGGACCGCCGCCGATGCCAAGCCGCTCAAGGCGCCTGACGGCTCCGACATGAAGCTGAAAGACGGGCGGCTCACCGGCCACGCCGCGTACGACATCGTGCTCGGCGAGTACGTCGAGTCCGTCGCGGACGGCGCGATCTCGTTTCAGGGACAACCCCGCAGCGGCGCGCTCCCGTTCCGTGCCGACGTGAGGCTGTCGCAGAGCAGCATCGTCATGTCGCCCGACCAGCGAAGCGCGACGCGCGGCCAGCCGCAGGACACCACGCCGGTGTCGAGCGACCGCACACCATGAGCTGCCGGTTTCCAGACGTTCCCAGGCGGGTCTGCACGTGAGCCGCCACGCGTACGACGTTCTCGTCATCGGCGGCGGGCACGCCGGTGCAGAGGCTGCCTGGGCGGCGAGCCGCATTGGCGCGCGAACCGCGCTGATTACCTTCCAACGCGATGCGATCGGGCGCATGTCGTGCAACCCCGCCATCGGCGGCATCGGCAAGGGCCAGATCGTCCGCGAGGTCGACGCGCTCGGCGGACTGATGGGACTGGTCGCGGACGAGACCGGCATCCAGTTCCGCATATTGAACCGCCGCAAGGGACCGGCGGTGTGGGCGCCGCGCTGCCAGTCCGACCGCGAGCAATACGCGCTGGCCGTTCAGCGCCGCCTGGCGAGCTGCCCGAACCTGGAGATCATCGAAGCCGCCGTCGAGAGCATCCTCGCCGGACCGCTGTCGAGCGAACGGCGTGCGCTGCGGATCGCCGGCGTCGAACTTGCGGGCGGGCGTCGGCTCGACGCAAGCACCGTCGTCGTCACGTCCGGCACGTTCCTGCGCGGCCTGATGCACACGGGAGAGCGCAAGACCGCGGGCGGGCGCATCGGCGAGGCCGCGGCCGTCGGCCTGAGCGGCTCGCTGGCGGCGCTAGGTCTGAAGCTCGGCCGGCTGAAGACCGGCACGCCGCCGCGATTGCACCGCGACAGCCTCGACTACGCGCAGCTCGGCGTGCAACCGGGCGACGACCCGCCGGTGCCGTTCTCGTTCCTGAACGACCGCATCGCGCAGCCGCAGGTGGTGTGCTGGACGACGTTCACGAACCCGGCAGTGCACGAGATCATCCGTGCCAACCTGCACCGCGCGCCCATGTACTCCGGGCAGATTCAATCCGTCGGGCCGCGCTACTGCCCCAGCATCGAGGACAAGGTGGTGCGCTTCGCGGAAAAAACCGCGCACCAGATTTTCCTCGAACCCGAGGGCCGCGACTGCGAGCGCATTTACGTCAACGGCATCAGCACCTCGCTGCCGGAGGACGTGCAGCGCGAGATCGTGGCGCGCATCGAGGGACTGGAGAACGCGCGCATCCTGCAATGGGGCTACGCGGTGGAATACGACTTCGTGCCGCCGGAGCAAATCGACGCCTCTCTCATGACCCGCCGCGTCGCGGGCCTGTTCCTCGCCGGACAGATCAACGGCACGAGCGGCTACGAAGAGGCGGCCGGACAGGGAATCGTCGCCGGCATCAATGCCGCGCGGTTCGCGGCGAACTGCGACCCTGTCATATTGAGACGCGACCAGGCGTATATCGGGGTGATGATCGACGACCTGGTGACGCGCGGCCTGGACGAGCCTTACCGCATGTTCACATCGCGCGCAGAACACCGGTTGCACCTGCGCTGCGACAACGCGGACTCGCGCCTGACACCACTCGGCCGCGAGATCGGATTGGTTGATGACACCCGCTGGAACCGGTTCCGGGTGCGCGAGGCGCGCGTCGCTGCGCTGGTCGCCCACCTTCGCGCGGAATCGAACTGTGATTCCCTTGCGCGTCGCGTGCGGCGACCCGACGAGGACTTGGACGGTCTCCTGGCATCGATCCCGGAACCGCTCGTGAGCGCGAACGACCGGGATACATGGGCGCGGGCGATCGTCGAGATTCGCTACGACGGGTATATCCAGCGCCAGCAGCGGCTGATCGATCGCGACCGTGCGCTCGAGGAGCGCATCGTGCCGTCCGGGTTTAACTTCTCATCCATAAAAGGCTTACGCAAAGAAGCGGCCGAGCGTTGGAACCGTTGGCGGCCGCGGACGGTGGCCCAGGCCGGCCGCATTCCGGGCATTCACCCCACCGACGTGTCTCTGCTGTTGGTTTCCCTGGTGCGATCCACCGGCTGCGTAGACGCGTAAGAAACGCGCGATTCGTGCCCGGCTTGCCTTGTCAACTCGACCCACTTGGTGTACATTATAATAAAATGGGGAAACTGGGAAAGCTGAGGGTGGCATGAGCGCCGCAGATGAGACCCCCGACACGAAGCTGCTTCGAAAGAAAAGCGTGTTTACGACCGGCGAGGTCGCAGACATCTGCAAGGTCAGCCAGCAGACTGTCATTCGCTGCTTTGATAATGGCCGGCTACGGGGCTTCCGCGTGCCGGGATCGCGATTCCGCCGCATTCCGCGCGACAGCCTGATCCAGTTCATGAAGGAAAACAACATCCCGCTCGACCAGCTCGAGATGGGCAAGAAGCGCGTGCTGGTGGTGGACGACGACCCCGCGATCGTTGAGATGCTGGTCGAGCTGCTGGAGCGCGACGGCCGGTTCGAGGTGCAGACGGCGGCAACCGGTTTCGACGCCGGCTTGCGCACCAAGGAGTTCCGGCCCGACGTGATCGTACTGGATTTCCTCCTGCCGGACATCAACGGCAACGCCGTGCTGCGCAGCATCCGCTCCGACCCGACCATGAAGGACGTGCGGATCATCATGGTCTCGGGACAGGTGAATCGCGACGAAGTCCAGACGCTGCTCGACGCCGGCGCCGACGATTTCCTTCAGAAGCCGTTCAGCATTGAGCAGCTTGTGCGGCGGATCACGGAACTTGTCTGTGCATGAACATCACGCCTGCCGCGGCCCGATGGATCGCGCATCGTCCGAGATCGCGCTTTCCCGCTTGGACGCACTCCCCCCGCTGAGCGAACGGACAATCGAGTTCCTGCGGCGCGCCGGCACGCCGGCTCGGATCGCCGCGCGCATCGATGCCGACGCCGCGCTCGCCCAGCGGCTCCTGGCGTACGGGCGCGAAATCGCGCCGCCCGCGAGCGCCGCGCCGGCGTCCGTCGCGGAGCTGCTCGAACGCTTCGGATCCCGGCACATCGGCGTCGTGACGCTCGCGCTGGAGCTTGTCGATTACTTCGGTCTCGATCGCAACGGCGCGGCGGACGGCGACGTACGCGCAGCGTGGCGGCATTCGCTGGCGGTGGGGCTCGCGGCGCGTCACCTGGCGCTCACCAATCCGCGCATCGGCGTGAATCCGGAAGACGCCTTCGGCGCGGGTCTGGTGCACGACGTCGGCATGCTCGCGCTTGCCGCAGTCTTTCCGCGCGCGTACAAGCGCGTGATCGAACGCGTCGCGTCTGGAGCGGGCAGCGTGGCCGACGTCGAGCAGGACGTGTTGAGCGTCGATCATTTCGTGGCCGGCCGGCGGCTCGCCGAGCGTTGGAACCTCCCGCCGCCGCTCCAGGAGTGCATCTGGCTCCACGGTCTGTCGCTGGACTCGCTGCCGCAGACGGTCACGGCCCGCGAGCTGATCGCGCTGATCCACGTGGCGGACGCGCTGGTGCGCGAGCGGCGCCTCGGAATGGCGGATTACCACGTGCAGATCGAGCGCGCCACGGACATCGCCCGCCAACTCGGACTGACGCCCGCCGACATTTCCGCCGCGCTGGCAGACCTGGAATCGACCGTCGAAATTCACGAGCGCGCCCTGTGCGTCACCCACACTCCGAGGCTCAATGCGGCGCTGGGGACGCCGCGATGGACGATCGCCGACGAGGCGGCCGCTGGCCCCGGCTCGGCCGGTGCGCTGGCGCGCGAGCTGGAGGCGATTCGCACGCTCGCGCAGCGCGTGGCCGCAGGCCCGGACCTGCGCTCCTGTGCCTCCGGGCTTGCCGCCGCCACCTGCCTCGCCTACGACCAGGCGCCGGCCGCCGCGTTCGTGCTGCACCCTTCCTCCGACGCCGCAGAGCTGTGCGTCCACGACGCCCTGCTCGGGACGTATGAGCAGACCGTCCGGCTGGACGCCGTGATTGTCGACTCGCTCGCCGCAACCCGCGAGCGGCCCGAGAGCCGATCGCTCCCCGCGCTGGTGCGCGCGATCTTCAACTCGGCGGACATCGCGGCTGGTTTTCAGGGCCGGGCTTGCGTGCCGATCTCGCACGGCGATCAGATCGTCGGCGGGCTGGTGCTGGCCGAGCCGGCGGAAGGCGAACATACGCTGGACGGTCCGCGCGACTTCCTCGCCACGGCGGCGATGGTCCTGGTCCAGGCGCGCGCGTCGGCGCTGGCGCGGCGGCTAGCGGACGAGCTCGCCGGCGCCAACCGCCGGATTCAGAACCTGTACGTGGGGATGTTGCGCTCCCGCGCGCTGTCGATGATCGCGGAGATGGCCGCGGGCGCCGGGCACGAGCTGAACTCCCCGCTGGCGGTAATCTCGGGCCGGGCGCAGATGCTGCGACAGCAGACCAGCGATCCGCAGTTGTGCGCCGCGCTGGAATTGATCGACGCCAAGGCCCGTGAGTGCAGCGGCATCGTCTCCGAGCTGATGGACTTCGCCCGCCCGCGCGCCCCGCGACTGGAAGACATCGACGTGCTGGACTTCTTGCGCACCGTGCACGCCGAGTGGCAGGCCCGGTCCGGCCTGCCGCCGTCACGCGTGGAACTGGACCTGCTGCCGCGGCGCGACGACGGCCAGCCGATCGCCTCGCCGCCCGCGACGCGATTTCGCGTCGATCGCGAGCAGTTGCGCGCAGCGCTGTTTGAGCTGCTGGACAACGCCGCCGAAGCCACGGCGCAGAACCAGGGGGTGATCGAAATCTTGTGGCGGCCCTGCCAGAGACCGCTCGACGCTGGGGCGGGCGAATCCATCTCGGGTGCGCCCATCTCGGGTGCACCCGCCGCGGCGCGCCCGTGCGTCGAGCTTCGAATCCGCGACGCGGGCTGCGGCATGACGCCGGCCGTGCTGGAGCGTGCGTTCGACCCGTTCTTCTCGCACCGGCGGGCGGGGCGCGGTCGCGGGCTGGGTCTGGCGCGCGTGTATCGCTCGGTCGAGGCCCACGGCGGTCGAATGTGGATCGAAAGCCAGCCCGACCAGGGAACGACCGTCCACCTGCTGCTTCCGGGTGTCTGACCCGTCGCACGCAACGCTCGCGCTGCGTTGGCGGTCAGGACGCGGCCGCGAGGTTCTCGAGCGGGGCGGTGATGACGATAATGCTTCCGGCCGGGTCGCGAAGCTGAAGCTTGACGCGCCCCGCCGTGCGGAGCTTCTCGCGCTGAGCCTCGTTCGAGACGTACACGACTTCAGCGCCGATCCGGCGGTCGCCGGCAAAGAACAGCTTCTGGAGCCTGCGTTTGACCGAGACCGACGTGCGCTGATGGTCGTCGTCCCACTCGGACCAGGCGGGGACGTCGCCCGGAGTGCGCACCTTCACGCGAGTTCCCGCGCTGATGAACTTCACGTTGCCGATCGCCATGCCTCGCCCTCGCGCAAACTGCGGCGCGCGGACCGCCCGTGGGTCATCGCCAGCCGCAACATGTACACGTTGGGGAAATGCGGGCGGCAGCCGCCTGCCCGACGACCGCCTGTGCGGAGGTGCCCCTCCGCCCCGTCTCACGTGAGAAGTATACGTGGCTTGGCAAGTTCCTGACAGGGTTTTTCAGCCGGCACGCAGGCGGGACGCCTGTGCTACCCGCCTGTGCCTGCCGGCGGACTGCACGCATGACTTTCGGTTTCACTTGCGGCGGGAGAGAATGAACCCATGCGTCGCTCGCGTTGGCTGCGCAACCTGATGATCCTGCTGCTCTTGCTGGTCCTGCCGCCGGCCGGCGTCTACATCTACTTCACCCGCCCGGGGGTCCTCCGCAGCCAGGTCGAGGCGGCGTTCGCGCGGGCCGGGCTGCGGGTGACGCGGCTCGACGAGATCGGTTTCACCCCTTGGGGCGGTTTGGAGGTGGCCAATCTCGCCCTCGATCTGGCCGAGCCTTCCCGCTGGAACCCGCTGCTCGAAAGACCGGCGCTCGTCCAGGTCGGACACGCCCGTGTTCACCCCAGCTTGTCAGCGCTGCTGGTCGGCCGCGTAACGCTGAAGGCCGTCGCGCTCGAGCGTCCCGCAATCAGTTGGGTGCTTCATTCGGCGCCCGAAGCGGCGGCGGCGACGGCGTCGCGTTCGACCGAAGTGGACCTGGGGGCGCTGCTGGCCGGGCTTCCGTCGCTGAGCATCGAGGGCGGCGACGTGAACCTGTGGGCAACGGAACCGGCCGGGCTTCGGCTGCTGCGGCGTTGGGCGGTGTCGGGGCGCGGCGACTGGTCCGCAGGCTCCGAGCCCGGCTCACCGCGCGATTACGTGCTGCGCATCCACCAAACGGGCGGCCCCGTTCCGCGCCGGCCGAACGGTCCAGGAGAACCGCTGCTCGAGCTGCGTTCGAACGGCCGCACGCTCCGGGGCCGCATCGGCTGGATCGAAACGGCGGTCGTTCGGGAGCTGCTGCCCGCGGCGTGGCGGGAGCGAGTCGCGGCTGTCGGGCTGAGCGCCGTGGCGCGTCTGTCGGACTTCGCCTACTCGGAAGGACAGGTTCGCAGCGCGACGCTCGAATTTGAGCAGGCTGAAAGCGCCCTGCCGGTCGAGGAGCCCGGCCCGGCGGCTCCGGCGACCGCGTCATTCCTGCAACTGCGTTCGGCCGCGGGGTGCATTCGGTTCCGTGGGCGTCTGGACGAGAGTGGCGTGCCGGCACAGAGCGTGCAAGTCGCGCTCGAGGGCGAGCTCAACGACGGGCGCGTGAGTCTGTCGTTGCAGGCCGAAGGCCGCGCGCTGCACGCCGAATCCGACTCCCCGTCGCTCGACCGCTGGCTCGGCGCGCTGGGAAGCCTGGACGCATCGCTCCGCGTGGACTCGATCACGCTGCCCGATTTCGACGCGCAGCCCGCGTTCGTCCAGTCGCAGCGCCTGCCGGACGGCGTGCGCTCGTTCTTTCGGAACTTCGATCCGCGCGGGCGCGTGAACTTCGCCGTCCGCGTGGCGCGCCGCCCGCGCTCCACTGCTTCCGGCGACGGCCGTGCGGACGCGGATCTGTGGTCCTACGACGGTCGGATCGAGGCGCTCGGCAGCTCGGCGTTTCCGCGCTACTTTCCGTATCTCTGGCGCGACGTGCACGGCGCGGTCAGCTTCTCGGAAGCCGGCATCACGCTCGAATCGCTCAGCGGCAACCACGGCAGCGCGCGGATGCGCATCAACGGGCACGTGAACAACGTCGAGCGCTGGACGGGCTTTCAGCTCTCCGTGGACGCCAAGGACCTGGCGCTCGATGCCGATTTGCTCGCCGCACTGCCAGCGGAGTACGGCGACGTATGGCGCGACGCCGACCCGGTCGGACTGTGCGACGTCGCCGTTGAGCTAACGCGCGCCGAGGGGAGCGAACAATCCGGGCCGCTCCCGACCGAAATCCAGGTCGATGCGCTGCTGACGCAGGGCAGCCTGACGGCCGGGCAGGCGGTCCGGCTCGACGACGCCTCCGGGCACTTCCGGATCGAGGATGGGATGCTCCAGATTTCGCGTCTCTCGGGAACGCACGACGGCGCCACCGTGCAGCTCTCCGGTTCGCTGGACCTGCGCCGGCGTGAGTCCGGACGCGCGGAGCGCGTCTCGCTGACCGCTTCCGACCTGCCGCTGGAACGCGTAAGCCGCGTCCGCGACGTGCATGGCGACAGCCTGGGAGAGATCCGCTTCGCAGGCCGCGGCAACGTGTGGGGCAGCGTGTCGCGCGGCGTCGAGGGACTTCGAGACAGCTACTCGGTCGAAGTGACCGACGGGACGCTAACCGCGTTCGCCGCCGATCTTCCGTGGTCGCTGGCCCGCGGCTGGATCACGCTGGACGATGAGCAGCAGCGGATCGTGCGGCTCGATGCACGGCGCGGGGAAGATCGGATTTCCGTCAGCGGCCGCCTTCCGGCAGAGGGACGCGCTGGGCAGGCGGCGCTCGAGGTGCGCTCCGAGACCCGCGCGATGGATCAACTGCTTCGCCAGCTCATCCCCGCGCGTTGGGCGCGGCTTCGGGAGATGCTGGGCGCCGGAGGCGCCGGCGCGCTGGAAATGTCGCTGCGCGTCGCACCGGATGCCGAGCCCGCCCTGCGACAGCGGGCCGAGATTCAACTGACGCTCGAACGGCTGAAGCCGGCGCCGCTGCCGCTCGATCTGCGCCAGATCGACGCGCGCCTCAGTCTCAACGCGCACGGGTTCGAGTTGAAGAACGCCGCGGCGCGCTACGGCGCGAGCGGCCGGGTCGAGGTCGCCGGCGGCGGGCATTGGGAAGGCGCGGCGCCCTGGAGCGAGCTGCACGCCGATCTGCACGAGATCGCGATCGACGCGGCGTTCATCGAGGCCATGCCCGAGCCGCTCGCGCGGCTGCTGCGGCGCATGGCGGTGCAGGGGCGGGCGGACGGGACGATCGACCGCCTGCGCGTCTCGGGCGGGGGCCCGAACGAATGGGACTTCATTGGGCGCCTCTCGCTGACCGGCACGGACTTACGCGTGGGACTGCCGCTGGAAGACGCCGACGGCGAGCTCAGCGGCCGGTGTCTGGTGCCGCCGAACCAGGAGCCGAGCCTGGAGCTGGACTTCCTGGTGGCGCGCGGCGTGCTGGCCGGGCGGCCGATCGAGCGCTGGGAAGGTCACGTGATCGGCGAGCCCGGGGCGCGCTGGCTGCGCATCGAGGAGCTGCGCGGGCGGATCGCCGACGGGGAGGTGTTCGGCTTCGCCCGCTTCGATCCGGTCAGCGGCGCCCACGAGCTGTCACTGACGCTCAGCGGCCTGCGGCTCGGCGACCTGATCCGCCCCGGAAAACCCGGCGGCGGCGCGATGCGCGGGGGGCGCGTCGACGGGCACGTGTTCGTGCGCGCCGAGAGCGACGACCCGACGTCGCGCGTAGGCGGCGGGGAGCTGAGCATTCGCGGCGCCTCGCTGCTGGCCAGCCCCGTCACCGCCTCGGTCGTGGAGGCGACGCGCAACCGCCGCGGCGCGGTGGGCGAATCGGTCGAGCAGGCACTGATCAAGTTTTCCTGGATTGGCGACGACGTGAACCTGAGCTACGTGGACATCCAATCGAGCGACCTGCGGCTGGTGGGCGAGGGCCACTGGAACACCGACACCAACCGCCTGTCGATGACGCTGCTCGGCGCCCCGCCGGCCGCCGCGCCGCAGCTCGGCGTGCTCTCCGAACTGATCGAGTCCGCGGGTCGAGAATTGATGCAATTCCGCATCGACGGCACGGCGGACGCGCCGCGCGTCACCATCGAGCCGTTCCACGGCTTGACCGAGCCGCTGCGGCGCATGATGCGCGGCGGAGAGTAGCGCCGGCGACATGCCACACATCACATCGCGGTTGACCCGCCGCGGACACTATTCCAGATAGCCGAGTTCGCTGAGGCGCTGCTCCAGGATGCGGCGGTCTTCGTCGCTGTAGACCTCGACGCGGTCCTCGGTCGGCTTCTTGATCGGCGGCTCGCGTTCGATCACCGGCTCGCGCGTGAAGGCCTCGGTCAGTACGCGGCCTTCCATGTCGACCGGGACGCTCAGCCCCAGCGCCGCGAGCACCGTCGGCGCGATGTCGACGATGTCGCCCTCGATGCGCACGCCGCGGCGGATGCTCGGCCCGCCCAGGGCGATGACGCCCTCGGCCCGGTGCGTCCCTTCCAGGCGGCTGGGCGAGCACCAGCGCACCGCCGAGTGCCCGCGGATCTTGCGGACCACGGCCAGGCCCGGGTGCGGCGAGAGCAGCAGGTCGGGAAGCTCGGGGCAGTCCTCGCGGTTGCAGCCGTAAAGCTCCTCGGTCTTGTACACGTCCGGGAAGACTCTCACGCTGCGCCCGGAGGGGTCGCGCACCGTGAGTTTGCGGAAGCGCTCGGCGATCTCGCTGCGCAGCGGCTCGTACTCCGCCGGCTCCACGATCCCGAGCGGACCGCGGCCCTTGAGGTTGATATACAGGAAGCCGTAAATCCCGGCGTGCATCACGCACGCGCGCGTGGCGGTCCAGTCCACCGCCAGCTCGCGCTCGATGCCGCGGTTACCCTGCTCGAAGCGCGTGGCCTTGCCCTTGGTGAGCCGGTGCAGCCAGTGCTGGCCGCGCTGCTGCGCCTGCGCCCACGGGCTGCGGAGCTTCAGGTAGCCCCACTCGCTCAGCAGCAGATTCGGCTGCGCCTTGCCGTCCAGGCTGCCGTGGCCGTGGTCCGACATGATCAGCGCCGCGGCGTCGTGCGCCTCGGCGTACTCGAACAGCCGCGCCAGGACGCCGTCGAGCGACGTGAAGCAGGCGGCGGCAAGCTCGGCCTCGCGCGGGTAGCGCGACTTGTAGCGCGGATCGAGGTATTTCCAGGCCTTGTGCTGGAGGTTGTCCACCAGCTTCAGCACCACCATCAGCACGTCCCAGCCGAAGCGGTCGCCGCAGTATTGAGTGAGCTGCCAGCCTTGCTCGAAGCTGGTGGCGATGTACTCGAGGTTCTCCCGCAGGAGCTGCGTTCCGCCGAACGCCCGCCGGCGCCAGTTCGTGCGGTAGCTGTAGTTCGGGATCTCGCGCAGGATGTCGTGTTTGAGCTCGCGCGGATAGGTGAACTCGGCGTGAATGCTGGGGGTCTCGAAGCCGCTGATCATGAAGCCGTTGACGGGGCGCGGCGGATAGGTCATCGGGACGTTGATGCTCCCGACGCGCAGACCCTTGTCGCTGAGGTGCTCCCACAGCGTTTTCTCGCGAATCTCGTAGGTGCTGTTGAAGGTCAGCTCGTGCGTGCGGACGTCGTATTTCTCGAAGTCTACGATGCCGTGCCGGCCGGGTCCCTTGCCGGTCATGAACGTGGTCCACGCCGCCGGCGTGATCGGCGGCTTGGTCGAGTGCAGGATTCCCGCCGCGCCGCGCTCGATGAACCGCTTCAGCACGGGCATCCGCCCGGCGTCCATCAGCGGCCCGAGCACGTCGAACGTGGCCCCGTCCAGACCGATGATCAGGACCCGCTCGACGACCGCCCGCGTGCGGCGGTCCGGCCGCGGCCGCGCGCCTGCTTCCACTGCGGAGCTGAACGCCGTCATACTGCGCTCCCGCCAGGCTTGGCCCGAAGGACTCGAATGTAGCACAGGCTACACCGTACGGCAACCGCGCTGCCGTCGGGCCCGCATTATACACGAATCCCGCTCCCGGTGCGGTGCGTCGGCCCGTCAAGCCGGGTGAGCGATCCTCCCGATAGGCGCAGCGGGGAGAATCCCCCGCGCGAGCGCAGCGAACGGCGCGCCGTGGAGCTCACCGCCGATCCGGGAGCAGCCGTGTCCGAAGTCCTCGACCAGAATGACATCGACGCGCTGCTGGCGAGCGTCGCGCACGATCCCGGCGCGGGCGGCGAGGGCCTGGGCGACGCACCGGCTGGGTCGGACGCCGGACCGGCGCGCTACGACTTCAAGCGCCCCGAGCGCGTCGGCAAGGACCAGATCCGGGCCTTGTCGGCCATCCACGAGGTTTTCGCGCGCAATTTCGGCGCGACGCTGTCCGGCCTGCTGCGCACCATCACCGAGGTGCGCGTGGTCGGCGTCGAGCAACTGACCTACAACGAGTACATCCACACGCTCCCGAACCCGACCTGCTTCCTGGTGCTCCAGGCCCCGCCCCTGGAAGGCCAGATGTGCATGGAGATCAGCCCGCTGATCGTGTGCTCGATCCTGGACCGGCTGCTCGGCGGGGCCGCGACGAACGTCTTCATTCCGCAGCGGCCGCTCACGTCCATCGAGTGGCGGCTGGTCTCGCGGATCGTCGAGCGGGCGCTCGACCACCTTTCAGAGGTGTGGCACAACCTGATCGACCTGCGCTACGAGATCGTGCACACCGAGAGCAACCCGCAGCTCGTGCACATCGTCGCCCCGTCCGAAGTCGTGGTCTTCATCACTTTCGAGCTCAAGCTCGGCGGCAGCGCCGGCACCATGGGGCTGTGCGTGCCGTACAACACGATCGAGAGCGTGCTGAGTCGGCTCACCACGCAGGCCTGGTTCTATAAGCCGCGCGCCGCGACCGACAACCAGCTCCAGCGCCTCACGCGCAACCTCGCCCGATCCACCGTGCGGCTCAGCGCCTTCCTCGGGCGCACCACGATCCGCCTCAGCGAACTGCGCGACCTGCGCGTCGGCGACCTGCTCGACGTGGAAAAGCGCGTCGGTCGCGAGATGATCGTGCGCATCGAGGGGCGCAACAAGTTCGCCGGCCTGCCCGGACAGCTCCGGGGCCGCCGCGCGGTCCGCATCACGCGCGCCGCGCAGGCCGACGAACCCTTGTAGTACGTCCCGCGAATGCTCGCCGCGCGGCTTGGCATTCCCGCCGCGATGCCCGAGAATAAAGGTTTCTGTCGGCCCCACGCTCGAAACGGAACCGATGTTGCCCGCCAGACTGCGGCTGATCGCGATCGACCTGGACGGCACGCTGCTGGATTCGCAGGGCGGCCTGCCCGCGCGAAACCGGACTGCGCTGCACCGCGCTCACGAGATCGGGCTGAAGCTCGTGCTCTGCACCGGCCGCAGCTTCACCGAGACCCGCCCGGTGCTCGGCGAGATCGGACTGGACCTGGACGCGACCGTCACCGTCGGCGGCGCCCTGCTCAGCGACGCGCGCACCGGCCGCACCTTCGAGGCCACGCCGTTCGACTCCGCGCTGGCCGCCGAACTGACGCGCTGGCTGCTCGACGACGGCAACACCGTGCTCCGCATTCACGACGCGTTCGCCGCCGGCTACGACGGCTTTGCGATCGGCGGACGCCGCCGTCATCCGGCGGTGGACCGCTGGATCGAGAAGACGCCGTGCGCGATCCGCGAGGTCAGCGGTCTCCCGTTCGGCGCGCCTCCGCCGCTGCGGATCACCGTAGTGGACGAGGGGACGCGGCTGCGGGAGCTGGCCGGGCAGGTGCAGTCGCGTTACGACGGGCGGGTGACGTTCAACGTCATCGAGGTCCGCAGCCTGGGATTCACCGTGCTGGAAATGTTCTCGGCGCCGGTGAACAAGTGGTTCGGCATTCAGAAGCTCGCGGCGCGCTGGGGCATCCCCCGTGGGGAGATCGCGGCCGTCGGAGACGACGTGAATGATCTGCCGATGATCCGGGAAGCCGGCCTGGGGGCCGCCGTCGGCAACGCGGGCGATGAAGTCAAGCTTGCCGCCAACGTGGTGCTTCCGCGCAACGACGACTGCGGCGTGGCCATGTTGATCGAACGGATCATCGATTCGGATACCGGAGCCTGACGCGTGTCGCGCTACGCCCGCCTGGAAGTGAACCTGGTTGCGTTTCTGGGGGCGGTTGCGACCGTGCTGACCGGCTGGCTCTGGGGCTGGTGGGCGATCATCCCTGCGGCGGTGACGCTTGCGCTGCTTTCCTTTTACCGCGATCCGCCGCGCCGCGTCCCGGCCGGCTCAGACCTGCTGATCGCCCCTGCCGATGGAACGGTCATGCGGATCGAGCGCGCGTCCTCCGAAGCCGACGGCGCCGACGCGCTGCGCATCGTGATCTTTCTGAGCGTGTTCAACGTGCACGTGAACCGGGCGCCGTGCGCCGGAACGGTGCGTGACGTGGTCCATCATCCGGGGCGTTTCATCAACGCCCTCAAGAACGAGGCCACCGAGCTGAACGAGCACACGCGCATCACCCTCGACCCGCGGCCCCCGTTGCCCGGACCGGTGCGCCTGCGGCAGATCGCCGGTGCCCTCGCGCGGCGGATCGTCTGTACGCTGCGCCCCGGCGACCGGGTGGCCGCGGGTCAGCGTTTCGGTATGATCAAGCTGGGGAGTCAGGCGGAGGTCAGCGTGCCTGACGATCCGCGCTGGGAGGTCGCGGTCCGGCCGAGCCAGCGTGTACGCGCCGGCGTCACGGTGCTGGCGCGCTACCGGCCGGCCGACGAGTAACGCGATGCAGCTTCACGAGGCAAACAACCTCGAGCCGGTCGAAGCCGAGCCGGAGGCGCAGAAACGGCTGTACGGCGTGGCGCTGCTGCCGGCGGCCGCTACGCTCGGCAGCCTGGTGTGCGGCGTGTTCGCGCTGTTGTGCTGCCTGCTGGCCATCCGCTCGGAGTACTCGACGTCGTACCCTTCGATTCCGCGCGAGAGCCTGGCGCTGTTCTTCCCCACGTACGTCTCGGTTGGCGCATTTCTGGTTGTGCTGGCGATGGTGTTCGACGCGCTCGATGGGCGCCTGGCCCGGCTCACGCGCCGCACGAGCGAGTTCGGCGCGCAGCTCGACTCGATCGCCGACATTGTCAGCTTCGGCGCGGTGCCGGTGGCGCTGGTGTTGACGCTGCTGCTCCAGCTTTCCGACGCGGCGCACGGCGCCCCGGTGGTGCAGAAGCTGGAGTGGCGCATCGCGCTGCCGTGCGCGCTGGTGTATGCGAGCTGCGCCGCGATCCGCCTGGCGCGCTACAACGCCGAAAACGTGAAGACCGAATCCTCGCTGAAGAAGTTCTCCGGCCTGCCGGTTCCGGGCGCAGCCTCCGCCGTCGTGGCGCTGCTCGTGCTGCACGAGGAGCTGGTGCACGACGCGCGCGGTACGTTCCTGGAGCAGTGGGCCTTCGTGGTGCGCTGGTCGCTCGGGCCGGTCATGTTCGCCCTCGGGCTGCTCATGATCAGCCGGCTGGACTACGTGCACGTGGTGAACGTGTATCTCCGGCGCGAACGCCCGCCCATGCACCTGGTGTGGATCGTCGTGCTTATCGGCGTGGGCATGTATTCGTTCCACGTCCTGCTGGTGACCCTCGCGTTTGCGTACGTCATCAGCGGAATCGTCCTGAACCTGATCCGCCGCGGCGAGCCGGTCTCCGGCCCGGCGCCGCCGGTCTCCGCGACGCCTCGTGGCTCGCGAATCGACGTGAACTAGGGCGTTTGCACGGATGATTCGCCGGGGGCGGTTCTGCGGCCGAGCGCCGCGCGAAGGAGCGGTCTCCGGCGGCGAATCCAAGGCGTCGGACGCCGCTGGGGAAGGAACGGCTGGGGCAGGCCGCGCGGCCTGCCTTGCAAGCGCAAGAATACGGGCAGGGACGTCCGCTCAGCCTGGTCTTTTCCCAGGCCGACCTCGGCCGAGGCGAGGAACACGCATGATCCCAGCGCCGCTCGCCAGCAAATACGCCGCCTTGCAGCAGCGCCTGAGGCAGCTTGACTCGACGCTGGTTGCGTTCTCCGGCGGCGTGGACAGCGCTCTCGTGCTCCAGGCCGCGGTCGAAACGCTCGGACCCGCGCGCGTGCTGGCCGTCACCGGCCGCAGCCCGGCCGTGCCGGCCGCGGAGCTCGCCGCCGCCGCCGCGCTCGCGACTGAGATCGGCGCGGCGCACGAGTTCCTCGACACGACGGAGTTTGACAATCCGAACTATGTCGCGAACCCGGCGAACCGCTGCTACTTCTGCAAGACCGACCTGTACTCCCGCCTCGTGCCGCTCGCCGAGCGGCGCGGCCTGGCGTCCGTGATCAACGGCGTGAACGCGGACGATCTCGGCGACTACCGTCCCGGGCTGCAAGCGGCCACGGAGCACCGGGTCGTCGCGCCGCTGGCCGAGTGCGGCATCACCAAGGCCGAGCTTCGCCAACTGGCTGCCGGGCTGGGCCTGTCCGCCGCGGACAAGCCGGCCTCGCCGTGCCTGTCGTCGCGCGTACAGTACGGCGAGGCGATCACGCCGGAGAAGCTGGCGCGCATCGAGGCGGCCGAAGCGGCGCTCCGCGCGCTGGGGTTCCGCGAATGCCGCGTGCGGCATCATGACGCGCTGGCGCGGATCGAGGTGCCGCCGCCGGAGATCGCCCGGTTGCTCAGCGACGACGTGCGCGTGGCGATCGAGCGGCGGCTTCGCGAACTCGGCTATCGCTACGTAACGGTCGACCTGCGCGGCTTTCGCAGCGGAAGCATGAACGAGGTGTTTCTGGGCGACGGCTTGAAACGCGCCGCCGGAGCGTGACAAGCGCCAGTGTCCTGTCTCACAATTACGTCCTGAAAGTCGGTGAGCGCAACGCTCTGCTGTGCGGGGCGAACCAGGGGTTTGCCGTCCTCGGAATCGTGCGGCGAATTGCTGAGACAGAAAACTAGTGTAGTGTCTCATAAATTCATTGAATAAATGACGGTCCCGTTTGTTTAGCTGGCAGGATGCTGAAGGAGCCAGCCGGTGCGAACGGGTCGTCCGGTCAAGCCCCTGAATCGGTCGACCAAGGAACGCGAGACCTTGCAGCGCTGGGGCCGCCGACGGAAGAGTGCGCAGCGCCTGGCGCAGCGCGCCCGGATGGCGCCGCTGTGCGGCGAGGGTCTGACGAACTCCGCCGTGGCTCAGCAAGTGCGGGTGACGATGCAGACCGTCGGTAAGTGGCGCGCCCGCTTTCTGCGGGACCGCCTCGACGGGCTGAGCGACGAGCCGCGGCCGGGCGCGCCGCGTGAGATTACGGACGAGCAGGTGGAGGCGGTGTTGACCCGCACGCTGGAATCGACGCCGGAGAATGCCACGCACTGGAGCGTGCGGAGCATGGCGGCGACCGGCGGTGTGTCGCGCAGCGCCGTGCATCGCATCTGGCGGACCTTCGCCTTGCAGCCGCATCGCAGCGAGACCTTCAAGCTCTCCAAGGACCCGTTGTGCATCGAGAAAGTGCGCGGCATCGTCGGGTTGTATATGAACCCCCCGGAGCACGCCATCGTGCTGTGCGTGGACGGGAAGTCGCAGGTTCAAGCCCTGGATCGCACCCAGCCGCTCTTGCCGATGCTGCCGGGCCAGTGCGAGCGGCGCACCCACGATTATGAGCGTCACGGCACCACCGCGCTCTTGGCCGCGCTGGAGCTGACGACCGGGAAGATCATCGGCCGGTGTCATCGGCGGCACCGGCATCAGGAGTTCCTGAAGTTCCTGGAGCTCATCGACCAGCAGCCGCGTGACCCCCAGGCGCAGATTCATCTGCTGATGGACAACTACGGCACGCACAAGGCGCCGCGCATTCAGCGTTGCTTCGCCCGGCGGCCGTACTACCACGTGCCCTTCACGCCCACGAGCGCTTCGTGGCTGAACTTGGTCGAGCGCTGCTTCGGCACGATCACCACTCAGCGTATCCGGCGTGGGACGTTCCGAAGCGCGCCGGCCCTCGAACAAGCGATCATGGACGATCTCGAGCGCCACAACCAACAACCGCGGGCGTTCGTCTGGACGGCCAGCGCCGACGTGATCCGGCGGAAGATTGAAGGACTTTGTAAACGAATTAACGAGACACTAC
>JABRWC010000116.1:0-60895 GCA_039961675.1 Phycisphaerae bacterium
GTCGCCGTCGAGATCGGCGTCCGAACCGGCAAGCGAGGCGTACTTCAGCACCACCATGTCCACTTCGCCCGTATTGCCGTCGTAGTAAGTTCCGCCGACCTCGACGGCGACGGATGCGTCGGGCTGGCGGACCTGAGCGCGCTGCTGACGAGCTACGGCACCTGAAGCCGTTGCGGCGGTAACGTAGCGTCGCACCTCCAAGTCCGAGGAAAAGGCAGGTGAGGAGACCCGTCCCCCGCCGGGAATCGCGTCGGACACGGAGATCCGACGCTACGCCGTCCAGCGGCACGCGGTCCGACGCTCGGCGGTGCAACCGCAGTGAGTTGCGGAAAATCCCCACGACGCGCGGCGAGTCGGGACGCGCACCGCGCGCCGCATTCACTTCGTGTAACGCATCTCGAAGCCGGACATCTATTGTGTCGGCATACTTGTGAATCTGCCGACGGTTCACGAGCCGACGTTGCGGCGGCGCGACCATGAGAACGGGGCCGACTTTGCCGGCGGCGTGAATCGACACGGCGGTTGTCGCGAATTGTACAGGCGGCTGTTTGCGCGACGCTCCCGGGAAACGGGAGCGGCGGCAGCGCAGTGCCTCAGCTCGCTCCGCAGCGCGAGCGTGAGGGTGATTGTGTCTGTCACAAGACCAAGGAGCACGCATGCGGAAGCTCGGTTTCGCCGTTGGCCTGCTGGTTTCTATGGCGCCGTCCGTCGCGGCCGCCGGCACGATCACACAAACCGTGCCGTTCGACTACGACGCCGGTTTCGGCGTGACATTCCCGGTGATCGAGGGGTTTGACACGCTGGGCGGAACGCGGCAGCTCACCGGCGTGGCGTTTGAGTTCCGCCACAGTTTTGAGCTCGACCTGTTCGTGGAGAGCACCGGACCGACGGCCGTGACCGCGGACGACTTCTCGCTGGACTTCGCGTACATCACGCTATTCCAGCTCGGCCTGGGCGGCGACGAAGGCGGGCCGCCGGCGTTCGGGCCAGGCGCGTACTTTGTGGAAGACGTGTCCGGCGATCTGGCCGCGTACGACGGCATTCCGGGAAATGACGGCGCGGACTCGTTCCGCCGCAGCTACGGTGACGCGTTCACGGTTACGCAGGCGTACGGCCTCGAGGAGCCGGCCGTGCTGGCGGCGCTGACGGACGTTGGGCCGCTGACAACCGTGCTGGGCGGATTCAACGAGCTGTTCTTCGAATGGTTCAACGATCCCGGCTGGCCGTTCCCGCCGGGCGGCGTTCCCGAGTATCCGAGCGACGCCGCGGTGTGGGTGAGCTGGCCGACCTTCCGGCACTTCGGCGGCATCACGATCACATATGAGTACGCGGCCGTGCCGGAGCCGGCGGGGGCGGCGGGACTCGCGGGGCTTGCGCTGTTGGCGGTGCGGCGACGCGGAAGTTAAGCGTTGCAAGCAAAGAGTGGCGAGTTCAGGGCGGCGAGTCAGGCAATGCGCGTCGAGACGTACGTCACGGGCGCGCGTTCTACTTGTCACGCTGAACTCGCTACTCGGCACTTGTGACTCCCGACACATCATTCGCAAGTCGGCGGATTCCACCCGCGACAGTTTGCTCGTGATCCGTAACTCGCAGCTTGAACCGGCTCCTCCGCCCCCCTCACCCCGGACCGGCGTATTCCGCCCACGTCTTCGGTGTCTCGTAGACCCGCACGGCGCGCAGCTCCGCGGGCGCGACGTGATTGGCGAGCAGGCCCCAGATCACGCGGGCGATGTTTTCGACGCTCGGGTTCAGCGAGCGGAATTCGTCCGTGTCCTCGTTCAAGTGCTTGTGGTCGAGCACCTCGACGACCCGATCGCGGACGATCTGCTCGAAGCGCGGCAGCGGGAGCACGACGCCGTCGGGGCCGGGCTCGCCCGCGACGGTCACGTCCAGGACGTAGTTATGCCCGTGGCCGCGCGGGTTGTTGCACTTGCCGAACGTCGCGCGGTTCTGCGCCTCGCTGAGCTGCGGGCAGTGCAGCCGGTGCGCCGCGGAGAACTCGAACTGCTGCGTAAGCTGGACCAAATGCGGTCCCTCCTTCTCGATCGCGAACCGAAGGAATGGCGTCGTCAGTAACTCGAGCCGGGCAAGCGCCGTCCTTGGCGGGGCCAGCGCGGCGACCTTGCACCAGACGCTCTGGACCATCTCCTCGGCCGAGACGCGCCAGCCGCGCGCCCGCAGCGCCTCCGCCGCGTGCGGGATGGCGCGCTCGCGGAGCAGACGGTCGATCAGCGCGATGTTGCACAGGTAGCCGGTGAGCGGGTCGGGCTCGCCCACCAGCGTGGCGCGCAGCCGCAGGTACGGCACAAGTCCCACGGCGCTGGGCCAACCGGCCCAGGAGTTGGTCAGCGGACGCGCCGGCTCGATGTGACCCGCCCAGTCGCGGTCGACGGAGAAGCGCACTTCGCGGGTGAGGCGGATCATCATGCGAATTGTAGCGACCACGACGCGGCTGCCGACCGGCGCGCGCCGCGGCTGCTCGCCCGCGCCGGCTCTGCCCGGGAATTCGGCCCCCTGGGTCGCGCGGAATTCGTCTCACCGGGCGCGGGTGTTTCGCTGAAGTGAAACCGATTTGGAAATTCGTGTCGTTTCTGGCCGTCACGTCCTCGCGTGTGATACGGCGCCAGGCGGCGAGTCTGTTTCTCGCTGTTCCCCGCACGCCGTGATCGCGCCGTATGGAGCGGTGCGCGCCGCGGCGCTGGCGGCGACAAGCATCACGACCCCATTGAATCGCAATCCCGCATCGCAATGCCCACCGCAGAGTTTCCGGTTCGCTTCCGAGACGCTCTCTCGCCCCGGCCGGGGCCGGCCGGCTCACTGCTTGCGCCACCGGCTCGTGCCCGGAGTTGTGTTCTAACGGCGCTCCGCGACCACTCGAATCCGGCACCAAACGCACAATCGTGATCGACCTGCTGGCTACTCCGCCGCCTCCAGCCGCACGTAGTCCAGCCCGAACATGTTCCCCGGCGACGCGTTCGGATTCGCCCCCGTGACCGCGATCGTCAGCCGATTCTCGCCCGCTTTCAACTCAAAGACGCCGAGGTCCTGCTCGTCCGCGGCCGTGATCCGCACGCCGAAGCTGTCGAGCGGCTCGCCCGCAGGCTGGTCGTTCACCCGCACCTGGTGAATGCCGTAATCCGGCGCCTTCACCCGCCGCAGCCAAACGTGGTAGCGGCCGGCCGCGGGCGCGTCGAACGCCAGCACGAGCTTCTCGCCGATCTTGCCCTCACGCCACCACAGGTGGGCCTCGTTGCTGCACGCATCGATCGGCTGCACATCGACCGCGCCGGCCTTCTCGACGACCCGCAGCTCCTCACCCTCCAGCGCCCCGGCGACGCGCGGCGGCGTGTACGGCGGCAGGTTTTTCCAGGCCAGCGACTCCGGCGTCGGCGGCGTGCCCTCCGCCGTCGCGCCCGGCCGGGCGTACCAGTAGGTGACCACGGACATATCGACGGCGGTCCTGGCGTTCCAGTGCCACAGCTCCATGTCGAAGCGCAGCTCGCGCTGGAAGGGGATGCGGTCGGGGATGTGCCAGCGGTTCACGGCGGTGTAGCCGTAGTTTCCCGGTCCGTCGCAGCGCGTCTGGTTGTGCAGCGCGTGCTGAAACGGCTCCGGCCAGCACCAGGCGTAGCCGTAGTAGTCCTCGGTGCCGGTGCCGAAGAAGCTGGGGAACGCCTCGCCGTCCACATAGATTTTCTCGTCGCCCTCGCCCCACCACTGCTTGACGGGGTTGTTGATCGCGAACGCCGCGCCGACGAAAACGCCCTGGCCGCGCGCGTGCAGGTAGTTCCAGTCGATCATCGGGCGCGTGGGCTGGTCGTGGACCGTACGCCAGGTGGCGTGGAAGTGCATCGCGCGGTCGGTCCACGCCGTCTGGTCGACGGTGAACTCCGCATTCAGGCGAACAGCCACCTCGCCGGTGTTCTCGAATGAGACTTCCGCCTCGCGCTCGAACGGCATCGCGAAGAAGCAGCTCAGTCGCTGCTCGCTCGCATCGATCTCCAGCGGCAGCGACGAGTACGACGTCGGTCTCGGCCCGGCGCCGAAGAAGTCGGCCAGCGGCGTCTCGACGGTCTGCTCGCCGTCGAAGCGCATGCGCAGCACAACGCTTCGCAACGCGGTCCGATCGAGGTTCGCGGGCGCCCGGATCGACCATGCGCGGATTTGGCCCGGACCGCCGAACGGAACCGCCTGCCGCTCGTGCGGCTTGAGGTCGAGTGAACGCCCGCCGGCTGCGGCCCGTTCGTCGCGTCCCGGCACGTTCCGGGGGAACGACAACCGCGCACAGGCGCCATACGTCGCGTTCAGCAGCGACTGGAGCGTGGAGGCATCAAACGCGGCGACGCGTGTTCCTTGGGGATAAGTACGATAATCGACGTGGTAGTAGAACCCGCCCGCGTCGCTCGTCACCTGGCAATGCTCGGCGTAGGGAATCGGGTAGTAGCAGTTCCAGCCGCGGCTGCGCTGCCCGGCGATCGGCGTCATGATGCCCGGCACGTTCCCGCCCAGCAGGTCCGCCATGCGCGCTTCGAGCGCCGGCTTCTCGGCGCGGTCGAGGTAGATGCGCAGCACGCCCGCCGGGTTGGCCGACCAGATGCGCACGATCGCGCCGGGGCCGTCCATGTCGGCCATGACGTACTCCGTGCGGCCGTCGCGCTGCTCGGTGCGCAGGAACTGTCCGGCGTCGCCGTTGGCGAACCACTTCTCCGCGCTGGTCGGGTCGGTGGAGTCGCGGTCGTAGCTGGAGAACTGCCGGCAAGTAAACGGCGGGTCCGGGTAGATCGTCAGCGCATCGAGGTTGATCAACTCACCCAGCAGAGATTCGGTCGCAACTTGCGGTGCGTCGACCGTTGGCGCCTCCGACGCACTTTGTGCGGCGTGAGACTCCGAACGGCTCGTGGTTAGCACGGCGGCGAGCATCAGGATGGTGATTCGGCCGAACATGGTTTATCTCCGCGGGCGTGTCCGAAGGGCGGCGCGCCTCCCGCCGGGATGCATCATATGCCAAATCGTTATTCAAGAGCGCGCCGCGCGAGTCTGGGTGAGTTGTAGAAGAGGGCCTCAATGCCAAGGGTCTACCACAACCTGGTCTGGCAAGGATGCGCCGACGCCCATCATGGTCGATTGGTCGCGTGCGGAGAAGCGGCAGTTGCGAATCTGGATTCAACGCCAGACCGATGCCGGGCTGCGGACCCGGATGTCGATCCCGCTGCACTTGGAACGTGGGCGGCCGGGGTCGCAGGTGGCCGACAGCCTGCACCTGGCACGCTCCACGGCGTACCGGGTGGCCGAACGATTCCGGTCGGACGGCTTCGCACGTCTGGCGGACCGCCGCGAGGACAATGGCTGGTCCGGCGTGGACGCATCGTCTCCGCTGACCTTGCGGCATGTCATGGCCGGGTCACCGCACGACTACGGTTGGGCGCGTCCGACGTGGACACAGGAACTGCTCCGCCTGGTTCTGGCCCGGCAGACCAGCCTGCGGGTTTCGCAGCCCACCACGAGCCGGTGCCTGAAGGCGAACGTCGCCCGGCTGGGGCGACCGCGACCGGTCGTGGGCTGTCCCTGCCCGAAATCTCGTGGGAATCGGCACGCACGCCGCATCCGACGTCTGATCGCAAAACTTCCGGCGGACGAGGTGGCGTTGTACGCCGACGAGGCGGACATCCATTTGAACCCGAGGCTCGTCGCCGACTGGATGCTGCCCGGGCAGCCGAAGGCGGTCCTCACGCCGGGGCAGAACGTGAAGCGCTATCCGGCCGGGGCGTTGGAAGTACGCCGCGGACGCTCGCAGTGGGCGACGGCAGCGCACAAACGCAGCGGGCTGTTCGTTGATCTGCTGCGCCGCCTCGACCGCGTCTACCCGGCGGCCCGTCGCATCCACGTGATCGTGGACAAACACAGCGTCCACTCGAGTCGGCAGACGCAACTGGCGTTGGCAAGTCTGCCACGCCTGCGGCTGCACTTTCTGCTGCCGCACTGCCAGGACCTGAATCCGATCGAGCGGGACTGGCTGGATCTGCACGCCGAGGTAACCCGCAACCACCGCTGCGCGACGATCGACGAGCTGATGCGCGACGTTCACAACTACCTCGCGTATCGCAACCGGACCCGATCATGAGCACGACCGAAAGCCGGCGCGTGATCGGGAATGGAGGCTATCCCAGAACCCGGTCCTCTGGTGATTCGCAAGACGCGACCGCCCAAGACCCGGCGGAAAACATGGCCTTGACTCCGGGACGCGGGCGGATCCGACCGATTCTGGGATGGCCTCTAGTCGTTTAGCGCACAGCGCAAGCCGTGGGAAAAGCTATGCGATCGCAAGCCCAGCCCCGGAGGGGCGAAAGAGAGCTGCGGCGCGTTGAATTGTTGGCTTTCTTTCGCCCCGCTGGAGCTGGCGCGCGTCGGTGACAATTTCCCATGGCTGGATCCACGGGCCACGTTCTTCCGCCGCTCCGCGGCTCCCATGGCTGGAGCCATGGGCTACGTTCTTCCGCCGCTCCGCGGCTCCCATGGCTGGAGCCATGGGCTACTGTAGTGCCTCGCAAATACCTGCTCGTTTGGCACGTGCGGTTTTCCGCTCGAGATCGCGGTTCGAGGCAGCATTCGACCTCGGGATACGTTCACGTTTCAATGAGGCACTACACAAGCCGTTTTTCTTTCGCAAGTGCCGGGGCGCGCCGGGTAACCGCCTGGGCGCGGCGCTTCCGTGGCGCCGCGTAAAACGCTGTTCCGGTTGCTGCCGGCCGAGGCCGCGCCTAGAGTTGAATGCGACCGCGCGACACGCGGTGCGCCCGCAATTCACCCGGCCCAATAATCCGTGCGGGCGCGGCCGGAGGGCCTTCCCATGCTCGCAATCGCAATCGCCGCAGCCATGCAATTGTCGGCGGCCGCTACCGCTGGCGCACGGGTTGAGCCGCCGCCGGCGGTCCCGCCGGCGCGTCCCGAGCCAGCCGCGGCGCTGCCCGGCGAACGGACGCCCGCGCCGCCCGCGGACGGCGAGATCGTCATCGAGCGCTTCGCGCACTGCGCCCAAGACGTCGACGCATTTCCGCAAGGGGCGCGCTGGTACGTCTACCAGCCGGCCGGCGCCGATCCGGCCGGCGTCGGCGCGTGGATCCGCTACGACATCTGCGTACCGGCCGCCCTGCTGCCCGGAAACCCGACATTGACTTATCCGAACCTCGTGGGCGCGGAGCGCGGCGACCTGTACCGCGGCGCACGGCTCGGCTGGACCGACGCGGACGAAAATGTCGGCGTGACCATCGGCGGCACGTTTCTCACCTGCTCTACGGGCCAGCTTGTCGCGACCGAGGACGATCGACTCGAGTTCGCGATCCCCGCAGGACTCACGCCTAACCGCTACCGCATCTGGACCTTCGACCCCGGCACGCAGCCGCGCTCCGTGGTCCGCGTGACCCAGCTGGATGCCGATGGTGTGCCGCTTCCGAACAGTGCGCTCGACCTGCCGTCCAGCCATGACGGCGCTCCGAGCGGCTGCTTCGCCTCCGGCTGGGTCCCCGTCATGTCCGGCTGCGCTGCGCTGCGCATGCAGGCCGTCCCCGGAAGCGGCACGTCCGAATGCCGTCTGATCGGGCTGGACTGGATCGACACGAATTCGCCGACGTTTCCCGGCGACGAGATTCTCCTTCACGGCCAGCCCCGCTGCGGCGCGCTGCTGCACGACGGAAATGACGGCGACACAAAGGTCGTCATGCCGCTCAGCTCCATCAACCACGTCATCGCCTCGCGACCCACGCAGGAATTCGCCGTCTACTGGGACACCGACGCGACATGGGACGGAGACGACGCCGAGATGGGACCCGCCAAGAGCATCGGCGGGTTGTCGCATCAGGGAATCGACGGCGGCAGCCTGCACATCGCCACGCAGCGGGGCGATCTGCCGCCGGAAGACTGGACCGCGTCATTTCCCGGCGGCGCATCGCGGGCCGATTACGCCGAGTTTCGGCTGGTGAACGGGAACGCCCACTTGCGGAGCGATCGGACGGGCGGCGTGCTCGGGTCGGTGGAGGCGGCGCTGCTGTTCGACCTGTCCGGGCTGCGCGTGCATAACCGGGTGACGATCGCACCGGGCGTGACGGCGTACGTGTTCTTTCAGTATGTGGCCTTGCCGACGGCGCCGCTCGACGTGGACTGGGTGCGCTTTGAGAACGACGACGCGGGCAAGCCCGTCGCCGGCGCGGGGTCGGTCTACGCGGATCGCAAATGCGACGGCCTGTTGCTGGTGGGCGGGGCGAGCCGCGTCGTGTACCGCCTCATGCAGTGGCTCGGCCACAACCGCGCGGCCGATCCGGCGCTGCACCCGCGCGTGGCGTACTCGCCGGGCGGCTACTACAAGCTCTACATGACGCAACGCGCCGACGCGGTCAGCGCTGGCGACCGGCTGGACGCGGGCGAGACGATCGAGTGCGGGTACACGCTGCGAATCGTCGATGAATCGCGGACAGCGTATGGGTCTGCTCTGCGGCCTGCCAGCTCGCAGGAGCGGTAAGCGACACGCGCTGCCGCGCGGGATTGGACCACTCACGCGCTGCGGGAGGAAGAGCGCGGCACGATTACGCAACGCTCCTGGCCCGCACCGCCGCCTCAAGCTCGGGCAGCACCGCCCGAATTTCGTGCAAGCGGGGATGGATCGAAACGGCGCGGCGGTAATTCCGCAGGGCCCGCGGCAGGTCGCCGCGCTGAACCGCGACGTGCCCCAGCGCCGCCCACGCCGCGAAGTGCCACGGGTTCAGACGGACGGCGTTGCGGTACGCCGCCTCGGCCTCGTCGAGCCGGTCCAGAAAGCACAGAGCGATCCCAAGCTGATGGAACGCCTCGGCGAACGTCGGGTGCATCAGAGTGAGCGCCTGGAGAATCTCGACGGCGGACGCGTACCGCTCGCGCCCGATCTCGCTGACGGCGGATTGAAGCTCGCGGTTGGCGCGGCCGTCGCGTGAACGCATCCACACGCTCCACAGCGCGTGCTCGGCCGCGTCGGCTACGCGCGCATCCTGGTGAGCCAGCAGGCGTGCCAGTCGGGCGCTGTGCGCGTCGGATCCGAGGAATCCGAGGCAGGTCGCGGCGGTTCGGACAACATCGGGCGAGTCAGAGGTGAGCATTTGCGCCAGCAGCGCAGGCGGCCACTCGCGCCGCAACTGATCGAGCGCAGCGGTAGTGTCGAGCCGCGAATACTGCGTGGCGAACGCTTCAATCAGCCGCTCGCCGACTTCGGGCGCCACCGGCAGACCCTCCGAGACGTGAACGTTCCGAGACGCACAAACGCGGCAAACCCCCTCCTCCTGAGCGGGACGGACCGCGATCCTCAGAGCCGGTGCAGCTTCAGATGTTGCAACTGTGAAATTAGCGAATCAGGTGCGGCCGGTCAATGGCAAAGCGGCAATGGGAGCGCAACCCGCGCGGCGGCGCTTCTGACCGGGACAAGCGAGGCTGGCTTGGCGCGTGTTTCTTTCCGCGCTCGAGCGGCGTAAGACACGAGCAGATGGCGCCGCCAGGTTGACGACGGCCAAAGTGGCGGGCCCCGCGGGGTCGGAACCATGCAAATGAAAGGGCCAGAAGCCGCGCGCTCTCGCCGATCCGTGGCTCGGCGTCGGTCGCCGACCCGTTGCAGCAACGGGCAGGCCGCCGGTGCCGTCTTGAACACCCACGAACGGACGCTTGGCCAGGCCGTCCGCTAGACGGCGAGGACGCCGCCTTCGAGCGCGACTCGGAGTTTTTCGAGCGCCTTGTTCTGAATCTGGCGCACGCGCTCCTTGGTCACGCCGATCATTTCGCCGACCTGTTCGAGGGTCTTGGCGCGGGTCGGCTCGCCGGGGTCGGGCTGGGCGTCGATCGCGAAGCGCGCCTTGATGACGGTGCGCTCGATCTCGTTGAGATTGGCGCCGTTCCCGGCCAGGATGTGCTTAAGCTCGTCCACCCACTCGTCTTCGGCGGTGGCGCGGCGGTGCGTCGCCAGGTCGCCTTTCTCCAGCGTGGGGTCGAATTCCGTCGGGAAGTACCCGCGGTAGCGCGAGGTTCGCGAGGCGACGCGGGAGAAGCTCTTCAGGATCGCACGGCACGCGTACGTGCTGAACTTGTACCCGCGCGAGCAGTCGAACTTGTCGACGCTGCGGAGCAGCGCCAAGTTGCCTTCGCTGATCAGCTCGGCGTAGTCCACGCCGGTGATTCGCGTCCGCTTCGCCATGGCCAGCACCAGGGGCAGATTGGCGCGGACGATCTCGCAGCGCATCCGCAGGACCTCGTTCTGCCAGCGCAGAAGTTCGAGGGTCCCCTGGCGGTCTAGGGCGCGGCCACGGTATTCCCGCAGAATCCTCATCACGAGGTAGCGGCAGTAGTTGTATCGCAGGAAGAGCTTCTGCTCGATGGTCGGCTCGAGCGCCGGGCGTTCGTCAGCCAGCAGGTCGAGGCCGCTGTCGTCGTTGCCGCCGCGCGAGACGCGCCGATGGGCTTGTTTTTCGAGCAGGCTCTCGAGCGGTACCAGGATCTCCGCGTGCGCCGTTGGAAGCTGGAACCGGGCATCCAGAACGCACTCGGTGGGTTCGGCGAGACACTGCTGAAGTACTTGCCGCTGCCCGGGCGACAGCGAGCGGAGCACTGCGGCGTCCGGCACGCTCACGTTCGGACGCAACTTGCGATGCGAGGCAGCAATCTGCGGCTCCGTCGACATCTGCTTCTCCCCTGCCCTGATCCGCGCCTTGGCCGCCGCCCGCGTACAGCGCGCAGGCCGGCTGGGCGCGTCACGGCGCGCAATCATCGCTCGAAAGCGAAATTCGCTTTCGACCCTCTCTGAGAGCGAACAAATGGAGCCTTCCGTCCGGCGTCGGGGGAGCCTTCCCGAGTTCGTGCCGAACTTCCGGCGCTTTGGGGAGCCTTTACAGAGTGAAGTATACCCACTCGCCAAAAGGGGAGCAAGAGCAGGTCAAGCAATCCGATGGATTTTTCGCGCAAAAAACGGCAACCGCTTCCCTACTCATACCTTAGCGCCTCGATCGGATCGAGCGCTGCCGCCGCCCGCGCCGGGTACAACCCGAACGAAATGCCGATCGCGGCCGAAACGACGAACGAAATGAGCACGCCCCACAGTGGCACGATCGTCTGCCAGCCCGCCGCCAGGCTCACGACCTCCGCCAGCGCGATCCCCGCGACGATTCCGATAATTCCACCGGACACGCTCAAAATTACGGTTTCGATCAGGAATTGAGCGGTTATGTGATAGCGCTTCGCGCCCAGCGCCCTGCGGATGCCGATCTCGCGCGTACGCTCCGTCACCGATGCCAGCATGATGTTCATGATGCCGATGCCGCCCACGAGCAGCGAGATTCCGGCGATGCTGCCGAGCACGATCTGCCAGGTGCGCTTGGTGCGCTGCGCCTGCTGGATCAACTCCAAGGGGACGATCACGTTGTAGTCCGTCGCAGTTCGGCCGTGGGCCAGCACGCCCAGGACCATGTCGGCGACTTCCAGGACGCGCTCCTGGCCGTCCACGTTCACGTACACGTCGCTCAGTTCGACCCTCTTCATCTCGCGCGAGCCGGCGGAGACCTTGACCTGGATGTCGCCGTACCGGGCGTCGGCGGTCGCCAGCGGGATGTAAAGGTCGCGGTTGCAGTCGCGCGCCCCCAGCCCCTTCGCGGGCGCTCCGGCGGTGGCCACGTCGGCCAGAACGCCGACGACGCGATAGGGGATGGCGCCGGCCGAGCGGCTGGCGACGGTGACCACGCCGCCGATCGGATCTTCCACGCCGAAGAGCGCCCGCGCCACCTCGGCGCCGATGACGCAGATTTTCTCCGCACCGGACTCGTCCAGATCGGCCAGCGCCCGGCCGTGCTCGACCTTCACGTGCACCACGTCGAAGAAGTTCTGCGACACGCCCAGCACGAAGCCCTCGAAGCGCCGCGCCCCGCAGAGCATCGTGGTGGCGACCTCGCGCATCCGCACGACGCGTCGAATGCCCGGGAGCTCCCGAATCCGCTCGACGTCGGCGCGCGTGATGCCGTATGCCTTCAATCGCGACTGGCTCTCGCGGGCCTCCTTCGGGGCTGGCGGCTCCACGCTGCGGACGATGATGTTCTCGCTGCCCAGCAGCCGGATGCTCTCCATCTGCTCGGCCGAGGCGCCCTCGCCGATGCTCAGCATGCAGATCACGGCGCCGACGCCGAAGATCATCCCCAGGGCCGTCAGGAACGACCGCAGGCGGTGCGCGCGGAGGTTACGCAGTCCGAGGGCGAACAGCTCGCGCGACAGCAGCGTGATGATGAGCTTCATGTCGAGGCCCTACGCGCGGCTGTCCCAGGTCGGCTCGGGCACACCGGCAGCGTGGTTCTGCCGCCGGGCCATCACAAACAGCGTGTCCGACAGCCGGTTCAAGTAGCGCAGAATCTGCGGATTGACCGGCTCGAGCTCCATCAAACGCGCCACGTCGCGCTCGGCCCGTCGGCAGACGGCCCGCGCGACATGGAGCTGTGCCGCCGCCGCAGCCCCGCCGGGAAGGACAAAGTTCTCGAGCGCGGGCAGCGATTCACTCAGCCGGTCCATGAGCCGTTCGAGGCGTTCCACATGACGGGCCTCGATTCGCGGACCGGGGTGCGATGGCTTGTCCTTCTCCGGCACGCAGAGGTCGGCGCCGGCGTGGAACAGCTCGTTCTGCGCCGTCCGCAGCGGCTCGACAAGCTCCGCAAGCAGGCCGGAGGCCAGCGCCACGCCGAGCTGGGAATTCAGCTCGTCGATCGCGCCGTAGGCCGCGACGCGGGCGCTGGTCTTGGCGACGCGCTCGCCCGTGCCCAGGGCGGTGGTTCCGTCATCCCCGGTGCGGGTGTAGATCCTGGTGAGGCGCGGCATGTCCGAAGTCCCCTTGCCCGACGACGATCGAGCCGGTCCATCGGTCCGATAGCGCCGAGGCGCCGACTTCACGTCGGAAGCGTTGCAATCCCGGACCGTCCGCCAGCCGAAACGTATCGTAGACTGGAGCATTGTACGGGCGGAGCTGCGACTTGCCGTCGTGGGCCGCGTGGGAACCACGTCCGAAAAGTGGAGACGAATCGTGGACGCCTGGAAGCGCACTTTCCTCGACAAGCTGCACACGGCACAAGCCAAGTGCGTCAAGCAGTTCGAAGCCGCCCTCCGCGATCAGGTCGAGCCGGTCATCGACGAGCTGTCCGGCTTCCTGCGCGACAACGGGTTCCGCGTGAGCTCGCCGCTCCAGGAGCAGGGGCGACGGTCCTTCAAGTTCGAGCTGGCCGAGAACGCGTACCTGCTGATGATCTTCCGATTCACCGGCGTCGGAGAATTCGAGCTGCGCTGCGAGCTCTTCGTGCCCGGCAAGGAGCCCGTGCTTCAAAAATCCGTCGTGCGCGTGCCCGACGTGACCGAAGCGTGGGCGCAGAAGCAGTTCCGCGAGGGGCTGGACTCGTTCGTGTCGCTGCTCACCGGCGACGTCGAGGAGCCGGCGGACGAGCTCGTCGCGGTGTAACCCGAAGCGCGAGCGTGCCGTCGCCGCGATCGCACCGGATCGTCCCGGTTTCAATTGTGGGGAAATCCCGTCGGCCTGCGCCGGTGACGGTTGCGCCTGCGCTACGCCGACACGTCGATATGTCCCGGCGGCGAGTCGTCCGCACCCCCGCTCTCATCGTCTTGCGCAGTCTCTTCCGGCGTAGTTCCCAGGTCGCGGCCCTGTCCGCCGGCGCCCTCGGCATCGGAATAGACCTGGGCGTCGCGGTCGTCGGCCGAGATGGCCGCGTCAAGCTGGTGCGCGAACGGACCGTCCTTCGCGACCGCCTCACTGTCGGTCTCGCGCTGGCGCGCTTCGCCGGCGCGCTGCTGCGCTCCCTGGCTCTGGATGATCGAGCTCAGCCACGCGGGGGGGATCGAGGACATCGCGGCACGCTACGCCAAGACGTCGGTTCCCGGTTTCGAGGCGTCGGCGCGCGAGGTGAGCTGGGCGCGCAGGCGCTCGACGATCGCGGAGTGCATTTGGCTCACCCGCGACTCGGAGAGATCGAGCGTCGCCCCGATCTCCTTCATCGTCATCTGCTCGTAGTAATACAGCACGAGGATCAGCCGCTCGGCCCGGCTCAGGTTGGTGTTGATCAGCTCGCGCAGGTCCGATTTCTGCGCTTCCACGACCGGGTCGTCGCTGCTGTCGTCGCGCAGCAAGTCCTGCTCGCAGATCTCCCGGTGCGAGTCGGTGTCGGGCAGCTTCTGCGAAAGCGATACCAGGGAGACCGCGCTTGAATCGCGCGTGAACTTCTCGAATTGCGCCGGCGTCACACCCAGCCGCCGCCGCAGCTCGTCCGCGGTCGGCAGCCGCCCCAACTCGGCCTCCAGCAGCCGCATGCTTTCGTCGATCTTGGCCGCGCGGTGGCGCACCAGCCGCGGGACCCAGTCCAAGCTGCGCAGCTCGTCCACGATGGCACCGCGGATGCGCGGGGCGCAGTAGGTTTCGAACTTCACGCCCCGGTCCGGGTCGAACGCGTCGATCGCGTCCACCAGCCCGAAGATCCCCGCGCTCATCAGGTCTTCGACGTCCACCTCGTCCGGCAGCTTGGCGCCGATACTCTCCGCCGCGTAGCGCACCAGCAGCAGGTAATGCTCGGCCAGGCGGTTCCGCAGCTCGTCCGATCCGGTCCTGCGAAACTCGCGCCACGCCGCGGCAAGCGACTCGGCGTCGGGAAAACTGCGCGCCTTGTAGTCGCGCGTGATCCGCCGCACCCGTCCGCTGCCCTTCATGCGCCCCATGCTTCTACCCCGTCTTGGCGGCCGTGCGCCCGTCCGCGCCCGCCTCGGCCGGCGCGGCGGCCTCCGCGTGAGCCGTGTCAATCTGGACCTTGCGGCGCTGCAGGTAGTCGCGCAGCACGAGTTTGCTGGACCAGGCCACGAACTGTCCGATGAGCAGCGCCGCGACGGTCGCAGTCAGCGAGCGGCTGAGCACGGTCTGGAAGGAGTTCCCGACCAGGAGACCTCCCGCGATCGTGATGACGAAGGCCAACAGAGCAACTTGTGCGCCCGTACGCGCGACCATGGCACCACCCGTTTCTATCGGCCTGGGGAACCGACCGCTTGCAGGAATCACCGGCACACGACGGCGAGCACAGGGACAGAGTGACGAGTGCGGGCGTGCTGATGAGGAACGCGTTGGAGAGGGGAACACGCGCCCCGCCTGTGACGCACCAATCACCCGTGCGCGAGTTGGCGCTGCGGATCCGAGCCGCGACCGTGCGGTGCGGGGGACTGGGCGAACGGCGCCCCTCCGTCACCCCGACCACAGGCGAGACGCCTGTGCTGCCTGCCGATGGGGCCGGGGACTGGGCGAGCGGCGGCCCTCGGTCACCCCCGCTTCGTTACGTCTGCGGCCCCGGCCGGCGCGTTCGGGCGCGCGGGCGTCTAGAGAAACAACCCGGCGACACGCGACCAGAGCGGCACGCGCTCCGGGCCGATCGCTGCGCCTACTTCCAACCGCCGCGCGACGCTCCCGATCGCCGTACTGAACGCGCTGCTCGGATATCGGACCACAGCGGTCAAACCACAGCGCGCCGCCTCGGGAATGACCACGTCGTCGGGAACCACCCCCAGCGGATCAACCCTGATGTCGAGAAACCGCTGCGCCACGTCCCGCAATCGCTGCGCGTACAACTGCGCCCGCCGCACGTCTCGAATACGGTTCACCAGCGATCCCACCCTTTCGCTCCGAACGGAACGTCCGAGGGCCTTCACGAGCGCGTACGAGCGGACCAGGCAATCCCGGTCCGCGGTCATGACCACCACGACGCGGTCGGCGCCCCGCGCGACCTCGAGCGCCCCCTCATTCAGGCCGGACGGGCAATCGACGATCAGCGTGTCGTAGCGAGACAGGGCTTCCACGCCCGCGCCGGCCGCGTCTTCTGCGGCAGGCGCGGCGGCTGCGCCGCGACGTTCGCGCGAGCGCTCGGACGGCGCGCAACGCAGCTCCGCCGGGGATTCCGGCCGCAACAGCGCGACGCGTTGGCCGAATGGTCCGAGACAGTCGGCGAGATTGGCGGCAAGCGTCGTCACGCCGACGCCGGGAACAGCGCCGACGAGGGCTACCACGTTTGTCCGGCGCTGGGGGGAACTCATCCCGCCGTCCGAGGTGCGGTGCCGCGCGAAGTGGCGGCGCCCCAACCCGGCGCCGCGTCACTCGGCCCAGAGTAGCTCGGCCAGCCGCCGCGGACAAGCCGGCTCAATCTGCCGCGGGACGCGCGGGCCCGTGCTGACGTACGAGACGCCCCACGACAGGCGCGAGAGCGTGGCCAGCACCGCGCCGAAGCCGACCAATTCGTCGACGCGCGAGAGCACGACGCGCGTCACATTCAGCCGCGCGAACAATTCGGCCGCCCGCTGCTGAACCTGCGGGGCCATCGAGGCTGGCAGCACCAGATGCGTCTCGTGCGGCTGCACCGCGCGGAGCAGCGCCGCCAACCGCGCGAAACGCCCGGTCTCGCGCCAACCGATCCCGGGCGTATCGATCAGCACCAACTCAGTTTCGCCCAGGCGGCGCAGCGCCTCGCGGACGCCGGCGACGCTCTGCGCGGACGCCATCGGAACGCCGATCAGCTCCGAATACCGGCGGACTTCATCGTGCGTGGCGACGCGGTGCATGTCGAGCGAAAGCAGCGCCACGCTTCGCGACTCGCGCAGGCGGAAATGCGACGCGAGCTTGGCGACCGCGCTGGTCTTGCCGGCGCCGGACGGACCCACGAGCGCGACGCGGCGCGACTGGCCGGGCGTCAGCTCGATCTTCCCCGCCACGGGAATCATCTCCGCGAGGACTGAGCGGAACGCGTCGCGGAGCGCCGCCGGTTCGTCGCCGCCGCCTGCGCGTTCGGCGGCGCGCCGTACAATCTCCGCCGCGAGCTCGTCCGCCACGTCGTTCTGTGTCAGCCGCAGAAAGTGCGCGTACAGCGCCGCGGGAATCCGCTCGCCGCGAGTTCGCCCGAGGATCGTGGCTGTTGGCGCGGGCGCACCGGGCGCCGGCTGCGGCGCGCCGTCGGGCGGGGCGCGCAACGTGGGCCCGGCCCCCGCGGGCGCCTTGAGCTGCGGTCCGCGGACGCCGCTGCCGGCCGGCGCGGCGGTGATTTCCACCTGCGCGCCTCCGAGCAGGCCTCCGATGCCCTTGGGCGCGAGGGAGCGCGTCCCGAGGATTACGGCGTCGGGGCCGAGCGACTGCTTCACCAGGTCCAGCGCCTCACGTACCGACGGCGCTTGGAACGTTCGCACCTGATTCGTCAAGACTGATCACTCCATGCGCCTGGACGCTCACTTCGCGCATGACCTCGTTCAGCGCCAGGACGGGCGTTTTCGGCAGCACGGGTTCGATGAGCCGCCGGACCCAAAGGCGAATCTGCGGCGAACACAGTACAACCAGCGCGCCGCTTGAGACGGCGGCCGATTCGACCAGTTTTCGCACGCGCTGCACCAGGTCAGCCTGGCGCGCGGGCGGGATGGTGATCGCCGAGCCGTGCTCGGAGCGCTGGATGTTGGCCTGAATGTAGTCCTCGGCGGCCGGCTCGAAGGTGATGCAGTGGAGCACGCCGTTGTCGTCCTTGTACTGGGCGCACAGGGCGCGCGCGAGGCCGTTGCGGACGTACTCGGTGAGAATCTCGGGGTCTTTGGTCCGCGCCGCCCAGTCGCCCAGCGTCTCGAGGATCGTCTCGAGGTCGCGGACCGGAACGCGTTCTCGCAGCAGGTTTTGCAGGACTTTCTGCACCTCGCCGGGCTTGAGCAGCGCGGGGACGACCTCCTCGACGAGCGCCGCGTTCTTCTGCTTGAGATTCTCGATCAGCCCGTGCGTCTCGGTGCGGGTGAGCAGGTCCGCGGCATGGGCCTTGATGACTTCCGTCAGGTGCGTCGTCAGGGCGCCGCTGGCCTCCACGACCGTGTAGTTCAGCCGCTCGGCCCGGTCGCGCTCGCTTGGCGAGATCCACCACGCCGTCAGCCCGAACGCCGGCTCGCGCGTCTGGATGCCGTTCAGCGCCTCGGATGCCAGCCCCGAGTCGATCGCCAGCAACTGGTCCGGGTAGAGCGAACCGCCGGCGATCTCGTGCCCGCGCAGCAGGATGCGGTAAGCGTTTGGCGCCAGCGTGGCGTTGTCGCGGATGCGCACCGGCGGCACGAGCAGGCCCAGATCGGACGCGATCTGCCGGCGCATCGCGGCAATGCGGTCCAGCAGGTCGCCGCCGCGGGCGCGATCCACGAGCGAGACCAGCCCGAAGCCGACCTGGAGTTCCAGGGCATCCACGTGCAATTGCGACTCGATCTTCTCCGGCTTGGCCCGCTCCCGGGAGCGCTGCTCGGTGGCCTGCTGCAAGACCGCCGCCGTTTGCGTGCGGTTCACGAAGAACGCCAGCACGCCGCAGCCGGCCGCCAGCGCGACCAGCGGAACCTTCGGCAGCGGCGTGAGCGTCATGACGGCCAGGAACGCGGCGGCGGTGCTGAGCGCGACGGGCTTCGACAAGAGCTGTCCGAGGACCTCGTCGCCGAGGTTGCTCTTGCCCGTGCTGCGCGTCACGAGCATGCCGGCCGCGACAGACGTGATGAACGCCGGAATCTGGCTCGACAGTCCGTCGCCGATGGTCAGCTTGGTGTAGATTTCGGCGCACTGCACGAGCGCCATGTTGTGCTCGACCATGCCGACGTAGAGTCCGCCGAGGATGTTCACGAACGTGATGAAGATGCCCGCCAGCGCGTCGCCGCGGACGAACTTGCTGGCGCCGTCCATGGCGCCGTAGAAGTCCGCCTCGCGGCTGATTTCCTGCCGCCGCCGGCGGGCCTCGGCGTCGTCAATGATGCCGGCGTTGAGGTCGGCGTCGATGGCCATCTGCTTGCCGGGCATGCCGTCGAGCGTGAAGCGCGCGGCGACCTCGGCGATGCGCGTGGCGCCCTTGGTGATCACCACGAACTGGATCACCGAGATGATGACGAAGATGATCACGCCGACGGCGAGCGAGTTGCCCGCAACGAACACGCCGAAGGCCTCGACCACGTGGCCCGCGGCGGCGGTTCCCTGCGTGCCGTTGGCCAGGATCAGGCGAGTCGTGGCCGTGTTCAGCACCAGCCGCAACAGCGTGAGGGCCAGCAGCAGCGACGGGAAGCTGGAGAGTTCCAGCGGCGAGCGGATGTACATCACCGTCATCAGCACGACGGCGCTCATCAGGATGTTCGAGACCAGCAGAAAATCGAGCAGTGCGGTCGGCAGCGGGATTAGGATGACGAAGATCAGCGCGGCGGCGGCGCAGGGAAACAGCAGCCCGCGGTTGCGGGAAAGGAACTGGAGGATCGAGCTTTTCTCAGCTACGGCCATGTCGTGTCACATCGGCGACTCATTCCGCGCTCGCGCCCGAATCGCGCCCCCAGCCGAGTCGCGTTCCCAGCCGCGCCGCGACCGTAAGGGAGCGGTCCGCGGGCGGCAGCGAGCGCCCTTCTTCGGCGCGTCGCGGTTGTTCCTTGCAGGCCGGACGCCTGAGCCACCCCTTGCGCTTGCGGGCGAGACGCCCGCGCCACCGGTTCGTCGTCACCCCGCCGCACGCCGCGTGAGCTGGTACACGTACGCCAGCACCTCCGCCACGGCGCGATAGAGCTGCGGCGGGATTTCCTCTCCCACGTCCACGGTCGCATAGAGCGTTCGCGCCAGCGGCGGCCGCTGCACGATCGGCACGGCGCTCAGGAGCGCGAGCTGCCGGATGCGTTCCGCCAGCCAGCCCTTGCCTTTGGCGATCACGCGCGGGGCCGTCATGGTCTGCTCGTCGTAGCGCAGCGCGACGGCGTACTCCGTCGGGTTCGTCACCACCACGTCCGCCTTCGGGACGTCGATCTGTAGACGCTGCATTGCCAGGCGAAGCTGCGCCTGGCGGCGGCGCTGCTTGATGACCGGGTCGCCCTCCATGCGCTTCAGCTCGTCGCGGACCTCCTGCTTGGTCATCCGCAGGTTCTTTTCGAGCTTCCAGCGCTGGTAGCTGTAGTCGATCGCGCCGAGCACCAGCAGAACCAGCGCCAGCCGCAGCGCGAGCTTGAACGTCAACTCCGCAGCCATCGAGAACACACCGCCCGCCTCCAGCGTGCCCGTCCCGATCAGCGCCGCGCTGTCGCCACGGATCGTGACGTACGCCACCGCCGCAACCAACGCGAGCTTGAGCAGCCCCATCAGCCCGCGCGTCAGTGAGTCGGTGGAGAAGATCCGCTTCACGCCCTTGCCCGGGCTGGCGTTTTCGAGCTTAGGCTGGGCGCGTTTCCACGCGAGCACCGGCCCGCTTTGCAGCAGCGACCCCACCGCCGCCGCCGTCGCGAGCAGCAGCAGAATCGGAACCAGCATGAACGCCGCGGAAGACGCGGCGTGCAGAATCGGCGGCCCCAGATCGTCGCCGCGCACCTCACCGGATTCGCCCAGCTCGCGCGTCAACAGAAGCGCGCGCTCGAGCAGCCCGGGGCCGAACGCATTCAGCAAACCCAGGGCAGCGAGCAGCACAACCGCGGCGGTCAGGTCCGTGCTGCGCGGGACCTGCCCGTGCTCACGGGCCTCCTGCCGGCGGCGCGGCGTCGGTTGTTCGGTCTTTTCGCCGGCTTCGTCTGCGGCCATGAATCATCCATCCTGCGCCGGTGCCGGCGCGAGCAAACCGCTGATTCCGTCGAGCGTGACGGACAGCGCGTCGCCGAAGGCCTCGCTGGCGGCCGGGAGGGCCGCGGCGAGGAGCAGGCACGCGAGCAAAGTCTTCACCGAGAAACCGATGGTCGTCACGTTGAGCTGTGGCACGGTACGCGAGATGAAGCCGAGAGCGACGTTGATGAGAAAGAGCGTCAGCACGACCGGGGCGGCGACGCGAACTGCCAGGCCGCCGCCGAGCTCCAGCGCACGCAGCGCAAGCTCCGTGCCCGCCGGAAGCAGCGCGAACGTCTCTGCCAGGGGTACGCCGTGAAAAGAGTCCAGCGTCGCGGCGACGACCGCCCGGTGGCCGCCGGTGAGCAGGAACACGACCGCGGCGATCTGCGCGTAGGCGACGCTGATGACGGATTGCTCGAGGCCGCTGTTTGGATCGGCGATGGCGCCGAACGCCAGGCCCGACTCCTGCGAGATGAGCAGGCCGCCCAGCTCCATGCCGACGAAGCAGCAGCGGACGATCAGCCCGATCAGCGCCCCGAGGAGCAGCTCGCCCACGAGCGCGACGCCCACCGCGGGCAGGCTCGCGACGCGCTCGACGGGGACGGGCACGACGGGCGCCGCCACGAGCGCCAGGCCGACGGCGAGCAGGGCGCGCACGCGGATCGGAACGGCCAGGCCGGCGATGATCGGCAGCGCCAGGAGCATGGCGCCGATCCGGCCCAGCACGAGCGCGAAGACCGGCAGCTTCTGATAGATGGCGAACAGCTCGATCGGCATTCCGTTCCCTACCCGTGTCCGATCGCCTTCGACCGGCCCGCTCCGGCACGGGCCGCAGGAGCGGTCTGCGACCGCGATCCATCCGAGCCGCGACCGTCGGGGAGCGGTCATCCGCACGCCGCTCGGAAGTGCGGGCCTCGACTCCTCGCTCACGCTCGGGGCTCGGCTGGGATCCCGCCCAGCCGACCGGTTCCCGCCCTCATGCCTACGACCCGCCCGCGAACAACTCCGCCGAGTAATCGATCAGCCGCCGCGCCAGCCACGGCGTCAGGAACACGGCGGCAGCAATCATCGCCACGATCTTGGGCACGATCGCCAGCGTCTGGTCCTGGAGCTGGGTGATGGTCTGGAGCAGGCTGACGCAGATGCCGACGACGATGCCCGCGCCGAGCACCGGCGCGGCGATGAGCATCGCCGTGAGCAGCGCTTCGCGCGTCAGGTCCAGGGCCGCGGGCACGTCGAACATCGGGCTTCCTCCCAAAGGCGTCGATCGTCAGTGAACGCTGGCCATCAGCGAGCCGCCGATCAGGTGCCAACCGTCGGCCATAACGAACAGCAGCAGCTTGAACGGCAGCGAAACGAGCACCGGCGGCAGCATCATCATGCCCATCGACACGAGCAGCGTGGCGATGACCATGTCGATCACCAGAAACGGCAGAAAGATGCGGAACCCCAGCACGAACGAGACCTTCAGTTCGCTCAGCAGGAACGCCGGGATCAGCGCCGTCATCGGCACGTCTTCGCGCGAGATGGTCTCGTCGGCCGCCACGCTGCGCTGCGCGGCGTACTCGTACATCAGGTACACGTCCTGCTCGTTTCCCGAGCGCTCGATCTGGTCGAACATGAACTGCCGCACGTGTCGGCCGGCGATGTTCACGGCGTCGAGCTGCGAGATCCGGTCCTCCATGTAGGGGTCCAGCGCTTCGGTGCGGATCCTGTCCCAGGTCGGCGCCATGACGAGGATCGTCAGGAACAGCGCCAGCGCCGTGAGCACCTGCGACGGCGGCAACTGCTGCGTGCCCAGCGCGTGGCGCAGCAGCGCCAGAACCACGAGCATGCGCACGAAGCACGTGGTCATCAGCACGATCGTCGGGGCGACCGTGAGCACCGTCAGTAGAACGAGAATCTGGATCGATGAGCTGACCGCCTGCTTGTCGGACGCGGCCGGAAGCAGCCGGCTGAGATCGGGCACGTAGAGTCCGCCGACGGCCGGCGCTTCCGCGCTCGGCGGCGGCATGTCGGCGGCGTTCGCCGGCGTCGAGAACAGCAGGCCGCACAGCACCGCCAGCGACGCGGCGGCTCGGCGCCCGACGCGGGTCCGGCGCCGCGATACGCCGCCATCCGCCCCGAGCGTGCCGCGCCAAATCGCGGGTTCGCCGGCCCGCATGATCGTCCTCCTGACGCCCGTCGCCGGCTCCGCCGGCCCGCTCCCCGGTTATCCCGCCTTGGCGCGAATCCGCCGCATGGCGGCCTGAAGCCTGTCGCACGCACGCGCCAGCGGCGACGCCGATTCGAGCGGCGCCGCCGGCCGGGCGGGTCCGTCGTCCAGCTCCGCAGCATGTCGTTCCAGGAGCGTCTGAAACGCTCCCGGCGCGCCGCGGTTGTCGCGCAGCTCCTCGCCCGCGAGCCGCGCGCACAGCTCCGCGTCGTCGATCACGTCCAGCGCCGTCAGTCGCTCGTGCGTCGTCCCGACCAGCACCATGCGCGGCCCGACGCGGACCAGGACCAACCCCTGCCGCGGCGAGAGCGCCGTGCGCGATATGATTTCGATCACGCCGGCACGCCGGCCACGCCGCGAGAATCCACTCGAGGTCACCGCCCGATACCCCCAGGCGAGCAGGCCGATCAGCGCCACCACCGCGGCCAGCGATCCGAACGTGCGCGACCAGGGCGGCGCCGACGATGCCGGTCGCTCGGCGGACGGCGCACCGCCCGCTACGCCGGGCGAACGCCGGGGAATCGGCATCGCCTCGGGCAACGACGGCTCGATGCTGGCCCAGACGGCTTCCGGGTCGGAAGCGGCGGGACCGGCGAGCGCCGGAGCGGCACCGCAGAGCGCGACGGCGGCGAGCGCCGGGATGAGTCGCGCGCGCTTCATGTGCTCAGCTCCAGTTCGGGAATCGAGCTTACGATGTCGTTGATCCGCACGCAGAAGTTGTCGCTCAGCACCAGCACTTCGCCGCGTGCCACGAGCGTCTCGTTCACGAAGATGTCCACCGGGTCGCCGGCCAGCTTGTCCAGCTCCACCACGGATCCGACGCCGAGCTTGAGCACGTCCTCGATGTACATTTCCGCGCGGCCCAGCTCGATCCGCACCTCGAGCTCGACGTCATCGAGCATCTGGAGGCTCGCCAGTTCGGACTGCGACTCGGGTTCGCTGAATTCCGGCGGCTGGAAAGGCGATGCATCCTCGGCGGGCGAGAGGCCCGCGCTCCCCAGTGGCGGCGCGGCCGAGTCGTCGGGCGGAACGTCCGTACCCGCGTCACTCGCCGGCGCGGGTGCCGCGGCGCCGAGCTCCGCATCCGGCGCACCGACGGACGGCGGCACGGAGACCGCGCCGTCGGTCGCGCGGGCTTCGGTCGATCCGGCGCTGAGCGTGGGTTCGGTCGGCGTCACCGTCTCACCGGGCTGCGTGGTTTCGTCCGACCGCTCGGGATTGTCGCTCATGGCTTCGCGTCCTTGCGTTTTGGCTGCCGGCGGCGAGCGTCCGAACTCGCACCGCGTCCATCAGTCCGCGCGGATGGGGACAAAGCGCGGGATGAACACCTCCATGATCAGCTCCGGGTCCTTGGCGATCTCGCAGAGAATCTGGCGGAGCTGCTCGCGCAGCGTCTTCAGCTCCGGCTCCTGGAGCACGGACGGATCGGCTCCACGAACGATGCGCGCCACGCGATCGCCGATCTCCCCTTTGCGGCCCGAGACCAGCGCCTGGGCCTCCTCCTGCCGGTGGCTGGGCGCCTTGAACGAAACGTCGAAGTCGTAGATGTACGTCCGCCCGCTCTTGACGTTCGGCACGCGGAACCCGGAAAAGAGCACGATCTCCGCGGTGGCGGGCTCCGCCGCCGGATCGCCGCCCTCGAGGTACGGCTCGCCGTGCTCGGCCCCGTGCGTCACTTCGGGTCCGGCGCCGAGCATCTTGAACCCAATGAAGAACCCGACCGCCTGTACGATCGTGATCACGCCGATGATGATCGGGACTTTGGGCAGGCCTTTCTTGGGTTTCGGCGGCGCTTCGGCTTCCTTCTTCTCTTCGGCGGCCATGACGACCCCCTTGCGGCGCGGATTCGAACTCGACGCGTGGACGCTCGCCGCGCGACTGTGACGCTGTCTTATCGACTCCTGCGGGGACGAACATTCGCAGCGGCGCGGCGGCGCGCGTCCCGGAACGGCTCTTATCAGACAGTGACGCCGCGATGCGCGAAGACTGCGGCTGGGCCGCCGGAACTGCGCTGTGGCGGAGATGCAACCTGGCGCCTGGCGCTGCGCTTTCCGGCCGGGTATGATGCTCGGCTCGGTACCCAGCCTATGGATCGCGCCATCCCGGTTCTCGGTGCAGTCGGCGTTCCGGCCCTATGCCGGAGAAACTACGCCGTCGAGTTCCGCCACCTGCTGCTCTGGTGTGTCCTGATCGGCTCGATCGAGGGCAACATCGCGGGCATCGTCGCGTACAAGACGTTCGGCGCATCCCCCCTGCTCACCAGCATCTGCTGGGCGATCCCGGTGTTCATGAACACGCTCAGCCTGTTCTGGGGCGTGGTCATCCGTGGGCGGCCGCGAACGCCGTTGATGTTCCGGCTGGCGGGCGCGGTACTGGCGTGCGCGCTGTCGCTGGCACTGGTTCCGCCGGAGCCGCGCTGGGGCGGCTGGCTTTTCGCGGCGCTGCTCGCGCTGACGCACTTTTTCTTCACCGGGCTGACGACGCTGCGTTCGAGCATCTGGAACGCCGCCTATCCCAGGTCGCACCGCGGCCGCATCGTCGGCAATCTTCAGACCTTGCGTCTGACGATGATCATGCTCAGCGGCGCAGCCGTGGCGTGGGTGTTCGACTCGAACGCGCTGTACTACCGTCTCGTCTATCCCGTAGTCGTGCTGATCGGCCTCGTGTCGCTCATTCCGCTCCGCCGGCTGCGCATCCGCGGCGAGGCGCGCGAACTGCGCGCGTACCGCGCGCGAAACGGCGAGCCGCGCTCCCGCTCGCTGATCGCGGAGTTCCGCGGGGGGCTGCGCGAGGCGGGCGAGATTCTGCGCCGGGACCGGCGCTTCGCGCGATACATGAACGCGCAGTTCCTGCTGGGCGCGGCCAGCTTCTCGACCGACGGCGTGCTGGTACGCGCGATCCCCGAGTCCCTCGGGCTGGGTTACTACGCTTCCAGCTTTCTCATGCTCCAGCTCCCCGTGCTGGTAATGCTGCTGAGCATCCGCTTCTGGGCCCCATATTTCGACCGCGTCGGCGCCGTTCATTTCCGCGTGCGAAACACGGCGTTCTGGCTCGTCGTCTACGTCTGTACGACGGCGGCGATGCTGCTGGCGGAGCGCGGCGGCCCGGGGCTGATGTGGCTGACGCTGGCGCTGCTCGTGCTCGGACGCGCGGCGCAAGGTTTTTGCCAGGGCGGCGGCGCGATCGCCTGGTCGATCGGGCACCTTCACTTCGCGTCCGGCGATCAGAGTGATCTGTACATGGGCATTCACGTGGCGCTCACCGGGCTGCGCGGAATGCTCATGCCCCTGCTGAGCGTGTGGCTCAACGCGACGATCGGGAACGCGTCGTTCGCGGTCTCGGTCCTGTTTGCCGCGTCCGCCTTCCTGCTGTTCCGCAGGCTGGCGCGCGGCGAGCCCATTCCGGAGGAAGCCGCCGCGACCATCTCGGGCGGGCTCGACCCCGCGGCGGTTCGATCCGACACCGTGTGAGCCAGGTCCGTCGGGGTGAGCGTCGCTGGTCGTTCAACCGCGCGGACGTGTGAGCGGCGGCAGCGCTCCCGGAACGTGCGCCGGTAGTAGTTATCGGGCCAGAAGTGTTTGCGTAACCTTCTGTCACAAAACGTCTTGTGAATTTCTAGCTACGGCACCCACCCGCAAAGGGTCCGGGTTCGATGGGCGGACTTTTTTTGCCAAAACTTAACAAATGCTTCTTGGGAGCACCGCAATGGTGCTGGTAAACTGCATGGACCGGGGCAGGAAAGAAGAGCACAGTCACACGTCTCCTGGTTTCCGAAGCACCCGGTGAAGGCTCGAATGTTGCCGCACGCATGCGTGGACGTGCGGCATGCGGGATAGGTTGCGTCTGCTTCACAGGAGGAGAGGAACAATGCGCAGTTTTCTGGCAAAGTCGCTGCTGGGCGCGCTCGCGTTCGGGGCGATGGTCTCGGCGGCCAACGCCGCGATCGTGATCAACGAGGTGCTCGGCAGCACAACCGGCACGGACAGCGAGTTCATCGAGCTGTGGAACTCCGGGCCGGGGCCGGTGGACATCAGCGGTTGGCGCATCGAGCTGTGGGATAGCGACGCGGGCGCAAGCTTCGGCGGCGCTGACGGCGGGTCGCCGTACATCATTCCCGCCGCAACCTCGCTTGCCGCCGGCGACTACTGGGTGATGGCCAACACCACGTTCGGGACATTCTACAGCGCCTCCCTGCGGGACCAGCTCATCCAGGAAAACGCGATCGAGAACAGTTCGTACACGATCATTCTGAAGGACAGCCTGCTTGCGGCCGTCGATTCGTTTTTCGTGACCGACGGCGGAGCGGGCGACTCGGCGAACGACGCCGGCGCGGCGCACGTGCCGATCAGCGGCACGGTCGGTCCGGACGGCTCGAATCTGCCGGCCGGCTTCTATCGCGTCGGCGACGGCAATTCGGCGACCGCGCTGCTGGAGTTCAGCCCGCAGCCGGCGCCTTCGGCGACTCCCGGCGCGGCGAACATTCCGGAGCCGGCCAGCGTGGCGCTGATCGGCCTCGGCGCTCTGGCGGTTCTCCGCCGGCGGTAAGCGCGCCGAACTACTGATGCATGGGAGGAGGGGATCCGGGCGAGCAGCCGCGCTGCTCGCCCGGCCCATTTACGGACCGCGTCTCGTCCACGCGGGCCGCGCTCAGTTCGCCCGAGACTCGGGCACTTCGCGGGACTTGACCGTTCCTCGCCCGTTTTTCCATGCGCCGATCGCCAGGGCCCCCCAACCCGCCAGGAATGCGACTCCGCCGAAGGGCGCGATTGCGCCGAATGCCCGGATGTCCGAAAGTGACAGCGCGTAGAGGCTCCCGGAAAAGAGGACGATCCCGATCACGAAGCTCCATCCGGCGACCGTCGCGGACGCCGTTGCGGATCGAGACGCGATCAGCCCCAGCACGACGAGCGCGAGCGCGTGATACATCTGGTACCGGACGGCGACCTCGTAGATCACGAGCTGCGGGACCGAAAGCCGATCGCGCAAGCCGTGCGCCCCGAATGCGCCGGCTGCAACGGCCAGGAATGCGAACAGCGCGCCGACGGCCGACCAGCGTGCGAGCATGAGTAAACCCTCCCGTGGGCGGCGCGAATTGTAGCGCGGCTTCACGAAGTTTGTAGCGTCGGACCTCCGAGCCCGACGGGGACATGTTCGTCGGACCCGGAGGTCCGACGCTACGGCGGCTTCGAAACAGCGCTGGCGTGACAAGCGAAGCGTGCAAGAGGAAAGGTCCGGAATGGCCGAATCGGCCTCGTTCGCACCCACCCTTTTTTCGGATGGGCGGACGCCGATGGCGGCGTCCTCCCGCCCGCGGCGTTTCAACTTGGACGTCGCCGCTCGTTCCGTACAATACATGCGCACCCAGCACGCGAACGCCAGGAGGGGCAGCCGCCGGCGTCCATCGCGGCCGTGACGGAGGCGAAGGGGAATGCTCGCAGCGAATTTCTGCGGAGGGCGGCGGCACGCCGCGAAACACCTGGCATGGCTCTCGGCGCTCGCGGCGGCCGGCTTGGCCCGCGCGGGCGGAACGCCCGAGAACGTGTTGCTCATCATCGATCCGAAGCGTCCGGACGCCCAGTACATCGGCAACTACTACAAGCACGCCCGGAACATCCCGGACCAGAACGTGCTGTACATGGACTCCGGCGCCGTCAGTTTCGCCTCGCTCGTCAGCAACAACTTCCAGGCGCTGTTCGGGCACATCGCGAACGGCAGGCTGGAGGATCACGTGGACTACATCGTGATCGCGCCGCCGTCGCTGTACCGCATCGCCGCCCCCAACCTGGTTTCCGACGGCTGCTTCCCGGTCCAGCGCTTCTCGATTACGGGCGCGTACACGATGGCCTTTGTCGCCGACGAGGTGCTGAGCGCTACGCTGACGTCGCAAGCGCAGCAGGGCTACTACCGGCCGGGCGATGGGATCCGCGCCTTTGACAGCAACCTCTACTGGTGGAACGGGCTGCCCCGCGACCCGTCCGACCCGAACGGCCGCCGCTGGTTCATCGGCGCGCTGCTGGGCTGGACGGGCGTCAACGGTCTGACCGTGGACGAGATCATCGAAATGATCGACCGCAGCGTCGCAGTCGACGGCACGCGGCCGGCGGGGACGTTCTACTTCATGGAGACGACTGACTCGGCGCGCAGCGACCCGCGCGACGGCGCGTTCGACGCCGCCGTCGCCACGATCGAGGCCGACGGCGGACAGGCCGAGCACCTGCTGGCCGTCCTGCCCACCGGCCATCACGACTGCCTCGGGATCATGACCGGCTGGGCGTCGCCGGGGATCGACGCCGCCGACATGACGATCCTCCCCGGGGCGTTCTGCGACCACCTGACGAGCTTCGCCGGGGCGTTCGACGAGGCTTCGCAGGAGAAAATGTCGCGCTGGATCGTCAAGGGCGCCAGCGGCTCCTGGGGCACGATCGAGGAGCCGTGCAACTACGCCGGCAAGTTCCCCCACGCGCGCGTGCACGTGTACTCGTATCGCGGGTTGTCGCTGGGCGAATCGGCGTTCCGCAGCGTGCGCTACTATCCGTTCCAGGGCCTGCTCATGGGCGACCCGCTCACGCGGCCGTTCGCCTACCTGCCGCAGGTTGACGTGCCCGACGCGCCAGGCGGCACCGTTTCCGGCAGCATCGTGCTCACGCCTGAGGCGACCACGGGCAGTCCGACCGCCGCGATCGCCGGATATGACTTGCTGATCGACGGCGTGCTGCACGCGTCGGTCGGCGTCGGCCAGGCATTCACGATCGACACGACGTCCCTCGCCGACGGATATCACGACGTGCGCGTGCTGGCGTACGACGACTCGCTGGCGAAGTCCACGGGCCGTTGGGTCGGCGCGCTCGACGTGGACAATACGGGCCGCTCCGCGACGCTCTCGGTGACGCCGACGGCGGGCGACCGATCGACCGCGTTCCAGTGCGACATCGTTGCGATCGGGAGCGACGTATCCGAAGTGCGCCTGATGCAGAATGGGCGCGTGCTCGCGGCGGCGGCGGGTTCGAGTGCTTCCTTGACCGTTTATGGGCTGACGATGGGCGCGGGGCCGGTGACGCTCCAGGCCGAGGCCCTGATCCCCGGTGGGAAGGTGATTCGCAGCGCGCCGCAGCAGATCGACGTGGCCAACAGCGACGGGACTCCCTCCGGCTCGCCGCCGGCGAGCTTCAGTTACACCAAGCGCATCCGCTTCGACTCGCCTGCGCTGGTCGAGCTGCCGGCGACGTTCGACGACGCCGCGACGCCGCTGACATTCACAATGATTCAGAATCCGTCGCAGGCCACGCTGGCCGGCGAGCTGATCGGGCCGTATCGCCTGGTGCAGCCCAATGCAACCGCGAGCGGCACGGATCAGATGCGGTTCCGCGTGGACAGCGCCGCCGGCTCTTCCGCGGTTGCGACGGTCACGCTGTTGTACACACCTTGCACGGGCGACCTGGACGACGACGGCGCGGTGACGTTGGCGGACCTTTCGGCGCTGCTGACGAACTTCGGCGTCGCCGCGGGCGCCTCGCGCGCGGACGGCGATCTGGACGCGGACGGCGACGTGGACCTGGCCGATCTGTCGGCGCTGTTGACGGCGTTCGGGACGGTCTGCCCGTAGCGCGGGCTACTTCGAGAACGCCTCCATCAGCCGGATCGCGGCGGGTCCGGCCAGCACGACTCCCATCGACGGGAAGATGAACAGCACAAGCGGAATCATGAGCTTGACGGCGGTTTTCTGCGCGCGTTCCTCGGCTTCCTGACGGCGCTTGGTGCGCATGGCCTGGCCCTGGTTCCGCAGGGCCTTGGCGATGCTGGTGCCGAAGCGCTCGGCCTGCGTGACGACGGAGACGAGCGAGCGCAGCTCGTCGAGTCCGACGCGCTCGGCGAGGTGCTCCAGAGCTTCGCTGCGCGGGATGCCCATCTGCGATTCGCGCGTGGCGATGCGGAACTCTTCCGACGCCTCGGGATGGACGATCGCCATTTCCTCGCCCACGCGCTTGAGCGCGCTGTCCAGCGCGAGGCCGGACTCGACCGAAACGACCATCAGGTCCAACACATCCGGAAGGCCCTTGCGGACCTTGTCCTGGCGCGACTTCACCGCTGAACCGAGCCAGAAGCCGGGCGCAATGAAGCCGATGCCGCCGGCGAAAAGCATGGCGGCGAGCACGCCCTTGGCGTCGTAGCCCATCGAGGCTCCGGCGCTGGCGCCGGCGACGGCGCCGATCACGAGCATGACGGTCTTGCTGGCGAGGAAGATCGTCTGCGCGTTGCGCGAGCGGTAGCCCGCCTGCGTGAGCTTTCCGCGAAGCTGGTTCTGTTCCTCGGCGCTGACCGGCATGATGAGCCGCGACAGCATGGGCGTGGCCTTCTTGACCAGCCGCTCGCGAGCGGTGACCTTGGCCTTCTCGCGGATCTCGACCGTCTCGTCGATGGAGCTGCGTCCCTCGAGCCGCCGGCGGACCGCCTCGCGGCCGTCCTTGCCGCGGGGCATCAGGCTGTAGATGATCAGCCCGGCGCTCACGGCCAGCAGCACTCCGATACTGAGAATGTCCATGAAAGCGCCTCGCTACACCTTGATGTTGATGATCTTCTTTATCATCACCCAACCCATGATCATCATCACGGCCGCGAACATGGCCATCATCTGCCCGGTCGGATGGGTGACCAGTACCATGGCGTAGTCGTAGTTGATCTTCAGCATGGCCAGGTAGACCAGGATCGGCAGGCCCAGCAGCACGTAGCCCGAGAGGCGCCCCTCGGCGGTGAGGGCCTGGACGGTGCCGTGCAGCTTGATGCGGTCGCGGATCACGTCGCTGATCTTGTCCAGCACCTCGGCCAGGTCGCCGCCGGTCTGCCGCTGGATCAGCACCGCCGTCACGAAGAAGCGCACGTCCAGGATGTTCATGCGGTTGGCGAGGTTGGTCAGCGCGTCCTCGATCTTCAGGCCCAGGTTCTGCTCATGGAAGACGCGGCCGAACTCGGTGCCGGCCGGCTCGGGCATCTCGTTGGCGATGAGCTGCATGCCGCTGGCCAGTGAGTGCCCGGCCCGCAGCGCCTGGCTGAGCAGCTCGAACACGTCCGGGAGCTGCTGCACCATCTTGTTCATGCGCCGGCGGCGGCGCTGAATGAGGATCAGGATCGGCAGCACGTAGACCACCATCGCCGCGCCGAGCGCCGCCAGGATCGGAATCTGGAGCACCACCAGCACGGCGAGCAGCACCGAGGCGATGAGCGTCAGGTTGAGCAGGAGCTTGGGCGCGCTCCACGAGATGTTCGCCTGCTCCAGGACCGACTGGAGCCGTTCGGTGACGCTCAAGTTCGAGATCGCCTGCGCCAGTCGGCCCTCGACCTTGGGCGCCTGCTTGCGCACGTCTTCCGAGACCAGGCGCTGCACGTCCACGCCGGCCTTGTTGCGGCCCTTGAGCCGGTCGGCGATCTTCTTCTTCGGCGCGGAGCGCAGGTCGGCCACAACCTGCACCAGTCCGTACACCGCCAAGAGCGGACCGGCCAGCAGCAGGACCAGCATCACGGCGTCGCCGCCGCCCAGCGCTATCAGGCCTGCCGAGCACATTTCAGCAACCCTTTCCCGCCGACCGCTTCGGCGAAATCAACGTCGTACGGCCCCGCGCCGCGCGCCGGCCTCCGCGGCCCCGCGCGGCACAAGGCCCACACTCCCGATCAGGACATGTCATCGACCAGCACCCGCTGCGTGAACATGTCCGGGCTGATCTTGCAGCCGTGGGCCGCGAGTCGGTCCATGAACAGCGGCCGCACGCCAGTCGAGACGATCCGCCCGTACGCCTTGCCGTCGCCGTCGACGCCGTCCTGTTCGAAACGGAAGATGTCCTGCATGACGACGACGTCGCCTTCCATGCCCTGCACCTCGGTGACGGCGATGATCTTGCGGCGGCCGCCGGTGAGCCGCGCGGCCTGCACGATCAGGTTGACGGCGCTGGCGAACTGCTGGCGGATGGCCTTCTGCGGCAGCTCGAATCCGGCCATCATCACCATGGTCTCGACACGCTGCACGGCGTCGCGCGTGGTGTTGGCGTGGATGGTCGTCATCGACCCCTCGTGGCCCGTGTTCATGGCCTGGAGCATGTCGAGCGTTTCGCCGCCGCGGCACTCGCCGACCACGATGCGGTCGGGGCGCATGCGCAGGGCGTTGATGAGCAGGTCGCGGATGGTGATGCGGCCCTTGCCTTCGAGGTTCGGCGGGCGCGTCTCGAGCCGGACGATGTGCGGCTGGCGCAGTTGCAGCTCGGCGGCGTCCTCAATGGTGACGATGCGCTCGTCCTCGGGGATGAAGCTGGAGAGGTTGTTGAGCAGCGTCGTCTTGCCGGAGCCGGTTCCGCCGGCGATCAGGATGTTCAGCGCGCTGTGCACGCAGGCCTCGAAAAACTCGACCATCTCCCGCGAGCAGCTCTTGAAGCGCACGTAGTCGTCCCAGGTGATGGGGTCCTTGCCGAAGCGGCGGATCGAGACGGAAGCGCCGTCGATCGCCAGCGGTGGAATGATGGCGTTGACGCGGCTGCCGTCCTTGAGGCGCGCGTCCACCATCGGGCACACCTCGTCGCAGCGCCGTCCGAGCGGGGCGACGATCTTGTCGATGATGTGCAGCAGGTGGCTGTTGTCCTTGAACTTCACGTCGGTGAGCGTCAGCCGCCCGCTGCGCTCGATGTACACCTGCATCGGGCCGTTGATCAGAATGTCCGAGATCGCGGGATCCTTCAGCAGCGGTTCGAGCGGGCCCAGGCCGAAGGTCTCGTCGAGGATTTCCTGCGCCAAACGCTGCCGCTCGGCGTGGTTCAGCAGCGTGTTTTCCTCCTCGCACAGGGCCACGACGACCTGCCGCACCTGCTCGCGCAGCTCGTCGGAGGCGTCGCGCGACAGCTTGGACATGTCGAGCTGTTCCACCAGCTTGCGGTGGATCATGGTCTTGAGCTCGTGGAACTTCCGCGTGCGCTCGTCGACCTGGTGCCGGTCGATCCGCGCATTCACGGCCGCCGCCTTGGCCGGCTTGGCGCCGGCTTCCGCGGGCGGCGGCGACGGCCGCACCGCCGGCACCGCTGGGGACGCCGCCGCCGGAGATGGCGGACGCTCGGGTTTCTCCTTGGGAATGGTCGGCACCTTGGGCGCCTCGGTCGTGGTCGGCTTCTTGGTGAACAGGCCCATCGTGACCTCCCGGGCCGGACGAAACCGGTCCGCTCAACGCGCGCCTAGACGCCGCTTTTCGCCGCGCCAAAGAACGCGAACAGCTTCTTGCCTTTCGCCTCGCCGTTGTCCTCGCCGGCTCCCGCGGCGTCGGCGCGGCCGCCGGCCAGGACCTGCGCGATGCGCACGTACGCCTGGCGCAACCGGGTCTTGGGGGCGCTCAGCAACAAGGGGGAGCCCATGTTCAGCGCCGTCGAGCTGGTCTTCCAATCCTCGGGGATCTGGAAGTCGATCTTGCGGTTCAGCGTGCTCTCAACGTCGGCGATTTCAAGGTACGACGATTCGCGCCCGGTGCGGTTGCAGGCCAGGCGTACGCGCTCGACGGCGTACCCGGAGACGGACAACTCCCCGAGCATGCGGTCCACGGTCCGCACGCAGGGAACGTGGAGCTGCATCACCAGCAGGTAGGCATCCGCCATGTCGTACACCGCCCGCGCCGTGGGGTCGAAGCGGCCGGGCAGGTCGACGACGACGAAGTCGTAATGTTCCTGGAGGCTGGCGAGCACGCCGGCGCACTGGCTGGCGTGGATGCGCTCCGCTTCCGCCAGCACGTTGGGGCGCGCCAGGACGTGCACGCCGGCGCTGTGCCGAAAGACGGCCTTCTCGATCATCTGCGCGTCGATCTGCTCGGGCCGCTCGCACAGCTCGGCGATGGTGAAGGCCGGCTGGGCGTCGAGCTGCATCGCCACCTGCCCGAAGCGGAAGTCCATGTCGACCACCACGACGCGCGGCCGCGCGCCGGGCGTCGTCTGGTTTTCCCACTCCTCGAGCTGCGCCAGTTCCACGGCCAGGTTCGTGGCGAGTTGCGTGGTTCCCACGCCGCCGCCCGCGCCGACTGCGACAAACAGCCGACCGAGCCGGCGGCCGGAGTGCGACGTCTCGCTCCCCACGCGATTCAGGACTTCCGCGAGCTGCTCCGGGGGAAACGGTTTCCACAGAAACTCGCGCATCCCGGCCCGCATGGCGCGCATGATGAGTTCGGCGTCGCGGTCCTCGGTCATGCCGATCACCGCGATGCGGTCCTTGTGCGCCTCGATGAGCGGGGCCACGACGTCCATGACGCCGGCGGGGTTGGGATCGAGATGGACGAGCAAGACCTCGGCCGGGAAGTGGGTGATCGCGTGCGCGAGCATCGCCGGCTCATCGATCTCGGCCACGATCTTCACGCCGTCGATCGACAGCAGCACCGAGCGCAGGTCGGTGGCGACCCCGTCGTCGGTGTTCACGACAATGACGCGAAGCGTGCGGCTCACGGATGCGCGTGCCCCATCGCGAGGCGAGAAGGCGACGAGGCGCTCGGCCCGCGCGGAAGCGGAAGCGGCTTTCGCGCGGCGCCGGCCCGCGCTGCGGGCTCGCCCCGTTACCTTCTCACCCTCGCTCCTTCTCGAACCTCCCGCCGGGCGCGGGAGCTACTCGATCAGCGCCACCGGGCGCTTGCCGCCCAGCGACCGGAAGATGTCCTCAAGCTGCTGCTGGTACTCTTCCGGCGAGCCGGCGGCGTAGAACTCCTCGCCCCGGCCGATCGCGGCGATCTCCTGCATCAGCGGACGGTCGCTGTAGTAGCCGACGCTGACCGTGTAGATGCGGAAGTTCAGGTCGGCCGCCTGCTGCGCGCGGTCGACGGCGTACTGGCGGGCGGCGTCGGAGCCGTCGCCCAGGTAGTTGCCCTGCTCGTCCGTGTTCGGCACGCCATCGGACATCAGGATGATCAGCTTGTTGGCGTTCGGCCGGGCCCGCGCCGACTGGAGCTCGTTGATCGCCTGCGCCAGACCCGACGCGATGTTCGTCGTGGTGTCATAGTGACCGGCCTGCCGGTGGTAGAGCGTCTCCGCGACGGTCTGCAAGTCGTCCGTCAGGTTCACTTCGTGCCGCGACGTGGTCGCGAACACCTCGAGCGAGACGTGGTCCATGCTGTCCAGCTCGGAGATCACGTCCACCATCGTCTGGACCGCGTCCTTGACGGCTTGAACCGGCTGCTCGGGCGTCGCCCAGAGGTTGTTGTTCCGCGTGATCTGGGGATAGCTCACGAGCAGATAGTCGATGAACGTCTTCAGGCCGTAGCGATTGCGGAAGCCGGCATTGTTGCCGCTGCTGTACTGGCTCGTGGTGGCGACCCAGTTCACGTAGTCGAGCCAGGTCCAGCCGCTGACGCGCCAGGACGGGTAGGCGACCCAGAGCATCTCGCCGCTTTCGACGTAGGAGTCGCCGTCGCCGCCGCTGGTGTACTTGCCGCCGGGACGGCCGCTGCGCCATTCCGCCAGCCCCAGCAGCACGCCGACGCGGTCCTTCCAGTGCGTGCTGTTGCTGTCTCGGCTGCCGGACAGCAACACGCTGATCTCATCCGCGCTGTACCCGCGGCTCGTGAGGCTGTTCTGGATGGTCGAGTTCGAGATGTTCCCATAGCGCGGGATGTTCAGCAGACCCGGGTCGCTGGACGCGCTGTAAGAGCTGGGCAGTAGCGGGTCGCCCCAGTTGTTCAGCAGCCCGAACGTCGGGCCCGTGTCCGAAGCGTACTCCGTGTCCAGCTCCGAGCCGGGCAGGTACGGGCGCGAGGGCTCCGGCCCGTCGAGCGCGGCCCAGATGTCGCGCGTGTTGGCGTACCCGCCGTCCGTCCGGCTCCAATACACCAGCCCGCTGTCGTCGTTCATCGAGCCGGATAGGTCGATTACCACCGAAATGTCGCGCGGGACCAGCATCGCCGCCGCCCGCGCCGTCAGGCCCTGCGAGTCGTGCCCGAACAGCCGCGCAAACGCCAGTCCGATCGGGCCGCCTTCGGACCCTTCCGTGCGGCGGACCGTGACCCGCACCGCGTCGTACGGCGCGCTCGTCGCTTGGAAGTCGAAGCGCCCGGAAACCGGGTCGTACACGGCCCGGCCCAGCTCTACGTCGCCAGACTCGCTCAGCCCGTTCTCGGCGTTCAGTACCTCATTCATTCGGGCGTAGGAGTCCGCCGTCGCGAACGCGAGGTCCTCGACGTCCGACGTTCCGCCGTCGACCAGGAAAGACGCCGCCGCGAGCGCGGCGGAGTCCGCCGCGCGCTGCAATTCGGCCTTCGCCGAGTACAGCGTGCCCACGTCAACGGCCAGCGCCGCCATCCCGAAGACCGTGGTCATCGAGATGGCCAGGTACACGGCGGCGGCGCCGCGTCGCTGGTACTTGTTCCTGCCTCGCAATGAACGCATCTTTACACCTCCGGAAGCCTCTCCGCCCTTGTCCCCTCGGACTCCACGGCTGCACGTCTGCACTGCCGGCTGCGCAAGCTCCATGCCCGGCCTCCGGCTCACGACTTGTCCTCCACGGCGTTCGACTGTCCGATTGGCCTGCCTCATGCTCGCCTCCGCGATACGGCCGTCGCGGTCAGGACCCCTCTTCGCTGCCGGCCGGCCCCACGGGGCCGCGGACTTTCGGCGTTGCCGACTCGCCGTACAGTTCGTCGGTCTTGACGGGCCACGCGTTGTTCACGCGCGGCTGCAAGCTGGGAACGCCCTCGCCGGGCTGCCCGTCGAGCTGTCCCAGCATGAACAGCTCAAAGTCGTTGGGCTGCGTATACGTCGCGCCCGGAACGGACGTCACCTGGTCCGGCGAGACCGGCTCGACCAGCTCCGGCGTCACGAGCACGACCAGCTCGGACTCATCCGCCTGGTACTCGACTGAGCGGAACAGCGCGCCCAGCACCGGCACGTCGCCGAGAGCCGGGATGCCGCGGGCGACCGCCCGCACGCGGTCGTTGAGCAGGCCGCCGATGGCGAACGTCTGCCCGGAGCCGAGCTCGACCGTGGTGTCCACCCGCCGCGTGGCGAAGCCCGGAATCGAGAGGCCGCCGACGGTCACCGAGTTCGCGAAATCGGGTTCGCTCACTTCCGGCGAAACCTTCAGGCGTATCTTGTTGTCGCTGAGGACGGCGGGCGTGAAGTTCAGCCGCACGCCGAACTCCTTGAACTCGATCTTGATCCGCTCATCGGTGGCGATCGGAATCGGAATCTCGCCGCCGGCGAGAAAGCTGGCGGACTGTCCGTTGACGGCGACGAGGTTCGGCTCGGCCAGCACCTTGAGCAGTCCGTTCTCGCGCAGCGCCTGGACGAAGACTTGCATCTGCACCCGCGGGAAACCGAAGCTCATCGACGTGCGCCCGGTGATCGGGATGCCGTCCTCGCCGACCAGGAAAGGCACGTCCGCCGTCGCCAGCGCGCCTTCCGGCGCGCCGATGTTGGCCGGGTTGATGCCGTCCAGGTTGTTCACGAAGAACATGTCGCGGAAGTCGTCACCCGCGAGCCAGCCATTGAAGCCGAGCTGGCGCACGGCGCTGCGGCTGACTTCGGCGACCGTGCAGCGCAGCACCACCTGCTGCACGCCGGCGACCTGCATGTGGTTGATGACGCGGCTGGAAAAGACCTGGGCGATCTCCATGATTCGCGCGGCGGACTCGGCATCCGGGACGCGCCCCGTGAGCACGACCGAGTCGAGCAGCGCGTGGGCCTTGACCTTGGCCCGCGGGACCGCAGCGCGGATGCTCGCCATCAGCCGTTCCAGCTCGATGTCGACGGCGACGTCGAAGACGCGCTGGTTCTTCTCGTCGAACCAGGCGATGAGCTGCGTCGTTCCGAACGACTTGCCGGTGATGATGATCTGCTGCGGCGAGACGGCGTTGACCTCCGCCACCTCGGACTTCGCCAGGCGCACCTCGCGCGCGGGCATGCTGAAATCCACCAGCACCGACTTGTTCACGGGGACGCGGATGAGCTGCCCCTGCGCCTGGACGTCGCGCACGCTGATGGCAATGTCGCCCGGGGCGGAGCCGCTCGGCTGGGCCGATGCAAGCCCCGTCGGCGCCAGCGCCGCCAGCGCGAGGAGCGCGCGCCCCGCGAACTTCAACCACCGCTGGTCGCTACGATCGGCATTCGGTCTCATTCGAAGAGCTCCTGTGGCTCAGGTTCGTCTTGCAACGTCTCATCGGCGCCGGGCGGGTCCTCGGTCGTCGGCGGCTCCGGCGGACCCGGTGGGAGCTGGGGCGGCGAAACCGGGCCGCGCGGCCCCGTGGGCTGCTGCTGGAACACGTTGGGTCCTTCCAGCGTCAGCTCGCGCGGCTGCATCGAGTCCAGCGCGTCCCAACCCAGCACGAGCCGCGCGTCGCCGTTGTAGACCACCATGGTCCATGCAACCGGCGGCGGGAGCGGCTCGGGCGTCGCCACCGCGGGCGGCTCGGCGGCAGGCTCGGGCGTGTTCGACTTGAACGCGCCGAACAGGTTCGAGACCAGGTCGCTCAGCGGGTTGGACGCCGGCTTGTCTTCTGATTCGCCCAGCACGTCGCTTTCGGTCGCCGTACCCGCGAACGAATCGTCGTCGTCCAGTGGCGCCGTACCGGTCGATCGCATGCTCAGCTTGATCTTGCCGCGCTGCTCGGCCAGGTGCAGCGTCGGGACTTGGTCCGGCTTGACCAGCAGCGTGACCGCACGGGCCGGCCGCTCCTTGCTCGAGGAGCCGCGCTTGCCGTCGGCGGCGGGCTTCTCGGGCCCCTCGGGCGCAAGCCGCGCCCCCACGGCCGCCACCTCGCAGTTCTCGATCAGCGTCCGGGCGATGATCTCGGACTTGTTGCTGCGGCGGGTGTTGAAGTAGCCCACCACGTCCACGCGGCAGCCCGGTTGAAGGTGGTTGTCCACGCCGGAGCTTTCATCGATCTTGACCGCCACGGCCCGCAGTCCGGGCGGCACGTAAATCCCCGGCTGGGCGCCGGGCGGAAGCAGCATCGAGTCCAGGATCGGCAAGCCCGCCGGAGCGTACGTGTGCGGCACGCGCCCGACGAGCTTTTCCTTCTTGGCCAGCGCGTCTTTCGGTGCGACTTCCACGGGATAGTTCAGCGGCTGGATCATCTGTTCGCTGATGGCGGTGCCGCGCGGGATGTCCTGCACGGGCGTCCAGAGCTGCACCATCTTGGGCGTGGTGCCGCGCGCGCTTTGCAGGTGATCGAAGCCCAGCTTGGCCGCCAGCCCGGCGATCCCGAGCCCGGCGATGAGAGGAATGAGTGCTTTCGGATTCATGGTCGCATCTCGCCGCTAGAATTTCCCAGTCTGCTGCACCGGGCCATTTCGGCCCCTTGCGTCGCGCGGGTGGTCGGGCTCCGGCGGCCGGCCGGCGTCGCGCGCTCCGCGTGGCGCGTGTTCTGCAACCAACTACATGCCCTCGCGCCGCATCGACGCGAAGGCTGAGATCGTCCCCTGCTCAAAGCCGAAGAAGTTGCCGACCAGCGATACGTTCGCCTGCGGCACGGTCAGCAGCACCGACACGTTCGGCTCGTCGGTCGTGGCTTCGGTGATCGCAATCGTCACCTTGTCTTCCAGCCCCATCGGGGCCAGCAGCTCGATCACGCGCGCCTCGACGTCGCTGGCGTCGGTGCCCTGAATCGCCCCGACGCGAGCGCCCTCGCGGGCGGCGTTCACCATCGTGTGCCGCACGGTGAACAGCCAGCCGAACTCGATGATGCCGAACAGCATGGCGAACATCACCGGCGAGACGACGGCCAGCTCGACCGTCACCGCCGCGAGCGCCAGCTTCTTTCCCTTTTGCCGTATCACGACAGCCATCCTCCCGAGTAGTACGTCAGCAGCACGCCGATCGTCCCCGCCGTCAGCGGGACCCCGTATGGAAGAAGCTGGCTCGTGTGCCCGAACGTGCGCGCGCCGCCGTACTCGCCGAACGCCGTATCCCAGCGACGCATCTTCACCATGATCGTCTGAAGGTTCGTGAGCGCATGAACCGCGCGGCCCGTGGCGAGGATCATCACCGCCGCGGCCACGCCCCCGATGATCGCGCCGGCCGCGAAGCTGACCAGCGTCAGCCACGGCCCCAGCCACATGCCGATCGCCGCCATCAGCTTGACGTCGCCCGCGCCCATGCCGTGCATGAGCCAGGGGACGATCAGCACGCCGAAGCCGACCAGCAGCCCCAGCATGCCGTTGCCGGCGCCCGCGATCCCGTGGAAGCTGAGTTGCGCTGCGAGCCCTGCCGCCGCGATCGCGGCGTTAAGCCAGTTGGGCACGCGGCGCTGGGCGTAGTCGATCCAGGAGGCGTAGAGGATCGACGGAACCAGGACGGCGAGTGTGATTTCCCAGTACCCGAAATTCATGCGCGTGACGCCTTCCAGTCGTGTCCCGTAACCGGCGCCTTCACGGCGCACCCCGGCGCGGCTCTTCTGTCATCGGACGCTTTCGGACCTGACACCAACAGGGCGGACGGCGGCGACGCACATTCGGCCGCCGCCGCCGTCCGGTAACCTTCCGTGGTTCAGCCGTTCGGATTAGCCGAACGCGTTGGTGTTCACGTCCTCGAACGTCGCGTTGACGTTCTGGCCGAGAGTGGTGATCGCGGCGATCGCGACCACGATGATCAGGGCCAACATGACCGCGTACTCAGTCGCGGTCGGGCCGTCTTCATTGACCAGGAACTGACGAATCCGCTGAAGCATTTTTCAACCCTCTCTCTAACGAACCACCTGGCGAGCAAGCCCGCCACAACCCACAAGAACCCGACGATCCGCATCCTGCGCAATCGTGTGACCGGACGCTCCCTCTCCGGAAAGCAAGACCCCGGCAGCTCCGCCGGCCGAAGGTCCACACCAAGTGCGTTTTGATCGATCAAATCGCCCGCACGTCCAGCCCGCCCCATGTCGGGTATGCGGGCTGCTCCGCTCGCCGCGCCGATGACGCGACCAACGGGACTCCCACGAGTGTTCAAAACAGAATCCGTCGGAGCAAATCGGCGAGGCGCATACCGCGGGCGTCCGAGAACGGAGGCGCCCCATTCGCACCCCCCCGGCGCTTCGCCGAGCCGGACGCGACAGCCTGACCGGCGGAGCCGCTGCCGCCCGCGGCGCCGAAGAAGCCTGGATGAGAATGGGTGGGCATGCTTCTGTGCCCGTCCTGCAAGCCCAGAAACCCCGGCACGGACGCCCGCTCCACCCAATTCTTCCTAAGCCCGACTTCCGTGTTTGTCGGACCAATCGCCGGTGCTTCGACACGGCCGGCGCTAGCTGCGGCGCGAATTCGACTTCGCGCGAGCGGCCGCATCAACGTCGAGCCGAACACGCACTCGCAAAACAGCGCAGCGGGGATAGTGCAACCAAGTCGGTACGGGCGAACACCGGGACAGCGCGAATCCGATGGGCGGAAGGTCAGTAAGCACGTCGGGCGGCTCGCGATAAACGCGCGCCGCCCGACCAGCGTCCCCTCACTCTCCTCCGGAGGTCACCGACTCATAGGCCTTCTCGATCCGTACGGTCTCAGAACTCGAGCGAATCGGGTATCTGAGCTAGACGAGTCGCGCCGGGTAATCGACGAATGTCGACGTGCGACGATGACAAAATCTAGTCTAGCACATGCCCAGGTGTTCCGCAACCGCGCACGCAAAAGTCGCCCGCGCCCCAGACGAGTGGCGAAACCGTGCCCGTCGTGCTGGGTACAAGACTTGCAGCGAAATGTGCAGCCGGTCACTGCCGAACCAGATTCCGCCAAGTGGCGGTTTTTCGTCACGTTCCCAACGACGGAACCAGCCGGTACGCTAAACGATGATGATGAACGTGAGTCGGATCGCCGTCAGTCCAATCCGCGTTGAGCTCCCCGTGCCCGCCTGCCGAGCCTGCCCGACCGTGCTTGTGGCCGCTCTGGGCGTAACACTGGTCGCGCTCGCCGGGTGCCAGCACCAGGATCGAGCGCACGACGCGCTCGACGCTCGCGTTGCACGGCTCGACAGCACCGGGGACGCGGCGATTCGAAACGAGGCGATCCGCCCCGCCAAGCTCCAGGCGGCGCTCGACTTCGCGCAATCCCGGCTGCGGCGCGACGTGGCGCGGTTCCCCGTGACGCTTCAGAACGCCGGCGAACTGCTGCGCGAGGACTTCGAGCGCTTCGAGCGAAATCAGCCCGTGTACCGGGCCGAAATCGAGGACGTTCTCCGCGGCCACCCGGAACGCATCGAGCTCAACGCGATCTGCATGTTCCTGTAGCTGGGTCGGGGCCGCAGGCGCCGCCGACGGCCGCGGTCATTCGCCCTTCGGAACGGGAAGCCCGGCCACGCCGCGTGCGACCGGCGTTTCTCGCTGAGCCAGCGCGTCGCCGTCGTTCTGCGCCACGCGCTGGCGGATGTCGGTCGTTGCCTGCCGACCCTGGCCCAGCAGCGCGTTGGGATAGAACGAGAAGAACAGGATCAGGAAGCCGCACAGCAGAGCGCCCCAGTACTGCGCCTCGCGCGGCGCCATCTCCGCCGGCTGATCGCTCTCAACCAGCAGCACGGACGCGATGACGCGCAGGTAATACGCGGCGGCGATCGCGGTATTGAGCACGGCGATCACGACCAGCGCCACGAGCCAGTCGTGCGCCGCCAAGGGGACCTGCGAGGTGGCGGCCAGGGCGCTGCCGAAGAGGCTCATCTTGCCCCAGAAGCCGGCCGTCGGCGGCAACCCCATGAGCGTCAGCATCGAGAGCGCCAGGAGCAGCGCCGGCCCTGGCGCGCGGCGCAGCAGGCCGTTCAGGTCGCGGATGGACTCGCACGCCTGCCCCTCGACGCGCAGCAGGCCGAGCAGCGTGAACGCCCCGAGGTTCGCCAAGCCATAGATCACCACGTAGTAGAGCACGCCCGCGGCCCCGTCGCCCAAAAACCCTTCGCCCGCGGAAGGACCCGCCAGGACGCCGACCAGCATGTAGCCGGAATGCGCGATGCCCGAATACGCCAGGAGGCGCCGCACGTTCGTCTGCCGCAGGGCGAGCACGTTGCCGACGGTCATGCTCAGCGCGGCGACGACCCACAGGAACCAGAACAAGCCGCCCGAGAGCGTGCCCCACTCGGTGAGCGTGACGATCCGCATCAGCGCCACGAACCCGGCGAGCTTCGGCACGAAGCCGAGCATGCCGGCGATCGGCGCGGCGGCGCCCTGGTATACGTCCGCGATGTACAGGTGCAGTGGCACGGCCGCGATCTTGAACGCCAGCCCGAGCAGGGAGATCACGACGCCGGCGGTCGCGAGGGCGTATTCCGTGGATCCCGGATTGCGGAGCGCCGAGCTGATCCGCTCGATCGCCAGCGCGTCCATCGTGGCCGAGCCCGCGACCCCGTAGAGGAAACTGAACCCGTACGCGGTGATCGCCGCAGCCAGCGCGCCCAGGTAGAAGTACTTGGTTCCCGCCTCCAGCCCGCGCGGCCCGAGTCGGCCGAGCACCACCAGGATGTACGTGGGGATGCTCACCAGCTCCAGCGCGAGGAACAGGATCACCAGGTCGGCGGACGGTCCCACGAGCATCAGCCCGCAGAGCGAGAGCAGCAGCATCGAGAAGAACTCGCCGCACTCCTCCGGCCGCGCCTGGTGCCAGCTCGCCAGGACGATGATGAAGCCCAGGATCAGCGCGCTGACGCGGACGAACTGCGCGAGCTGGTCGTAATACAGACCGCTGCCGCCGCTGTCCGCCAGGCTCCACCAGCCCAGCAGTTCCGGTCCGCGCAGCACGACGATTCCCAGCCCGACCGCCGCCAGCGTCAGTGAAGGAACCACCGTGCGCCGCACGGCTTCGCGGCGGCTCTGGCCCAGCACGAGCACGACGCACGCGGCGACGGCGAGCAGGATCTCGGGTGCCAGCGCCCCGAAGGGAATCGGCGGTGCGAGAGCAAGCGAGGTCATGGATCGCTCCGGCCGGAGACCCGGTTCGCGGCGAGTGATTGGGGAAGCTGCGGCGACGCGAACATGGAGTGTGCGCCGATGCCCCCGCCGAGTACGCCGTTGTTACGCGGCGCGGCAGCCGGTGACGCCGAGCCGACGGTAACGCGGTCCGCTGCGACGGCGGTGACGCGGCTGAGCACCTGCTCGCGCAGCGCCGGGTCGAGCGTGTCGGTGATCAGCCGCGGATACACGCCGAGCACGATCACCAGCGCCGCCAGCGGGGCGAGGATCGCGATCTCGCGGCGGTTCAGGTCGCGTGTGCGGACGTGCGCCAGGTCGGGCGTGTGCGGCGGCTCCTTGACCGGGCCGAAGAGCACGGTCCCGGCCATGTAGAGCATGTAGATGGCGCCGAGCAGGATGCCGGTGGCGCCGAGCGCGCCGAAGACCGGTCCGAGCGTCGCGGAGTTGTACGCCGCGAGCAGCACGGTGAACTCGCTGACGAAGCCGTTCAGCCCCGGCAGGCCGATACTGCTGAGGACGAAGAGCACGAGGAAGAACGTGAGGATCGGCATGGTCCGGGCGAGGCCGCCGATCTTGTCGATGTCGCGCGTGTGGTAGCGGTCGTAAATCATGCCGACGACGAGGAACAGCGCCCCGGTGCTGACGCCGTGGTTGACCATGTAGAGCACGGAGCCGCTGAGTCCGACGGGCACGAGGCTGAACATGCCGAGCATGCAGAAGCCCAGGTGCGAGACGGACGAGTACGCCACGAGCTTCTTCACGTCGCGCTGCACCCAGCAGCACAGCGCGCCGTAGATGATTCCCGCGACCGCCAGCCAGCCCATTGCCTGGGCCCACTCGACCGCCCCGGCCGGGACCATCGGCAGGCTGAAGCGCAGGAAGCCGTAGGTGCCGAGCTTCAGCAGGATGCCGGCCAGCAGCACCGAGCCGGCGGTCGGCGCCTCGGTGTGCGCCAGCGGCAGCCAGGTGTGCAGCGGGAAGAACGGCACCTTGATCGCGAAGCCGCAGAAAAACGCGATGAACAGGACCGACTGCTCGACGGGCGAGAGCGCCAGCCCGCTGAGCGCCAGCAGGTCGAAGTCGATCAGCGCCGTGTTCCGCAGGCCGGCGGCGCGGATCGCCAGGTACAGAATGCCGGCGAACGTGATGACGCTGCCCGCGAAGGTGTACAGGAAGAACTTGTTGGCGGCGTAGCGCCGCTCCTGCCCGCCCCAGATGCCGATCAAGAAGTACAGCGGGACCAGCGTGAACTCGAAGAAGATATAGAACAGCAGCACGTCGCGGGCGACGAACACGCCGAACATGCCGGTCGTGAGCAGCAGCAGCCAGGCGTAGTACTCGCGAATGCGGTGGCGGATCGAAGCGAAGCTGCACGCGACGCTCAGCGGCACCAGCACGCCGGTGAGCGCCAGCAGCGGCCCGCTGATGGCATCGACGCCGACGTGATAGCTGATCCGCACGCCGCTGACCATGCGGCCGTCGAGCGCCTGGCCGACGGCGATCCAGGCCCAGTTCGCCTCGCCGACCAGGCCCGACGGCCCAACGCGCGCCCAGAGCAGCAGCGAGGCGGCCATGACGGCGAGACCGGCCCAAAGGGCGACCTGCGGCGCAAGCGCTTCGCGCCGCGGCGGGAGCGTCCAGACGACGACCGCCGCGACGAGCGGCAGGAAGATCAGCAGGTGAATGCCGAGCGCGTCCATCAGTACACAGTTTCAGCCGGAGCGTTATTCGAACGCGATCCCCGCTTTCGCGAGCGTACGACGTAGCGTCGGACGTTGGAGTCCGACGCTACTGGACCCTGGGGGACCGGTCTCCGGACCGGTCTACCCCGTCGGGCGCGCAGGCCCGACGCTACGGGAACGGCAATTCGTTCTTCGCCATTCGTACTTCGCAATCAGCTTCCCCCCGTGTCCATCCACCGCCACAGCGCCACGAGCAACGCCACGCCGATCGCCATCGTCAGCGCGTAGCCCTGGAGCGCGCCGCGCTGGAGCAAGCCCATTGCCGCGCCGAGCACGCGCGGCACGCCGGCCACGGTCCAGATCAACCCGTCGATCAGGTAATTGTCCGTGCCGAAACAGAACTCTCCGAGCCGGCGCAGCGGCCGCACGAAGACCCGGTCGTACAACTCGTCCACGTAGTACTTGGCGTTCAGCACGCGCCACACGTCGCCCAACGCGACCGCGTCTGGGTCGGTGACTGGCGCCCGGCCGTAGCGCACCCACGCCAGACCGATCCCGCCGAGCGCGACCGCCGCCGAGACGTACATGAGCCACAAGCCGCCGCCGGCCTCGTGAACCCCCTTCACAATCGTGCTGTCATGCAGGTAGTGGTGGAAGTAGCCGTGCGGCTTGAGGAAGCCGAGGAACGCATCGCTCGAAGCGGGCGCCAGCGTCACGCCGACGTAGCCGGCGAAGATCGCCCCGGCCGCCAGCACGTACAGCGGTGCGATCATCACCGGGGGCGACTCGTGCGGGTGCTCGCCCGCCGCCTTCGGCAAGCGCAGCGACCCGCCGAAACACAGGAAGTACATGCGGAACGTGTAGTACGCGGTCAGGCCGGCGGTCGCGAGCAGGATGACTCCCAGCGCCGGGTGCCACTCGAAGGCGTAGTGGACCAGTTCGTCCTTGCTCCAAAAGCCGCTCAGCAACGGAAAGCCGGCCAGCGCCAGGCAGCCGATGAGCATGAGCCGTTGCGTGTGCGGCAGAACGCTGCGCAGCCCGCTGAACTCGCGCAGGTCGATCACGTTGCCCATTGCGTGCATCACGCTGCCGGCGCACAGGAACAGCAGCGCCTTGAAGAACGCGTGCGTGAAGACGTGGAACACCGCCGAATCCGGCGCGCCGACTCCCAGGCCGACGAACATGAACGCGAGCTGGCTGATGGTCGAGTACGCCAGAATGCGCTTCATGTCGTACTGCGCCATGGCCATCGTCGCGGCCAGCACCGCGCCGATCGTCCCCAGCACGACGATCACGGCCAGCGCCGCCTCCGACGCCGCGAAGATCGGCCCGCAGCGCGCGATCATGTAGATACCCGCGGTGACCATGGTCGCAGCGTGGATCAGGGCCGAGACCGGCGTGGGGCCTTCCATCGCGTCCGGCAGCCAGACGTAGAGCGGGAACTGGGCGCTCTTGCCCAGCGCGCCGCACATCAGCAGCAGCGCGACCAGCGTAATCTGGCCTTCGCTGAGCCGGCTCACGTAGCCGAACACGACCTGGTAATCCAGCGGGTTCTCGCCGGGCTGGCACAGCGGCGAGATGAACCGGTACAGCGCGAAGATGCCGAGCGCGAAGCCGAAGTCGCCGATGCGGTTGACGATGAACGCTTTCTTGGCCGCCTCGGCCGCGCTGGGCTTGGGGTAGTAGAAGCCGATCAGCAGGTAGCTGCACAGGCCGACCAGCTCCCAGCCCAGGTACAGCAGCACGAAGTTGCCGGCCATCGCCAGCACGCACATCGAAAACACGAACAGGCCCAGGAACGCGAAGAAGCGCTCGTAGCCGCGCTCCGGCTGGCCGTGATGGTCGCGCATGTACCCGACGGCGTAGATGATGACCATCAGCGACACGAACGTGACGAACAGCATCATCACGCCGGTCAGGCCGTCAAGAAAGAAGTTCGCCGCGATCCAGTGCCCGGCCGTCAGGCTGGTCTCGTCGCCGAGGCTGATCCAGTTGAAGAGCGTGTACGTGAAGCCGACGACCGGCGTGCGCGCTGCGCCGACCTCGTGCTCGCTCGCGGCGTGGTCTGCCGCGTGAGCCGGGGCGGTGTCGTGTTCCGCCGAGACCGCGCCGGCGCGCGTCGGCCCGCCTGCGGCCTGTGCGCCCAGGTCGAAGAACAGTGTCACGCCCAAGGCCGCCGCGACAAGGGCCCCGATCACCACCGGCCAGCACGCCCAACCCAGCACGCCAGACGGGCCGTGCCCCGCTGCCCCGTGCGCATCTTCATGTTCCCGGCCGTGGCCGTGCTCGGCTCGGGCGGCGTGGTTCTCCGACCGCGGCTTGGCCAGCAGCATCAACCCCGCGACGATCGCGCCGGCCAGCGGCCAGACCGGCAGCGTTGCGTAGAGCCAGGTCGGCAGAAGCGTTGTCGCGTCGGCCAGCAGCAAGGCGGCTCCTTATTATTGCTCTCTCAGCAGCGTCCAGGCGTTGGCGTCCAGCGTGCTCTTGTAGCGGTACAGGAGCACCACGATCGCCAGGCCCAGCGCGGCTTCCGCGGCCGCGATCGACAGCAGGAACAGGCCGAACACCTGGCCATCGAGCGTGGGCCGTCCGGCCAGCGGGTAGCAACCGAACGCGACCGAGTTCACGACGATGCCCTGGAACATCAGCTCGGTGCAAAGAAAGATGATGATGAGGTTCTTGCGCGTGACGAAGCCGATCAGGCCCAGCGAGAACAGCAGCGCACCGAAGATTACGAGGGGGATCAGCATCAATCCGCCTCCAGGGCGTCCGCCGCCGCATTTCTGCGCGCGATCGCGATCGCGCCGACCATCGCCGCCAGCAGGAGCAGCCCCGCCACCTGCACGCCGATCCAGTACTGCGTGAGCAGGTGCGTCCCCAGCGGCGTCACGTCACCGGCGAGCACGTCGCCGTGTGCTGCCGCGGGCGGCGCGCCGGGTTGGAGCAGCCGGCTCGCCAGCGCGGCCAGCAGGATGAAGCCTGCCAGCACGCCCAGCAACGGCTCGCGCGCCGTGCGGTCGTACGGAGCCGGCCCGCCGCTCTGTTGCGCCAGCATGATTACAAATACGTACGTCACGAGGATCGCCCCGCCGTAGATGATCAGCAGCGCGGCGGCCAGGAAGTGTGCCTGCATGAGCACCAGCAGCCCGCCCACCGAGACGACCACCAGAATGAAGTACAGGGCAGAGTAAACCGGCTTCTCGTGCGTAATGACGCGGACCGCGCCCCACAGGCCGATCAGAGCCAGGATCGCGAACCACGTGCGGCTCATCTCGACCGGGATCGCCGGCACGAGCAGCGGCAGCAGCGCCGCGCCCGCGCCGAGCAGCAGCACCGTCGCCGCCAGTTTCAGCGGCCTGCGCCCGCCGGGCATCGCAAGCACCACGCCGGCGCCGCCCAGCGCGAACAGAAGCACGAGCCATACCGCCGCCATCGCAGGGGTCTTCCACTCGCCCTGGGTACGGCCGCAGGCCGACGAGACCGCTCGCCTGCCCCGCGGTGAAGTCACGCGGTGACTTCGAACCCGAGAGTGTAGTGAACCGCCGCGCGCTTTTCCACTCGCCGGCAAGCGCGGCGCGCGGTCCGCCGCACGGCGGATCCCGACCGGCCGCGGTGCGTCCCGGCTTGACGCCCCGCGCCCCCGCCGTACGCTGGCAGGACTGGGCGTCCGGGACCCGCGGCGCCGCGCGGTTCGGCAGCGGCGTCCCCCGCGAGCGCGACGCCGAACCGGTTCGCCGCCGGGTCGGCGCGCCGGCAGGGTACGTATGCGCCTGGAGGAGCAGCCGATGCCAACGCAGGGTCCGCACGGTCATGACGCCGCGGGGCCGCGCCCCGCCGAGCAGCTCGCCGACGGCTGGCAGCACAACTTCAAGCCGCTCGAGCCGCTGGACGTGATGAAGCCCGGCAACTTCAGCGACCTGCTGCGCCAGATGGCAAAGACGTCGTTCGGCGGCCGCAGCTTGGGCGAGGCGGCGGACGTGCTGTACGAAATGGCGACCGACGAGAAGTGCTTCCGCGTCTGCACGCTCAGCGGCGCCATGACCATCGCCAAGCAAGGATTGCTGGTCACGGACATGATTGAACAGGGGCTGGCGCACGCGATCGTCAGCACCGGCGCCCTGATGTGCCACGGCCTGGTGGAACAGACCGGGCACACGCACTTCCGCTACGAACCGACCTGGAGCGACGAAAAGCTCTACGAGGCGGGATACTGCCGGGTCTACGACACGCTCGAACTCGAGGCCAACCTCGACCACGCGGACGAGATCATCCGGCCGGTGCTCGCCGGGCTTTCGGAGCTGGAGGCGTTCGGCAGCCACGAGTTCAACGCCGCGGTGGGAAAGCACCTGTCGGAGAATTACCCCGGCCGGGCGATCCTGAAGGCCGCCTATGAGAAAGGCGTGCCGGTGTACGTGCCGGCGTTCACCGACAGCGAGCTGGGCATTGATGCGTTCACGTACAACGTGATGGCGCCGCATCGCGGCGTGAAACCGGTGCGCTTCGACGCGCTGCGCGACATGGACGACTACTTCCAACGCTGCATGAAGGCCGAGCGGCTGGGGATCTTCACCATCGGCGGCGGCGCGCCGCGCAACTGGGCCCAGCAGGTCGGGCCGCTGGCGGACCTGATGCACCGGCGCAGCGGCGGGAAGTACGGCGGGCTGCTGCGCTTCCAGTACGCGATCCGCATCTGTCCCGAGCCGGTGCATTTCGGCGGTCTGAGCGGCTGTACGTATTCCGAGGGCGTGTCGTGGGGTAAGTTCGTCCCGCCCGAGGAAGGCGGCCGGTTCGCGGAAGTGCATTGCGACGCGACGATCGCCTGGCCGATCCTGATTCGCGGCGTGCTGGAACGGATGGGAAGGGTGTAGCGGTTGTCCGGCGCAACGCACGGCCGCGGGAGCGAGGACGCCGGAGTCCGATCCGGACCTGACGGCCGAAACGCCGTCTACCGCGTCAAAATCGCGCCGCGCCGCGTGCTCGTCGATCTGCTCTGGCTGGCCGCGATCGTCGCGCTGGCGGTCGGCCTGCGGCTGGCCTACGTCCATCAACTCCAGGCGAGTCCGTTCTACTCTCGCTACGTGATGGACCCGCTGTATCACCACCAGTGGGCACAGGCGGTGGCCGCGGGCAAGGAAAACGATTTCATTTCCGGCGCGTACTTCCGCGCCCCGCTGTACCCGTGGACGCTCGGCGCGCTGTACCGCATCTTCGGCGAAAGCCCCATGGTCCCGCGCGTTTTCGGGACGATTGTCGGAGCGCTGAGCTGCGCCGTGCTGTACTTGATCGGCCGGTACGCGTTCGGCCGGGCCGTCGGCGCGATCGCCGGGCTGGCGGCCGCAAGCTACCCGATGCTGCTCTATTTCGACGCCGAGCTGAAGGTCGAGGGTCTGGCGATGCTCCTCAACCTGGCGCTGCTCGGCTTGCTGCTTCTCGCGCACGGCCGCCGGTCGTGGTGGATGTGGGGGCTGTGCGGCGTCGCGCTCGGGCTGGCCGCGATCACGCGGCCGAACATCCTGCTGCTGGCGCCGGTTCTGGTGGGTTGGGTGCTCTGGCTGAAGCCGCGCGCCGGGCGGTGTGCGCTCGGGCATGCCCTGGCACTGACGGCAGGCACACTGCTTCCGATTCTGCCGGTCACGATCCGGAACGTCGCGGTGGGCGGCGACTTCGCGCTCATCGCGACCAGCGGCGGCGTGAATTTCTATATCGGGAACAACCCCGCTTCGGACGGGATGTCGGCGGTGATCCCCGGCGACCCGCCGGCGTGGTGGCCGTGCTACCACGCACAGATCGAACGGGCCGAGCGGGCCGAGGGCCGCACGCTGCGCGGCTCGGAGGTCTCGCGCTGGTACGCGCGGCAGGCGTGGCGCTGGATCGCGGAAAATCCCGGGGCGGCGCTGGCGCTCACATTTCGAAAGCTGGGGTACTTTTGGTCGCACTGGGAGGTGTCCAACAACCAGGACATCCAGTTCGTGTTCACGAAGTACGCGACGATTGCGCGCTGGCTGCCGGTGCGATTCTGGCTGGTCGCGCCGCTGGGCGTGCTGGGGCTGGTGTTGTGCCTTCGCCGAGCGCGCGAGTTGTTTCCCTTGTGGAGCTTCGTGCCGGTTTACTTGGTCAGCGTGGTCGTCTTCTTCGTGAGCGCTCGCTACCGCATTCCCGTCGTCCCGGTGCTCATACTGCTCGCTGCGTACGCGGTCGTGTGGATCGCGCAGCGTTTGGCCGCACGCCAGTGGTGGTCGTTGCTCGCCGCAGCCTTGCCGGTCGCGCTCATGGGGATCGTCGTTTCGCGCACGCCGCCGGGGCTGGACTCCGAGATGATCCAGGGGCACGTGGCCGCCGGAATGTTTCTGGCCGCCGACGACAAGCTGGAGGAAGCGGAGCCGCTGCTTTCGGAAGCCGTGCTCCGCGCGCAGCGGACCGGCTGGCGGCTCCAGCCCGAGGTGCCCGAGATGCTGGCGCGCGCCCGCATGAAGCGCGGCGATTTCGCCGGCGCCGCCGAGGCGCTGCGCATCGCTGTTCAGGCCGACCCGAAAAACGTGGAGTTCCGGCAAGCGCTGGGCGTGGCGCTGGCGGGGGCGGGCGAGCTGGAGGCCGCCGCCCGGGAGTTCCGCGCCGCGCTCGACCTGCGGCCCGACGACCCCGCGATCAAGGCGAACCTGGGCAACGCGCTGGCGCAGAGCGGGCGCGTCGCGGACGGCCTGCCGCTGATGCTGGAAGCGGCCCGCGCCGACCGTCGATACCTCAACACGCTGCGCTCCGCGGCGGACGCGCTGCTGCGCCGCGGGAACCAGAAGGCCGGCCTGCGCGTGCTCGAGAGTGCGCTCGAAGCGGCACCGGACGACCTGGGCGTGTTGGGCATGCTGATCCAGCTCCGCGTGGTCGCGAAGGGGACCGTGCGGGACCCGGCCGAGGCGGTCCGGCTGGCTGAGCGCGCGCTGACGATCTCGCGCGGTGAGGATCCCGTCATACTGCACGTCGCGGCGAGCGCGTTCGAGTCGGCCGGCGATCTCGCCCGCGCGCGCGAGCTGGCGGAGCGGGGCTTGTCGCTGTCGAGGTCGCAGGGCCGCGACGATCTCACGCGGGAGCTGGAACGGACGCTGCTTCGCTTGCAGCGCGGCGTGTCGCCGCCGCCGTAGCCCAATTTCCCGCCGTTCGTCGCCGCGATAATCCGCGCGGCGGCTCGTCATTGTCGCTCGAATCCTGTCCTGGCAATCGCATTGCGCCATGCTGACGCCGCGGGCGCCGGCGAAGCATCTCTTGCGCAACTGCGCGCAGCGTGAAGAAGAGATTCTTCGTGTTGCTCGCGATCGACTCCATGACCGTGCGCGATCGGGCGCTGCGGAGCCAAGCCGCGTCCGTGAGGGAGTCGCAAATCGCGTCCTGTACAACCGTGAGATTCGCCCCGCCCGCAACGGATCAGTGAGGCAACGGCGCGCGTCGCGGCATTGGCCAGGCGTCGAGCGCCGCCGCGAGGCCGAGCGTCGGCCTCCGGGAACACTGGGCACTCTGGACGGGAGCCACGACATGAACACGACGATCGACCTTACTCGAACGGACCGGACGAGCGGGACCAGCAACGACCGAGTCACGGACCGTGCGGCGGCGCGGCTCCGCAGCTCCGGACGACGATTGAATCCAGCGGTGGCACTGACGGCAGCGGCGGTCTTGTCGGTCACCGCGGACGTCTCCTACGCGCAGCAGCCGCTGACAACGCAAATCCCGGTGGAGCGAACCGTCGGCGACGGCTTCGGGGGGACGACCGAGCACTATTCGATCGATCAGCACGGAACGCTCGCCGTGAGCCCGACCGAGTACGTCAGCGTGGGGATGCGCACGCTGATGTCCGGCGGCCGCGGACTGCACGTTCTCCGGTACGGGACGAACCACATTCCACTCTCCGGCGGTGAGGCCCTGCTGGTCCCCGTCGGTTCGACGGACATCGTCGGCTACAGCGTGGACACGATGGCCAACGGCGACCTGCTGGTGGCGGGCGAGCTGGAGGACACGCTTTCAAGCAACGGCCTGATGAACGTGTTCGTGTGCCGGATGAGCCGCAACCTGTCCACGATCTACTGGAGCAAGCTGCTGCGCGGCAGCCTTAGCAATACGCCGTCCGTCACGGCGCGCGAGCTGCGGGACGGGACGATCATCGTGGCACACAACGAATGGCCGGCCCCCAACGGAGACCTGGCGCCGGGATACGGACGGCTCACGCGCCTGTCCGCCAACGGCGCGCTGATCTGGCAGCGGCGCTACGGGGTGCCGAACGCGCCGTTCGGCCAGATTCGCTTCGCGGACGTGCGGCAGGAGCCGCAGTCCAGCGGGACGGACCTGTGGGTGGCCGGCTCGGCCACCGACCTGTTCGACTCGCAGGCGATGGTGCTCGAAATCGACCTGAACGGCGGCTATCCGCTGGGCGAGTGCGGGTACCTCTATCCGCATCCTGACTTTGAGAACACATCGTTCGCGTCCATCTACTTCGACCAGCGCCCGAGCAGCCCCTTCTACACGATGGTCTGCGCAGGCGCCGCGATCGGCGCTAACTTCTCGGACACCGCCCGGCCGCGCGTCATCGACCTGCCGGCGGGCGGGGGCGCCGCAAACTGGGACCACGTCTTCGACACGTACATGACGCCCGCGCCGACGGCGCTTACGGTCCGCCGCGGGTCGTACGCCTCGTCCCCGGCGCGCGTGATCGTCGCCGGCACGAACACGCAGTCGCTCAGCTCCGTCCAGGAAGCCTGCCTGATCGAGCTGGACGGGAACAGTTCCGGCGCGTTTTCGCACGGCTGGACGTTTGGCAACGGGGTGCCGCCGTACACCCGATTCAACGACATCGCCGACGCGCAGGTGATGGTCGGCGGCCGCCACGCCGACATCAACGGCGACGGCGTGGTGAACCTGCTCGATCCGGTCGAGCTGTACTACGCGGGCCGCGGCGCGTCGAGCTGTGCGGAGCGCTTCGAGGCGCCCGACCTCGGGCCCGGCGACTGGGCTTACTTCTGTCCACAGACGACGCCCGAAGAGCAGATCATGGACTTCGCGCTCATGGACGCGCCGCACGCGAGCTACGACCAGACCATCTGCCGTTGGCGCCTTCCCGACCCGGTGGCGGCGCCGAAGATTCCGTTCCCGTAACGTGTCAGCCAGCGCGGCCGCCGCGCAACGGGAAACGCTGAGCACGGCGTCATGATGCGTACAACGAGCGGCCCCTCACCGTCGCGGTGCGGGGCCGTTTGTCGTTGGGCGATCCCCACATCGCCTCGCCGCGACCGTGCGGGAAGCGCCGGCGTCCCACCGGTATTGCAGCCGAACCGCGAGGGCCAGCGGTCGTCCTGCCGAGACCCGCACGGCGGCGCGGGGCCGAGTTCCGGGCGTGACGCCGACGCTCCCCTGTCCCCGCTCCCCGCTCCCTCGCCGCGGCGAAAAACCCCGGCATTCGGGCGAGCGTGTCCGGGAGAGATTGCCGGGTGCGGCGACGCCGGGGATACTCCACGCTCGTTCGCGACTCATCGCAGCACGACCGTTCAGCGGCGCCAGAACAAACGAGGTCGGCCGACTGTGCCGGTTTCGTCCTTCGCCGCGCGCAAAGGAGCCACCCGCCGTGGCGCCGAACGAGCCTGCTCACCCCGAAGCCGACGCGACGCGACCCAGCGGCGGCGGCGGTCCAGGCGACGCCATTGCCGGGCCGGTGGACGCCACCGCGTTCACGCGGCAGCCCGAGCCTGCGCCGGCGCCGTCCCGCGATCACAAGTTTGAAGCCGGCGCATTGGAGACGATCGCGGCGGCGCTCCTCGGGTACCAGGTGCTGCGCGAGATTCACCGCGGCGGGCAGGGCGTCGTCTACCAGGCGATCCAGAACTCCACCGGCAGCCGCGTGGCGATCAAAGTCATGCGCGAGGGACCGTTCGCCGGCACGGCGGACCGGGCGCGCTTCGAGCGCGAGGTGCGCGTGCTCGGGCAGCTCCGGCATCCGAACATCGTCGCGATTCACGACAGCGGCGTCGCGGCCGGCTGCCATTACCTCGTCATGGACTACGTCAGCGGACTGCCGCTGGATCAATTCGTTCGTTCGCGCTGGGGACCGGCGGCGCCGTCGTCCGTCGGCGCCGACACCGCGGAGGAGGTGCCCGCAGACGCGCGCGGCACGCGGTCCGGCGGCGCGCGGCGCCGGCAGCAACAGATCGCCCTGCTCGTGAGCAAAGTGTGCGACGCCGTCCACGCCGCGCATCTGCGCGGGATCGTGCATCGCGACCTCAAACCCAGCAATGTCCGCGTGGACGAGAACGGCACGCCGCACGTGCTCGATTTCGGGCTGGCCAAGGTCGCGGGCCGGGCGTCCGAGCACGCACCGGAGGGTGGCGCCGCCGGGGCGATGACGGTGACAGGAGAATTCGTCGGCTCGCTGCCGTGGGCGGCGCCTGAGCAAGTGGAAGGCTCGCCGGAGGCAATCGATTTTCGCACCGACGTCTACGCCCTGGGCGTGATCCTCTACCAGTTGCTCACGGGGCTGTTTCCGTACGACGTAATCGGCGGCGTGCGACAGGTGTTCGAGCGCATCGCGCGGCAGGAACCGCGCCCGCTGCGACAGATCGACCCGCGCATCGATCCCGATCTCGAGACGATCGTCGCCAAGTGCCTCCAGAAGTCGCGCGAACGGCGGTACCCGTCGGCGGACGAACTGGCTACGGACCTGCGCCTGTACCTGGCGCGTGAGCCGATCCGCGCCCGGCGCGACAGCGCGTGGTACGTGCTGCGCACGCGGGGTCGCGCCTGGCTGCGCCGCCACACGCTCGCCGGGCGGGCGCTGATCGTCGTGGCGGCGGCGGGCCTGGCGCAGTTGGCGATCGTCCCGCCCGTGTACGAGTGGACATGGACCAATCACCGCATCGAGCACGCGATCGTAGCGGCGAGCCAGGCGCTTTCTCCGGCGCGGGAGTTTCAGCGGGTGCGAGTCATCACGCTCGCGGACAGCACCGACATCGACGCGCTGGCTCGGGCGGAAAACCTCGCGGGCGTGTCCGCGGGAAACCTGCAAAGCCTGCGCCGCCTCCACGGCCGGCTGATGGAAAAACTGGCGGACAGCGGCGTCCGCGCCCTCGCCTGGGATGTCCACTTCCGCGCCGCCGGCGAGTTCGACGCCGACCTGGCGCGCGGCATCGAGGCTCTCCGGCGGCGCGGGATCGGCGTGGCCGTGGGGGTGAAGGACTGGTCCGTCGACGAGCGCGGCCGGCCGGAGATCAGCCCGGCTTTGCCGGCCGTGGCGCGCTGCGGCGCGATGACCGCGGATTTCGACGCCGCCGGCGAGTGGGCGGTCGAGCTGGTCTTTCAGCGCGGCGCCGACCGGCGACCGTCGCTGGTGCTGGCCGCAGCCGCCGCGTACTACGAACCCGAGGCGGAATACGAGATCGAGCTCGACGCGCAGGACAAGGCGTTGGCGCTGCATTTCTGGGAGCGGGACCCCGGCGATCCACGTGCTCGGCGCTGGCTTACGAACGAACGCTTCGAGCTCACGGCGATCGAGGCCGAGCCGCGGGATCGCCCCGAGGGCGACTTGAAGGCCGGCGACGTGCTGGGCTATTTCGCATTTCCAGTCCCCGGAGACAGCGTCCTGGAACGCTCGACAATCACGTACAGCGACGCGCTGACCGCGCGGCCGGAGCAACTTCGCGCGTGGCTTTCCGGCACAGTGGCACTCGTCGCCGACGTGCGCGCCGGCCGGGACCGGCACGCGCATCCGGACGGGCGCACCGTGGCCGGCTGCTACGGCCTCGCAGCGGCCCTCGATGCGCTGCTGAGCCACGCCGCCATCCGCACGCCGGCGGAGTCGCACGTGCTTCCGCTTACGCTGGCCGGCGCGTTGACTGGGCTGTTGATCGGGCTACGCTGGTTGGGCCGGCCGGCGGGGCGATGCCTGGCGCTGGGAGCATTCGCCGTGCTGGCGTTCATTGGCAGCGTTCTCGCGTACACGGCCGTTGCATACCTTTGCGACCCGCTCGTGCCTTGGGCGGCCGGCGTCCTCGCGTGCGAGGCCGCGGCGCGGCTGGGTTGCACGTGGGCGTGCGAACCGGTGTGAGGAGTGCTCGCGATGTCGCCTGGGATTCGTGGCCCGATCGTGACAGGACTGCTCTTCGCAGCGACGCTGTCCGGCGCTGGTTGCCCGGCCCCAGGACTGGTTCCGATCGACGCCGAAGTCGTGGACTTCGGGCTGTTCGACTCGACGGCGCTGCGCGATCCGGGCGTTGATCCGACCGCGGGGGAACTCGTCGCGGCAGCGCTGCCGGTCGCCGTGGAAATCGCCTGGGTGGACGAAGGCGTCCCCCAGACCTACCAGGTGGTCGCCGGCCCGTTCGCCGACGGCGAGGTGTCTGCCGACGGCAGCTTCGTGCTCAACAACGGTTGGGGCTTCTTCGCCGGCCGCTGGCCGTTCACGCGGACCAGCCGGGTGATCGCGGGCGTGGAAGGCAGCCAGCTTGTCGTTCTGGCCGGCGTCGACGAGGACCTGGTGTTCTTCGTCGGCGGCGCCGAGGCGCATATCGTCACGAACGACGGCACAGAGACGCGCTGGACCGATCGCGACGTCTTCTACAGCGTCGGCAATGACGGAGTTGCGAAGGAGCGAAGACGGTCGGACGAGCCGGGCGCGGTGCTGTTTCTCGACGAGGTTTTCGCGATCGCGAAGGCCGCGGGGATCACCATCGAGTAGGCGCGCCTTTCACGCGCCGAGATCGCGCCACCCGCGCACATCGACCCCCTGCAACGCGACCGGCTCGACAGAATCGAGCTGGTAGGCGTCTCCCGACCAACGGAATCGCAGCCGCCAGGTGGAATCCAGCATCCCGGGGAGATTGCCGCCGCGCTGGTCGGACAGGTAGCGCGTAACGACTTCGAACTCGTCGCCGTGCGCGTCCGTCACGTTCAGCGCGAGCTGGATCAGTCGCGTGATCTGAACGCGCTGGAGGGTGCGCCGGACGAACTCGACGAACGCGCGGGCGTCCATCTCGTCAGCGGTGAAACCCGGCGCCAGGGCACGCTCCAGCGGCTGCACGTTCGAAGCCAGCAAGCCGGCTTCAATCTCGCGCAGCACGCGCCCGGCGTGTTCGCGACGCGTCACAACCAGGGCCTGCACGACGAACAAGACCGCAGCGGCCGCCAGCCCGGCCAGCAGCGGTCGCGGGCTGCCGCCGCGCCGCCAATGCACCAGCAGCGCGAATGTCAGCAGCGCCAGAGGCACGGCCAGGGCCGTGCGCGACTCGAACAGAATCCAGGACGCGGTGTCCATCGCGGCAGCTCCAAAATCAGTTTAACGGCCGGGTCGGCTTGTGGAATGAAACCTTCGCGCCCCCGAAGCGCCCGAGCGCGGAAGTCGCGATCGCCGGTGCGCCTGGACACCCGTCGGACCGCGTGTTACACCACAAACGAGCGCGCGTGGGCTCGCGCCGCAAGCTGATCCATTCGCGTAGGCGCCCGCGGGGGCAGGCGATCGGTCGATGAACCGGCGACGATCCCGCGGAGGCGGAACGCTGGCGGCGGCGGCGCAGGCTCGGCCGCCCGACACAGCACGGCTTGGAGGAGCACCAGAGCATGAGCGAAATCCGTTCATTCCCGGCCATCCGATATTCGAGTCGCCCGTCGCGAGACATCTCCGCCCGGTTGGCGCCGCCGTACGACGTGCTCGATGAAGCGGAAAAGCGTGCGTTCCTGGCGCAGGACGCGCGGAACTTCGTCGCGGTCGACCTGCCGCACATGCCACCCAAGGCTGCCGGACCAGCCGAAATCTACGAAGCCGCCGCACGCGAGATGCAGGCGTGGCTCGCCGACGGCACGCTGGTGCAGGACAAGCAGCCGGCGATCTACGTCTATCACCAGCACTTCGAGCACCAGGCGCGCAGCTACACGCGCAAGATGTTCTTCGCTCGCCTGCGCCTGGAGCCGTTCGGGCAGGGCAGCGTATTCCCCCACGAGCAAACCTTTGGCGGGCCGAAGGAGGATCGCCTGGCGTTGACCAAGGCCACGCGCGCCAACATGAGCCCCATCTTCGGCCTGTACCCGGACGGCGACAACGTGGTCGCGAAGCGCCTCGAAGCGGCGCTCGCGCCGGAACCGCTGATCGAAGGCCGGCTCCAGGACACGTACAACAAGGTCTGGGCCGTGACCGATTCCGCCGCGATCGACGCCGTGCGCGCCCTGATGGCGGACAAGCCGATCTTCATCGCCGACGGCCACCATCGCTACGGAACGGCGATGCTGTACCGCGACTGGCTTGCGTCGCAGCACGGGCCGTTGTCGCCGGACCATCCCGCGAACTTCGTGTTGTGCGTGTGCTGCGCGATGGAGGACCCCGGCCTGCTGATCCTCCCCACGCACAGGGTCCTCGCCGGTGTGGACCTGGGGCCGGAGCAGCTTAAGTACGACGAGCGCGTCGAGATCGCCCACCTGCTCGCGGAGTCGCCCGAACAGGCGGTAGCCAAGCTGGCCGCGTTCGGCCCGCAGGCGTTGGCGCTGTACAGCGC
>JABRWC010000117.1:0-33352 GCA_039961675.1 Phycisphaerae bacterium
GACATCATCAGCAACGAGTATCGCATGTCCGACGGCAGCCCCTACCAGGGCAGCCACTTCCGCGAGCAGTCCAGCCCGCACATCGGCCTGATGGACCCGGCCATCGCCGGCGGCGAGACCTGGTACCCGAACTACTTCTTGTCGGCCGACCTGAACATGTTCGACGCCATCGGCTGGGACTACCCGCCGTGCGCCGCACCGTCGATAAACACCCAGCCGCAGCCGTTCGACGGCTGCGTCGGCGACACGATCGTGCTGTCGATCAGCGCCAGCGGCGGCAGCCTGACGTACCAGTGGCGCATCGGCTCGACCAACCTGGTCAACGGCGGACGGATTTCGGGCGCGACCAGCGCGACGCTCACCATCACCGGGGCGCTCGAGTCCGACTCGGCCACCAACTACAACTGCGTCGTTTCCCTCAACGGCTGCCCCGCCATCAGCACCGACACGGCGGTGACCATTTCCGGTGATGCGGAGTTCCTGAACCAGCCCTTCGACGCCAACGCGCCCGAGGGCGGGACCGCCGCCTTCAACGTGCTGGTAACGGGCTGGCAGGACTACACGTTCCAGTGGCGTCGCAACGGCGTTCCGTTGACGAACGACGGGCGGATCAGCGGCGCGACCACGCAGGGTCTGCTGATCGATCCGGTTCAGCTCAGCGACGCCGGCACGTATGACTGCTTGGCGACGTCGGCGGCGGGCTGCGAGACGCTCAGCAACAGCGCGACGTTGACGGTGGTCGCCCAGTGCACGCAGGCCCAGATCACGCAGCAGCCGGCGAACCAGACGGCGTGCAGCGGGGACACGGTGGCGCTGTCGGTCAGCGCCACGGGCACTTCGCTGGGCTACCAGTGGCGTCGGGGGACGACGAACCTGTCCAACGACGGGCACTTCTCCGGAGTCACGACGCCGACGCTGACGATCAGCAACGCCGTGCCGGGCGATTCGGGCACGGACTACAACTGCGTGGTGACGTCGGGCGGGTCGTGTCCGGTGACCAGCAACAACGCGACGGTGACGATCAACGCCTACCCCAGCATTACGCAGCAGCCGGGGAGTTCGTCGGTCTGCGAGGGCGGGACGATCATGCTCTCGGTGGGCGCGACGGGCGGCTCGTTGAGCTACCAGTGGCGTCGCGGGACCACGAACCTGAACGACGGCGGCCGGATCAGCGGGGCCACCACCGCCGCGCTGACGATCACCGGCGCGCTGCCGAGTGACGCGGGCAGCGATTACAACTGCGTCATCACCAGCGCCGGGCTGTGCGGCGTAACCAGCAACAACGGCTCGGTGAGCGTGGAAAGCCCGGCGGTGATCCTGGGTCAGCCGCAGGATTTGACGGTGGACGAGGGCGACAACGCATCGTTCACGGTCACGGTTCAGAATCCGGGTTCGTACACGTACCGCTGGCGCAAGGACGGCAATGACTTGTCGGACGGCGGGTCGATCAGCGGTTCGGGCACGTCGTCGCTGTTGATCACGGGCGTGGTGCAGGGTGACGCCGGGGATTACGACTGCGTGATCTCGGGCACGCTCTGCGACGTGGTGAGCGCGGCGGCGACCTTGACGGTGAACGCGCCGGAGCCATGTCCGGAGGACCTGGACGGCGACGGCGTGGTGGGCCTGCCGGACCTGTCGATCCTGCTGACGAACTTCGGCGGGCCGGGAACGGCGGCCGAGGGCGACATCACCGGGGACGGCCAGGTGGACCTGGCGGACCTGTCGGCATTGCTGACGGCGTACGGGACGACGTGTCCGTAGGCCGCATTCGACGCCGGAGCATGTAACACCACGGGACGCCGTCGCACAATCGGGGTGACGGCGTCCCGTTTCTTTCTGCGAGTTGATTTTACTCGGTCGTGCCGTCCGGCCGCCGCCGCGGCAGCACGCCGAACACCGTTCCTTCGCCCGTGAGCTGCTGGTCGGGTGTCCAGCCGGGCTCGACTCGCGCCGCTTCCTTGGCCCCCCGCTGCTGGCGCTCGTAGTGTTCGGCGATCATTTCCACCGCGGCGTCCGGCTCGTCGGTGATCGTGAACAGTTGCAAATCTTCGGGCGAGATGCAGTCGTGTGCTTCGAGCATCTGCTCGCGGAGCCAGGCGGCCAGCGCGTTCCAGAACCGGCTGCCGATGAGGACCACTTTCATCGGCGGGCTTTTTCGCGTCTGGATGAGCGTCATGGCCTCGAAAAACTCGTCCATCGTGCCGAATCCGCCGGGGAAGCACACGAACGCGCTGGCGTACTTCACGAACATCACCTTGCGCGCGAAGAAATAGTGAAAGTCCATCGAGATGTTCTGGTATTCGTTCGGCGCCTGCTCCATCGGCAGCGAGATGTTCAGTCCGATGCTCTTGCCGCCGGCGGACGCGGCGCCCTTGTTGGCCGCTTCCATGATCCCGGGACCGCCGCCGGTGATGATCGCGAATCCGCGTTTCGAGAGCTTGTACGCGGTTTCCGTGGCGAGCTGGTAGTATCGGTCTTCGCGCGAGGTCCGGGACGACCCGAACATGGAGACTGCCGGGCCGATCTGCGACATGACCTCGAACCCTTCGACGAACTCTGCCATGATGCGGAAGATGCGCCAGGTTTCCTTGGCGGCGTAGGTCGCGTAATCGCGGTCGTTCATGGGTGCCTGTCTCCTGACGGGCGCTGCGCGCACGCGGAGGGGAGGGGGTTTGTGCGCACGTGCGGCGCGCGGACGTAATCCGCTACTATATCCGCAACCCGGCCGCTGCGGAGGCAACTCTGTCCGCGGCGCGGCGGCGCGCGTCGGAGACCCGTCAGAACGTGGAACAACCGTCACCGTGTCCCTGTCTGGTCGCCGCCGTGCCCGAACTGATGTTCGCGTCCCGGCTCTGCGCGGCGGGACAGGCGCTCGGCGTCGCCGTTCGGGCGGCGCGCTCGCGCGACGAGCTGCTCGACGCGGCGCGGCAGTGCTCCGGCGTGATCGTCGAGATGACACTGGAGTGGGACGACCCCGCCGCGCTGATCGCGCTGCTCAAGTCGTCGACGCCCGCGAAGCCTGTGTTGGCGTTTTTTCCGCACGTGCAGACGGAACTGAAGCGCGCCGCGCAGGCCGCGGGCGCCGACCGGATCGCGCCTCGTTCGCAGTTCGAGCGGGCGATGCGTGATTTCTTCGCGGAGGTTTTCGCGCCGCGACGCCGAGCCGCAGACGACGGCCCCGGCGAGGCGAATGCGGACTGACTTCTGCGCGCGTCCGTCCGCGCGTCGCCGGATCGTGCGCCGTTGCCGAGATTATCGCTCGCGTCCGCCGCGCCGATGTGCGGGCGTTTCCAGTCATCCGCCGAAGCGGATTGGCCGAGAAGCCAATATGCATCAACGCGTACCCTGCACGAACGTCGCATTTGTGGCGCTCCCGAACTCGGCTTCGGCGTGCGTAGCGCCGCGTTTTCGCTGGCGGCGAATTCTCACCGTGGTGGCGCCGCTCCTCGCGTGCGGGGCCGATCGCGCGCGCGGCGAGCCGCCCGTCGCGGCCGATTCGGTGCCGGAACTGAGCCGCGTGCAGGCCGCCGTGGAGCGGGTGGTCGCGGCGGTGTCGCCGTCCGTGGTCGGCATCCGCGTCGAGCGCCGCTACCGGACGCCCGCCGCGGAACCCGTCGGCGCGCAGCCCGCGACGCAGGAGCAGGTCGTAGTCGTCAACGGCGCGGGAACGATCATCGACGCGGATGGACTGATCCTGACCAACGAGCACGTCGTGCAGTCCGCGCAGTCCATCGAGGTGAACTTCAGCGACGGGTCCCGCTCGCGCGCCACGGTGCGCAGCGCGGACCCGCGCAGCGACCTCGCCGTGCTCGAAGTTCCGCGGCGCGGCCTCCGGCCGGCGGCATTCGGCGACACGCGGAAGCTGGCCCGCGGACAGTGGACGATCGCGATGGGCAATCCGTACGGTCTCGGCGCGGACGGCAGTGCGTGCGTGTCGATCGGCGTCATCGCCAACCTCGGCCGCCGGTTGCCGGGCCTGGGAGCCGTCGACGACCGTCTTTACGGCGACATGATTCAAACCACGGCCGTCATCAACCCCGGCAACTCCGGCGGGCCGCTGTTCAACATCGCCGGCGAGTTGATCGGCGTCGTCGCGGCGATGCACATGCGCGCGGCGCTCGACGACGGCGTCGGGTTCGCGATTCCGCTCAGTGCAACGAAGCGCCGCATCATCGAGCGCCTGCGCGAGGGCCTGCCGGTGGAATACGGCTACGTCGGCCTCTCCGTCCGCGACCCCACGCCGGACGAGCGCCGGGCCGCGGGCGTCAGCTCGGGCGGCGCCGTGGTCGAGCAGGTCGAGAGCGGAGGCCCGGCGGAGCGAGCGAGCGTGCGTATCGGCGATCTGGTGGCGTCGTTCGCGGGACAGCGGATCGAGGACGCATCGCACCTGGTTGACCTCGTAGGCGAGGCCAGCGCCGGGGAGAAGGCGAACGTCGAACTGCGCCGCGGGCGGCAGACCGTGCAGATCGAACTCTCGGTGGAGCGCCGTGACGTGAGCCGCGTGGCGTGGATGCGCGGCGGCGCCGTGTTATGGCGCGGTCTGCGCCTGGCCGATCTCACGCCAGAAACCGGGTCGCGGCTGGAAGTCGCCGGCCGCGACGGCGTAGTCGTTCTGGATGTGGTCGAGAACAGTCCCGCGAGCCGCGCCGGAATCCGCATCGGCGACGTACTCGAGGCAGTCAACGGCCAGCGCGTGGTCGACGTCGCACAGTTCCGCGAAGCCGTCCGCGTCGAAAAGGCCGCCGTCCGCATCGTCGTACGGGCACGGGGTTCCGTCGAGGTAGGCCCCTAGCGCCAGCCACAGCTCGGGGTCCACGTCCATCGAAACCGCCAGCGCCTGGGCGACCGACCGCCGCACGTTCACGAGCTGCGAGCGCAGGGTGCGTCCGGGGCAGGCGGTCTTGTTCGTGACCTCGCCGTGACCGTAGACATACGCCGGATTGATGCGGGTCTTTCCGCACAGGAACTGGACGAGCTGTTGCAGTGTCGCAAGCTGTCGGGGCGTGGGGGGGCCGTTCTCAAAGTTCCCGATCAGACATATCCCGATGCCGTTGGAATTGAAGAAGTTGTTCGGACGATACGTCCCGAAGTACTTTCCCGCGCCGGCCTTGCAGTGCGCGCCGGTATCCTGGAGCTTCCAGCGCTGGCCGACGAATACCTTGCCGTCCGGGTAGCCCACGCCGTTTCCAATCACGAAGTGATAGCCCAGCCCGCCCGACCAGCCGCGCACGTTGCGATGGTAATTGTCCATGCCGGACGGCGTATCCTTGGGATTCGCCGAGTGGTGAACCACGATGACCTTCCAGCGTCCAGGCTGAATGCCGCGCGCCGGGACCAGCTCGGCGGTGTTGAGCGTTACGCCGGCCGGCGGCGCCGGCTTCGGCGCGGGGGTGACGCGCGGCGGCAGCGGCGCCGGCGGCGGGGGCAGCGGCGGCAGTGTGCGCACGGGCTGCCGCGTGGCCAGCGGCGGCTCCGGCGGCGGGCGCTGAATGTTTCGTTGGGGGGACTCGCAACCGGCGAGCAGCAGTGCTGCAAGGAAGCAGCCGCGTGCAATCCGTTGCATCGGGCACTCCTTCGGGGACCCGCGACTTGCGCAAACGACCAGGGGGGATACTACTCGCTCCGGGCCGGTCGTCCAACGTGTTCTCATCGCCGGGCCTGTTGGTTCGAGGTACACTCCGGAGGGAGCGCTGTGCGGAGCGGACTGCGTCGTGACAGGGGAGTGACGATGGCCTTTCAGAATTTCGGTCGCGGCGACGACCCCGACGAGTGGTCGCAGAAGATCAACGACATCATGGACGAAATGCTCAAGCGCAGCTTCGTCCCCTTCCGCCGCTCAGGCGCCTGGCAGCCCGCCACCAACGTCTACGAGACGCGCGAGCACTACTACATCTGCGTCGAGCTGGCCGGAGTGAAGCAGGACGAGATCGACGTAGAGTGCGCCGACCGTTGCCGCGTGCTCGTCCGCGGTGCGCGCGGCCAGCCGAGGCCCGCCGGCGTCGCCGTCCCGTTGAGCGTTCACGTGCTGGAGATCGACGAGGGCCCGTTCCACCGCGAGATTGACCTGCCCGAGCCGGTTGAGGACGAGCGCATCGACGCCACCTACTCTGAAGGGTTCCTATGGATCACGCTCCCGAAAAAGAACCCGACGTGACCGACGACGAACGCGAAGGCGAGGCCGGGCCGGATGCCGCGCCGCCGGCAGCCGTCGTCGGTGCGGCTGCGGCGCTCGGGCTGGCGGACCTCCCGCGCGAAATGCCGATCCTCCCGGTGCGCGGGATGGTCGTGTTCCCGGGCACCGTGGTGCCGCTGACAATCGGCCGCGAGAAGTCCAAGCGGCTGATCGACTCGGTGCTGGCGGGCAACAAGCTGCTGGCGATCTTCACGCAGCGACAGGAGGACGTCGAAGACCCCGGCATCGACGACATTTATCGCGTCGGCACGGTTGCGTCGGTGCTGAAGCTGCTGCGCATGCCAGACGGCACCAACACGCTCATGGTGCATGGGATCGTCCGCGCCGGGATCGAGTCGATCGTGGCCACGGAGCCGTATTGGCAGGCGATCGTCCACGCGCATGAGGACCAATCCGACACCTCGGTCGAGGTCGAGGCGCTGGCGTTCAACGCCCGGCAGGCCGCTGAGCAGGTCATCGAGCTCAGCCCCAACGTGCCCGAGGAGGCGCTCGAGCTGGTCCGCAGCCTGGAGAAGCCCGGCGTGCTGGCCGACTTCCTCGCCGCCAACCTCTCGCTCGGGCTGGTGCAGCGCCAGGAGCTGCTGGAGACGTTCGACGTCGCCGACCGGCTCAGGAAGGTCAATGCGACGCTCCAGAACCAGCTCGAGATTCTCCAGCTCGCCCGCAAGATCCAGTCGGACGTGCGCAAGGAGATCGACAAGTCTCAGCGGCAGTACTTCCTCAGCGAGCAACTCAAAGCGATCCGCCGCGAGCTGGGCGAGGACGACACCCCCGCGCACCAGGCCCAGGAGCTTCGCGAGCGCATCGAGCGCGCCGGCATGCCCGAGACCGTCCGCAAGGAGGCGGACCGCGAGCTGGCGCGACTGGAGCGCCTCCCGCAGGCGTCACCCGAGAACGGGGTCATCCGCGACTACCTCGAGTGGCTGATCGAGATGCCCTGGACGCGGCAGACCGTGGACAACCTCGACCTGATTCGCGCGGAGGGAATCCTCGAAGCCGACCACTACGGCCTCGCCAAAGTCAAGCGGCGCATTCTCGAATACCTCGCCGTGCGCAAGCTCAACCCGCGCGGCAAAGGCCCGATCCTGTGCTTCGCCGGGCCGCCAGGCGTCGGCAAGACTTCTCTGGGCCAGAGCATCGCCAGGGCCCTCGGCCGGAACTTCATCCGCATCGCCCTCGGCGGCATCCGCGACGAAGCCGACATCCGCGGCCACCGCCGCACGTACATCGGCGCGATCCCCGGCCGCGTCGTCCAGGAGCTGCGCAAGTGCGGCTCGCGCAACCCGGTGCTGATGCTCGACGAGCTGGACAAGGTGGGCCGCGACCAGCGCGGCGACCCCTCCGCAGCGTTGCTCGAGGTGCTCGACCCCGAGCAGAACCACAGCTTCACCGACCACTACCTGGGCACGCCCTTCGACCTGTCGCAGGTGCTGTTCATCGGCACGGTGAACTACCCGGATTACGTCGAGCCGGCGCTGCGCGACCGCATGGAGTTCATCGACCTCCCCGGCTACACCACCGGCGAGAAACTCCAGATCGCACTCCGTTACCTCGTCCCCAGGCAGCTCGAACGGAACGGGCTGGCCGGAAGCGGGATCGCGTTCGACGAGGACGCCCTGCGGTTCATCATCGAGCGCCACACGCGCGAGGCCGGCGTCCGAAATCTGGAGCGCTGCATCAGTGCCGTGTGCCGCGGACTGGCCGCGCGCGTGGCCCGCGGCGAAAAGCCCCCCGCGTGCGTGACCGCCGCCGCGCTCGATGATCCGCTCGGTCCGCCGCGCTTCGAGCCGGAGACCGCCCAACGCACCACCGTCCCGGGCGTCGCGACCGGCCTGGCCTACACGCCCGTCGGCGGCGAGATCATCTTCGTCGAGGCCACCGTCATGCCCGGCCGCGGCGGCTTCCAGCTCACCGGGCAGATCGGCGACGTCATGCGGGAGTCGGCGCAGGCCGCCATGTCTCTGCTGCGTTCGCGCGCCCGGAGCTGGAAGGTGAACGTCGACAAGCTCTCCCGCTCCGATGTACACATTCATGTGCCGGCCGGCGCCACGCCGAAGGACGGTCCGTCCGCCGGATTGGCCATGCTCACCGCCCTCTACTCGCTCTTCACGGAGACCGCCGCTGATCCCAGCGTCGGGATGACCGGCGAGATCACGCTACGCGGCCTGGTGCTGCCGATCGGCGGCGTGAAGGAGAAGGTCCTCGCCGCGCACCGTGCCGGTTTGAAGACGGTTGTGCTGCCGGCCCGCAATCGCCGCGACCTGGAGGAAGTGCCCGCCGAGGTCCGCGAGCAGCTCCGCTTCGTTGCCGTCGAGACCGTCGAGGAGGGACTTCGGATCACGGTCCCGGGGCGACCTCCTGTGGGAGAACGAGAAACGAAACGCTCGACCAAGCCGCGGTCGCCGCGCACGAGCGGTGCCGGTCGCGAGAACGCTCGCAAAGCGCGGAGCAAGCGCAGCTCCGGAGACCTCGCGGCCCGTCCGAGCTAGGCGCTGGCGGGATGAACGCTGTCGGAACAGGTGTAACGGACGCTGTATCGCCAGGCCTCCAAGCGCGCCGTATCGGCGGGCCTCCGAACCCGACGAGTGCGGGGGAGCGGTTTCCGACCTCGACCGCGACCTGTTCGCCGCGCGAGTCGTCATCCCAACGGTCATTCCCGCGAAAGCGGGAACCCGGCGCACGACGTCATCATCGCCGTGCCCGGTACGATACGCGAAATTTTCGGTGCCAGCTTCGAGCGCACGGTCGAGAGGCGACCGTGCCCAATTTGCGACCGAAATCGGACGCCAAGCGACGAATCGGACTGCGCCGACCCGACGGTATCGCCGCAATATCGGCATGCGACTCGCGAACTCGAGTTGACGGCCTCGCACGTCCAGGCCATTGCCGGTCCGGCGCATGGCGCAGAGTAGGAGTCGAACATGCAGAAACTTGCGGCGTCGATCGCGCTACTTCTGCTGACAACGGTCGGCGGCTGCGGGGAAATCGCTGCTGGTCTCGACCCGGGAGTCCCCGGAAGCGGCGTGGCGAAGTCCGAGTCGCGCGCGATCGGCGCGTTCGGCAAGATCGAGCTTGAGGGAACCGCGGCGATCACGGTCACGATCGGCGAGCCCGGCCCGCTGGCGATCACGGCCGACGACAACCTGCTGCCGCTGATTACGACCGCGGTTCAGAACGGCTGCCTCGTGATCAAGCCGGAGCGCAAGCTGAGTCCGAAGACGACCGTCCGGATTCAGGTGACGACCCGCGCAATCGAGCGCTTCCACTGCGCCGGCGCGGGAGAAGTTCTGCTGGAAGGGGTTGCCGCGCCGCGGCTTGACTTGGACGCCGCCGGCGCCTGGAGCCTCGCCGCGACGGGGCAATCCGATGTGCTGCATGTGACGCTCGCCGGAACGTGCAGGGCGGCGCTCGACCGGCTGGCGGCGCGAACCGGGACCGTCTCCGCGGCCGGCGCGTCGAGCGCCCGGGTGAACGTCGCCGAGACGCTGGACGTGAACATCGCCGGTGTGGGCAGCGTTGAGTACCTCGGCGATCCGCAGCTCACGAAGACGATCGCCGGCGCCGGATCGGTCCGAAAGAAAGGCGAGTGACGTGCCGACCTTCTCGGCGCTCGGCCGCTACGGCTTGCCGGCGCCGGCCAACTCAAACGTCAGCGTGCCCCAGAAGCTCTCCCAGTCCGCGCCCGCGTCCGGCGGCGCTTCGATCATGTGCACGCTGTGAATCATCCACAGCCCCGGTGTCGCGAGCGTGAACTCCGCACGCCCGTCCGCGCCGGTGCGAACGCGCTGCGGCGCAGCCGTGTGACCGGCGCAGATCGCGATGACCGCCGCGTCCGCGAGCGGCCTGCCGCGAAAGAGCAGGCGTACCCCGAGCTTCGCACCGGGCCGAAGCCGGCAAGGATTCCCTTCCGGGATGATCTCCAGCGTGAACCCGAGCGGCCGACCGGCGTCGCCGTCCGCGTTTCCGTCGACCGCGATCAGCGACTTCGCGCAGCGCGAGTACACCTCGCGGACCAGGGCGCCGCTTTGTTGTTTGTGCCGCCGCAACTCGCGAATGTGACCGAGCCCTTCCTCTTCCAGATACGTCTCGAACTGCTCCGCCGGGAGCTCGATCGAGGCCCGGTTGCTGCGAAAGCCGAGGATCATCAGCCCCGACCGTTCGACCCGCAGCGTCCCTGCCGGCTCGCCGCCGTCGTCGCCGCCGACCTCCACCTCACCCGCGGGACCGACCGCGAAAAAACGAGCGATTCGGTCGGCCTTGCGCGGCACGGATTCGCCCACGAGGCGCTGCCCGACCTTCAGGGAAACGCGCACGTCACTCCCACTCTTGGGCTGAAACGACGATGGCTCGATCCAGAACTCATGACCCGCGGCGCGAGAAGCGAACCCGGCGAGCGTCGCGAGCGCGAGCAACGAGCTCAGCCGCATCGACATGGGACTCTCCATCGGCCCGCCGACGCACCTACTGCGGCTCGCCGAGCGTCTTTTCGATTGCCTCGATCACCTTCGCGTCGTCCGGCTTCGTGCGCGGCTCAAACCGCGCGACGACCTTGCCGCGGCGGTCCACCAGGAACTTGGTGAAATTCCACTTGATCTCGCCGCCGAAATCGCCGTTCTTCTCGCTGCTGGTCAGGAACCGGTACAACTCGCAGCAGTCGTCGCCCTTGACGCTCACCTTGCTGAACACGTCGAACTGCACGCCGTAGGTCTTCGCGCAGAACGTCTTGATCTCCGCGTCGCTTCCCGGCTCCTGCCCGCCGAAGTTGTTCGCCGGAAACGCCACGATTCGCAGGCCCTTCGCGGCGTACTTCTCGTGCAGCTTCTGGAGCTGTTCGTACTGCGGCGTCAGGCCGCACTTGCTGGCGACGTTCACGATCAGCAGCACGTCGCCCTTGTACCGCGACAGTGGCGTGGGCTTGCCGTCGATGTCGTTGAGCGTGAAGTCGAGGACGCTGGCCGCCTGGGCTGCGGTCATGGGCTTGTCCTTGTCTGGGGCGGCGGCGGGGGGTTCTTCGGCGAACGCGGCGGCTGCGAGGCCGCAGGCAAGGAGCGTGGCGAATGCGCGGAACATGGGCGCCTCCGTTGCATGAGTCGGGTGGTCTGACGCGTCGGCCCGCGTGCGGGAGTATACCGGCGGGCCGCGGCGATGGAGGAAAGCATTGAGGAATCCAGGGATCACGGGATCGAGCGATCAAGCTGGGGGCTTCGAGGGCTTGCATCCGAACCCCGCACGGCACTGCGGCGACGATGCCGGCGGGACGCGAGCGATGCGCTGGTTCTGAACCACGGGCGGGGCGCCCGTATTCTCCGTGCACAAGTCCGGCCGGGGCGCCGCTCCGTGCACGTCGGCGAAATCTCCTTTTTTTTCTCGCGTCGATTTGATTTCAGCGTTCGAGCGTGCCTAGCAACGAGGGGAGGAGTGCGCGAGCGTGCGCACCCGTTTCTAGGAGGAGGACCCATGACCCGATTCGCAATCGTGGCGAGCGCTGCTGCGCTCGTAGTTTCCCCGCTCTTTGCTGGGCAAGTCGTGACTTTCTCGGACCCTTCGGGTCTGGCCGCCGAGGCGGAGTTCACGCTGCTCAACCCGACCACGCTCGAAATCCGGCTTCAGAACATCTCCACCGACGCCCCGGACGGGTTCGACGGCTCCGACCAGCTTCTCACCAGCATCTCGTGGGATTTCGGCCAGATCGGCGCCAACGCCGCCGATCCGCAGATCACCGGCGGCAGCGTCCGAATTGGTGATTTCTCCGCGAGCGCGAACTTCGATTCCGGCGCCTACGCCTCCATGTCGGACGTGAGCGGCGAGTGGGGCTACGGCGGCGGCCAGAGCGGCCTGCTGACCGACGCGATCAGCGCGTTGACTGCGGGCATGACGCAACTCCCGGGTGCGAACCTGGACGGCCCCGCCGGCCTGGACGGCCCGCAGGGAGGTTTGGTCGCCAGCCCCGCTGTCGTTTCACTTGGCGGACTCGGCGCGATCCAGGACGAGATCGTCGCGACGCTGACGCTCGACAAGCCGGTCGCGGACCTTTCGGAAGTTCTGAGCAACGACGTTCGCGTCGAGTTCGGCTCGGACGCAGCGTTCATCACCGTCCCGGAGCCGAGCGCGGCGGCTCTGCTCGTGGGCGGAGCGCTGACCAGCGCGCTTCGTCGCGGCCGGCGCTGACCGCGTCAGCTTTGCAGAAGTCTTGAGATTGCATCGACTCGCGGCGGGGGCGCCGAAAACGGCGCCCCGCTTCGCCATTTCTCTTTAGAATCGACCGGCGTCGGACGGCAAACCTGTCGCGCGGCGCGGCGCTGTTTCGCTCCCGTCCGGTTGAGCTGGCCCCGCGGGTATACTCTCCGGCATCGGACCGATGGCTGGAGGGGGCTCATGCCTACGAGGCGCTCATTTCTTCGATCGGGGCTGGCCGCGATCGGCGCCGGCCTGTTTGCCCGCCGGGGATTGGCTTGGTTTACGCCGCCCAAGGCGCCGCCGACGTCATCGCCGCCGTGTCCCACCAGCGGCGGACTGGCGGAGCGCTACACGGACCCGTTCCGGCCGCTGCCGGACGCGCCGGCGTCGGTTGTGGTGGACGGTCTGCCGTTCATGGAAGGGTTTACCGCCGACGGATTCGCCGACGACGCCATTCCGTTCCATTCCGTGCCCGACCTCGGGACGCTGCCGGAACCGCAGGAATCGGTGGACGTCGCAATTGTCGGCGGCGGCATATCGGGGCTGGCGACGGCCTACCTGTTGCGTGAGCATCGCCCCGTGCTGTTCGAACTCCGCGACCGCTTCGGCGGAAACGCGCTCGGCGAGCAGTGGCGCGGCACGCGCTTCTCGCTCGGCAGCGCGTATGTGATCGTGCCGGACGCCGGCACGTTCCTCGAATCGTTCTACCGAGAGCTGGGCGTCCACCGTGCGGCGCGCGTGAGCTTCCCACCCGACCCGATCGAAATCGGGGGCGACGTCCGCGACGACTTCTGGGAGTGCGCCGGTTGCCCCGCGGACGAGCGTCTGGCGTTCGAGCGCTACGCCGAAGTCGTCACGTACATGGCGGAGAAGGGCTATCCGGAAATTCCGCTGCCGGACGATCCGAAGGGCGCCGCCTGGGTGCGCGAGCTGGACCGCCGGACGTTTCGCGAGGACGTCGAGGAGCGCATGGGGATGCCGATGCCGCCGCTGCTGGCCGCGGCGGTGCAAGCGTATTTCTACTCGTCGTTCGGGGCGGGCTTCGACGAAGTCTCGGCCGCCGGCGGCTGGAACTTCGTGGCGGCCGAGGAGTACGGCCGCTGGGTGTTCCCGGGCGGCAACGGCTGGCTGGCGCGGGCGATGTGGGAGCGGCTGGCGCGCCTCGACGCGCCGCTGCCGAGCGCCTGCCGCCCGCATCACCTGCGCGCCGGTTGCCGCGTCGTCGATGTGCGTTTGAGCGGCCCCGGCGTACAGGTCGCCTGGCTGGATTCCGCGAACACGCTTCGCACACTGGCGGCGCGACACGTGGTCATGGCCGGCTCCAAGCACGTGGTCAAGCACGTACTGCACGACCTGGAGAACCTGGACCCGGACAAGGCCGCGGCCATGGACCAGATTGAGACCGCCGCGTACGTGGTGGCGAACGTACTGCTCGACGCGCGGATCGAGCGCGATTTCTATGACTGTTTCCTGGTCCACGACGAGTGCTTCCCGATGACCCCGGGCGACTTCGAACAGCGCTCGCAGGTGGTGGACATGCTCAGCGGACATTACGCCGCCGCCCGCGGGCGCAGCGTGCTGACGTTGTACTGGCCGCTGCCGTTTCCGTCCGGCCGGTTCTCGCTGTTGGACGACGCGTGGAACCACTACTCGGCGCGGCTGGCGCCGCAGGTGCGTTCGATGCTGGCGCTGCTCGATGTCCCGGAATCCGCCGTGCGGCAAGTCCGCATGTCCCGCTGGGGGCACGCGATGCCCGTTGCCCGGCCGAACCTGATCGCTGACGGCGTGTGCGAGACCGCGGCGCGGCCGATCGCCGGGCGCGTTCATTTCGTGAACCAGGACAACTGGGCGCTTCCCGCGGTGGAGAACTCGCTGCTCGACGCGCAGCGGACGGCCGAGCGGATTCACGCCGCGCTGTGAGCGCAGGCGCTTCGCCGGGCGTAGCGCTGGGCCTCCGAGTGCGACGAGTCGAGTAGGCTGGGCTGAGCCTTCGAAGTCCAGCCCTCGCATGGCAAGGAGCCGGCCCTAGCTGTCCGTTGAATCAGTGCGGGCGCGCACACCCAATGGCCGCCAAGACCGGCCTGGAGGCCGGTCCCCCGATGGGAAGACAGTTTTTTCAAGGGACTGCTAGCGCCTGTTGCGGGGCTTGGAAAACTCAGCCCAGCGTACGCACTACGCACCGTGTCACACATGCCGACGCAAAGCCGCCGGCATGGCACCGGACCTCGGTATGGCGCGCGACGCACCTGGCGTCGGCATGGCGTCCAGCACCCCGCTATGGTTGCTTCTTCGCCGGCGCCGTGCTCGCCGGGGCGCTCGCGGGCTTCTGGCCGTCGGTCAGCATCTCGCGCACCTCGGCCGGAATCTGGAAGCGGTCGGCCGGCAGATCGACGTTGCTCTCGATCTTGTCGATCGTGATGAGCACTTCCTGCATCGCGGCCCTCTGCACCAGCTTGTGCGCGACCTTGATCCCGTCCACGTCGCGGTAGTCGGACGTGCGAATCTCGACCGGGATTTCGCCCATCGGCGAGGGGGCCTTTAGCTCAATCTTCACCAGCAGCCCGCTTTCCTTGTCGTAGAAATGCGCCTCAGGGTTGCCCTCTTCCGGCGTCATGACCAGCTTGTACGCCGGCTTCCCGTCAACGTCCTCCACCGCGACGGTCTCGCAGGTCTTGTAGACCTTGCGCCAGTTCAGCTCGCTGTTGAAGACCGCGGCGCGCTTGGCCATGGCCCGTTCCGTGCCCTCCTTGAGCCGCGCGCCCATCATCGCGCTGGACTCCCAGGCGTCCTTGCCGTCGTAGCCTTCCATCGACTTGCCCATACCCGCCATTTCCTGCTCGACGAACATCAGGTCCGGCGCCTGGTGATACACCTTCATCGTGCCCTTGATGTTCGCCGCCGGCACCTCGATCGTGCCGGTGGTCACGCGGTTCTTGAGCTTTTCGTACGCGGCCTTGCCGCCGGTGACCTGGATGAAGCGCTCCAGGATCTCTTCCGCCTTCGGCAGGTCCTCGGGCTTGACGGCCGGCTTGGCCGGCTCGGTCTGGCCGAGCGAGGCGGCACACGCCAGCAGGGACGCGAAAACAGCAAGCGGCGCCAGGATGCGACGGAAATTACGGGGGGCGTTCACGGTGTTCTCCTCATGGTGGATCGGCCGGCGCGCGCCGGCGCTCACGACACGGCCGTCACGATCAGCGTGTCGTTCTGTCCGCCGAAGCCGAAGCTGTTGGACAGGCAGGTTCGTACATCGGCCTTTCGCGGTTGGTTGGGCACGTAATCGAGGTCGCAGTTCGGGTCCGGGTGCTGGTAGTTGATCGTGGGCGGCACGACGCCGTCGCGAATCGCCAGCACGCAGGTGATCAGCTCCACCGCGCCGGCGCCGGCGATCAGGTGTCCGAACATGCTCTTGACGCTGCTGATCGGAATTTTGCGGGCGAGCTCGCCGAACACGCTGCGGATCGCCAGCGTTTCGACCTTGTCGTTCTCCGCCGTGCCCGTGCCGTGGGCGGAGACGTAGTGAATCTGCTCCGGCTTCATGTCCGCGGCGTGCAGCGCCCGGCGCATGGACTCGACCGGCCCGCGCCCGTGCTCATGCATGTCGGTGACGCGGAACGCGTCCGCGGTGGAGCCGTAGCCGACGATCTCGGCCAGCATTCTCGCTCCGCGGCGCTTGGCGTTCTCGAGTTCCTCGAGAATCAGGATCCCCGCGCCCTCTCCCAAGACGAACCCGTCGCGCGTGCGGTCGAACGGGCGCGAAGCCGTGCGGCAGTCGTCGTTGCGCTCCGACAGCGCCGTCAGCCGGTTGAAGCCCGTGACGCCCAGCGGGTGAATCATGCTGTGCGCGCCGCCGGAGATCATGATGTCGGCGTCGCCGCGGCGGATCAGGCTGGCGGCCTCGCCGATCGCCTGCGTGCTCGCCGCGCACGCCGTGAGGGTGTTGAAGTTCGGGCCGCGGGCGTCGAAGCGGCAGGCGATGTGCCCGGCGGCGCAGTTCGGGTCCTGCGCGAACTCGCGCACCGCGTCCAGCCGCTCGTACGCGACCTTCGCCCAGCGGACCGTGTCCAGTCGGCGCTCGTCAGAATTCCAGCCGGCAACGGCGGCGGCGACGAAGTTCTCAAAGTCGATCGGGCCTTCGCCGCCTCCGAGGTAGACGCCGACCATTTCCGGCGTCACGCCGACGCCGTTGAATCCGGCGTCCTTCCAGGCCATCTCGGCCGCGGCCAGCGCGAACTGTGCGTTGCGCGACGCGTTGCGGTGCTGCTCGAAGCGCTCGGCGAGGAACTCGCGGAGGTCGAAACCTTTGACTTCGGCGGCGAACTGCGTCGGGTACGTGCGGGCATCGAAGATCGTGGTCGGCGCGACTCCGCTTTCGCCGCGCAGCAATCGCTGCCAGACCGGCTCGATTCCCCAGCCCAGCGGCGTCACCCAGCCCATTCCAGTGATTACGACGCGTCGGTTCATGTTGCCTTTCGGGATCCGGTTCTCAGGATCCAGCGTTTCAGAGCATCCATCGTCTCGCGGCGCGGCGCCTCGCCGTCGGACGGCCCTAGCCGCGCCAGCGCCGAATCACCAGGCTCGCGCACTGTCCGCCGGTCAGCGCGTAGGCCGTGCTCACCGCCACGTCGACCTTTGCGTCGATCGGCCGTCCAGTCGTGTTGAGCCGGACGCCGCACACGGGATCGACCGGCGCGCTGTGGATTGCCGCGGGGATCGTCCCGTTGTGCATGGCCAGCACGGTTGCGATGAAGTCGATCGCTCCGCTTCCCGCGCCGTTGTTTCCGATGCCGCCCTTGATCGCAAGCACAGGCAGATCGCGCATCCGCTCGCCGAAGACGGCCCGCAGCCCGGCTGCCTCGATGGCGTCGCGGTCCTTGAGACCGCAGGCGAATGCACACACCAGGTCCACCTGTTGGGGGGACACGTTCGCGTCGCGCAGCGACTTGCCCACCGCCAGTGATACCCCGCGCCCGTCGGGGCTGGCCGCGTTGAGGTCGTCGGCACGAAATCCATCGTGGGCGGCGCCGAAGCCAACCAGTTCGGCGTAGATGCGCGCGCCGCGACGCCGCGCGTGCTCGGCCTCCTCCAGGATCACCAGCCCGCCGCCTTCCGAGATTACGGCCCCGTCACGGTCCAGGCCGAACGGCCGGCACGCGCTCTCCGGTGCGTCGTTGCGGCGGCTGAGGCGCCGGCCGAGCGACTGCCGCAGCAGCGCCATCGGGTTGTCCTTGCTCTCGGCGCCGCCGCAGATGCACACGTCCGCCACGCCGCGCGCGATGCCGCGGTACGCCTCGCCGATCGCGAGGTGGCTGCTGGCCTCGCCGCAGGTGATGGTGTTGCTGGGGCCTTGCGCGTCGTGGACGATCGTCACGTGGCAGGCGAGCATGTTGGGCAGGAACTTGAGGAGCCAGAGCGGGGTGAGGTTGTTCATGCCCTCGGCGCCCCACTTGGCGAGCGAGAAGGACCCGTCTGGGGCGGCGCTGGCGAGGGCCTCGGCCAGCTCGGGCAGATCGGCGCAGATGAGGCCGGCGCCGATGTTCGCGCCGAAGCGCGCGCTGTCCACGTTCGCCGGCCCGGGCGCGTCGCCGCGTTCAATGACGCACTTGGTCTTCAGTCCGGCGTCGATCACGGCCTGGTGGGCGGCGACGACCGCCAGCACGATGTCGCGCGCCATGATCTTCTCGGCCTTGCGATAGGCCTTGGGCACGTGGTCGGCCATCTTCACGCCGTCGATTTCGGCGCCGATCTGCGTATCGAAGCCCGAGGGATCGAAGGCCCGCAGGCGCCGCACGGCGCTGCGCCCGTCGAGCAGCGCGTTCCAGAACTCGGCCGCGCCGATTCCGATCGGCGTGACGGGTCCGAGCCCGGTGATGACGACGCGGCGTTGGGTCACAACGCGATCCTTTCTCCGGCCTGCTGCCGATGGGTCTGGAGCAGCGCCATGAACTGCGGCGTGAAGACGAAGTTCTCTTCGGGGAACTCCAGCCCGCTCATGTTCTGATCGATGTGCGAGAAGACGATTTCCACTTCGCCGACCAGTTCACCCCCGACGGTGATGCGGCCGGAGGTCGCCGCGGCCGAGTCGGTGAGCTGGTCGATGTGCGCCTCGTAGCGGACCTGGTCGCCGGGCCGCACCAGTCGCACGAAGCTGGCGCGCTTCACTTTCGCCAGGATTACCTTCTCGCTGAAGTGCCGTGCTTCGCCGACGAGGATTCCCGCGGTCTGCGCCATGCCTTCAATCATGAGGCTGGCGGGCATGACCGGGAACCCGGGGACGTGGTCGTGGAGGTGGTCCTCGGCCAGCGTGACGTTCTTGATCGTCACGGCCCGCGAGCCGGACTCGAATGCCTCGAAGCGGTCGATCCAGATCCAGCGCACGGGATGCTCAGCTCGCGGCCAGCTTGCCTTGGACGAAGTTCACGATCGTGCCGACCGTGAACACGTCCGAAATCTTGTCGATGTCGGGATCGGACTCGAACGCGTTCAGGTCGGCGTGCGGCATGTGCTGTTTGAGCGCCGCGAGGCCCTTGGCGTTGAGTTTGCGGTCCGCGACGTAATCGGGATTGCTCAGGATGTCGCGCGGGATGAGCTCCTCCTGTGGAATCTTGATGCCGAAGGCCTTCTCCAGTCGGAAGACGATGTCCAGGAAGTCGATGGACTCCGCCCCCAGATCGCCGGTCAGCGTCGCATTTTCCGTCACTTCGTCTTCTTCGACGCTCAGCGCCTCGACCAGCGTGTGGCGCACCTTCTCGAAGATCTCTTCCCTGGGTATCGCTGGCATCAACACGTTCCTCCTTTCGGCCAGATCATCCGGTACTTGGACCGTCGGCGGAATCCGCAGCCGCCGCTTCGCCCGCCACGACCCTTGGCCTTTCGGACGAACCTTGTTGGGGCCGACGCGCCCCGCCTTCTGGCGTTCCTACGTCACGGCCGCGGCCGACCCCGCCCCGTGGCCGACACGGAGCAGGCCGAATTGCCGCCGGTAGCTCTCACGAATCTCAGCATCAAGCTCGTCCAGCCGCGGATCCTGCTGCGCAAGCGTCAGATGCCGCAGCGTCAGCGCGCCCTTCACGATTTCGCGCTCGCCGACGCGCCCACTGGCGGCGTAGACGCTCTGCTCCGGGCCAAGCTCCTTGCACACGGACTCGACGATCAACACCTGCCCCGGCGCAAGAAAGCTCTTATACGTAACGTTGCGGGCCTCTTTCAGCAACACGAGCGAAGGTGAAAAGTCCAGGCTCGCCCGCGCCAGCCACGCCGATGCCTGGATCATCGCCTCCAGCATGAACACCCCCGGAAGCACCGGGAACGTCGGAAAGTGGTCCGCCAGGTATTCCTCCGACAGCGAAAGCGCCTTGCAGGCGCTAATCCGCTTGCCAACCGCGAGTTCCGTAATGCGGTCGATGAGTACGAACTTCACGCCTGCTTCCGTCGGAATGCCCGGCCGTTACGCGGACCGCGCCGCCCGTGCTGCCAATGCCGGTGCCGGGTCGGCCGGGATTCTAACGGCGGGCCGCCCCCGCTTCTAGCCGTTCAGACACCGCTGCCTGCGAACGGATGGGCAAGCCGCCCGCGGAGGCGCGAGCCAACCGTCGCGGAACCATTCGGGCATCGCGACGGGCGTGCGCGGAACGGAGCTCGTTGGGACCTGGAGGGGCACACCTTCCAAAACACCGCGTGAGACTCAGCGTGCGCGAAATGCGAAGGCGTTTCGACCAGAGCGCGGGACGGAACGCCCGTGCTGAGTCCGGAAGACCCGGAGCGATCAGGCCGCACGCAGGTGACCTGCGGACGCCCTCGTCGGTATGAAAGCGGCGAGGCGCTCGAATGTCCGCAGCAACATGACGCGCGCAAAAAAAAACGCGAGAGCACTCTGCACCGGTGCTCTCGCGACGACGATGACGCGATGAAGACCTCAGCGCTCGCGAACGATTACGCCTCGGCCCCCATCAGCGTGTAGGCCACGACTTCGAAAATCGTGTTCCAGATGTCGATGACCACGCTGAACAGAGAGATCATGGCCCACCTTCTTTCAGGGCTGGTCCCCTGACGACGGACCGCTGTCACCTACTCAGAGTATAACTCGGGTTTGGCGGCAATCAAGCACGATTTGCACGCGATTTCTCATTCCTCTGGAATACGCTTATCGGACCTTTAGTACAAACTCCGCCCCCACCCGAACGGACGTGCCGACCAACCGGCGCCGATCCCGCTTGGAGACCGCTCATGCCCCGCGCGGTACCGACGACCCACGCCGAATACTTTGCCCCGGTTTTGGAATACGTTTGCGGATACGCCGAGCGGGTGCTCGCGCGAGACCGCGTCCGCCGAGCTAAGGGCTCGGCGCATCTGACCTAATGAGTCGGTTAGCTGTCCGTTGCATAAGTGCGGGAGCGCACAACAAATGGCCTCCAAGACCGGCCCGGAGGCCGGTCCCCCAACGGGCGGACAGTTTTTTCAACGGGCTGTTAGGGGTCGCACTCTCGTCGCGACGTCGGTCCGTCGCATCCGCGGCTCGCCCTGCTCGGGACGGGCGGAGACTACAATGCTCTTCCGCTGGAGGTACTCGGCGCTCTACGCCGCCGAAAAGGCGCTTGATCGAGGTCTGCTCGACGAGGCGTTTGAACGGCTCCGCGAGATCGAACTGGCGGCGGACTCGCGCGCTCAGGCCCTGGCCGATGAACTGGCGCGCCGGTTGCTGGCTCGGGCGCGACTCGCCGCGCAGGGTGGCGACTACGCCGCGGCACTGCGTGACGCGGAGCGCTTGGCGCAGCTCGGGCGGCTGGACGGCGACGGGCAGGCGCTGCGCGCCCGGGCAGAGCAGGTGCTGGGCGAAGCCGGCGTGCAACGCGCGCTGACCGACGCGGCCCTGCGGCGCGCGGCCGAAACCCTGGAGCAGGGCCGTCTCGATTCCGCGCGCCTGGCGGTCGAAGGCATCCGTCCGCCCGCGCAGCAAGCGCCGCTTCGTGACCAGCTCGACGCCCGCCGCGCGAGAAGCGACGCCCTGATCGAGCTGGCCCGCGGCGCACTTCAGGCCGGTGATCCGTTCGCCGCCGTGCGGCTCTGGTCGCAGGCCAGTTCGCAGCACGGGCGCACCGCGCACACGGACGCGGCCGCGGCCGAGATCGCGCGCGCGTTCGAGCAGCAGATCGACCAGCACTTCGAGGGCGGCCGCCTGGACCGGGTGCGCGACGCATTCGACGCCGCGTCGCCTCTCCGCGAGCACTGGGCGCGATTCCGCGAGTTCGAGCGCCTGGTGGGCCTGCTCCGCCGGGCCGCGAGCCTCATGGACGCCATGGACTACGCGGCGCTGCATGAAGCGCTTCTGCGGCTTCGCGCCGTGAAGGCCGGCGTCGGGTGGGTCGATTCGCTGATGCGCTCGGTCGGCGCGCTGGCGGACGCGCGGCAGGTGCTGCTCGCCTCGCCGCTCGGGCTTCTCGCGCGGTCGTTATACGAATCGCCGTTAATTCTCTCGCAGCGGCACATCGACCGCGAAGAAAGTGAACCTGCGGCGCCGCGCAGCGGCCGCGACGTACAGCGCCGCGCGGACCTGCGGCCGCTGCTGCTGGTCGTGGAAGGTGTCGGGAGCTTCCTGTTGTCACGAAGCGAACTGGTCCGCATCGGGCGAGCGCACGGGACGGGGCTGATCGACGTTCCGATCCCGGCCGACGTGCAGTCTCACCACGCGGACATTGTCCGCGAGGGAGACGACTACTTCCTGGTGGCGCACGGGCCGGCGCGCGTCAACCAGAACCCGGCGATGAAGTCGCTGCTGCGCGACGGGGACCGGATCGTGCTCGGGACCAGCGCCAAGATGGTCTTTCGCCGCCCGAGCCTGCGGAGCGGTACGGCGGTGGTCACGCTGGCGGCCAATGTCCGGCTTCCGCTGGACGTGAGCGCGGTGATACTCTTCAGGGACGCGTGCATCATCGGCCCGCATTCCTGCAGCCACATCCGCACGCGCGAGGGCCAGACGCGCCTGGTGATTCACGAGCAAGGCGGCGGCCTGTGTGTTCGGCTCGGCGGCGAGAACGGACAGCGACCCGGGCCGGCGGAGCCGCTGGCCATCGGAACGACGAACGAGTTCGGCGACCTGCGGATCACAGTGAAACCGTACGAGGCGGCGGGCCCGGGCGGGCTCGCGTAGGCGGCGGCTAAGACCGAGGGAGCCTCACATCGACCGCGATGTCGCGGCGTGAATGCGAGTGTGATTCGGCCGGCGGTGGCCAGTGCGAGACGATCGGCGCGGGATGAGGAGCGGCCATGGCATACACCTTCAAGCACGGTGATCGACCGCTGGACGGACTGACGATCCAGCGCGCCGTGGGGCGCGGCGGGTTCGGCGAGGTCTACTACGCGCTGAGCGATTCCGGCAAGCAGCTCGCCGTCAAGTACCTGCGGGAGAACCCGGAGATCGAGCTGCGCGGCATCGCGCAGGTGATGAATCTGAAAAGCCCGCACCTGGTGACGATCTACGACGTACGCCGCGGCGCCGAAGACGAGCCGTTCGTCATCATGGAGTACATCAGCGGGCCGTCCCTCCGCGACCTCTTGCAGTCGGCGCCCGGCGGGCTCGGAGAGCAGAAGGCGGTGTTTTTCGTCGAGGGAATCGGCAAGGGTCTGGCGTACCTGCACGAGCGCGGCATCGTGCACCGCGACCTCAAGCCGGGGAACATCTTCTACGACGACGGCTACGTGAAGATCGGCGACTACGGCCTGAGCAAACACATCTCGGTCAGCGCGCACAGCGGCAACACCGTCAGCGTCGGCACCGTCCACTACATGGCGCCCGAAATCGGCTCCGGCAGCTACACCAAGGCGATCGACATCTACGCGCTCGGCGTGATCCTCTACGAGTTGCTCACCGGCCGCCTGCCGTTCACCGGCTCCAGCATGGGCGAAGTGCTCATGCGGCACCTGAAGGAGAACCCCGACGTCAGCGGCATCCGCGCGCCGTTCGCGCAGATCATCAACAAGGCGCTGGCCAAGAACCCGGGCGACCGCTACCAGGACGCCAACGAGATGATCGACGCGCTCATGGCCGTCGCCGGCGTCCGCGAGACCCTGAGCACATTCGATCCGCTTTCGATCTCCACGATCCCGCGGGCGTCGGGCGGACACGACCCCGAACGGACTCAGACCTCTCCGCCGGGCCGCGCCTGGCGCCCGGAGCTGGACGTTCGGGACCTGGAAGCAGGCGGACTGCCACCGATCCCTCCCATCCCGCCGATCCCCGGGGCGCGCGGGGCCGCGGCTCCGTCCGCGCCACACCGCCCCGCGCGGCACGAGCCGCGAATTGCACCCGCGCCTCGCGGAGAGCTGGTTTCCTTCGAGCACGCCGAGGCTGGCAATCGTCGCGGGCGCTGGGCGCAGGGCGTCGTCGTGCTGATGATGGCCGTCGCCACGGCGATCGTCCTGGCGCTCACCGTGCGCAAGGGCTCCGAGGAAACCGGCGCGGCGATCGCGTTCATGCTGCTGGGCGGGACGCTGGGCGTACTGGCAGCGCACTTCAAGCTCGTACGGCGCATGCTCACGCCGCACCCGTTCATCGCCCGCGCCGTATACGCGATGACCGCGTGCATTCTGATGGCCCCGGGTATGGGGATCGCCGCGGACGCCAACGCGTCGCGCATCGTCGTGCCGCTGCTCGTCAGCCTGCTGGTGTTCGATTGGGGCGCCCGCATCGAGCGCGGACGGCGCGGCCTGGTCGACGGCGGGTCGGCGATTTGGCACGGGGTTGTCGGACTCGTCGTATCCGGAATGGTGGACGCACCGCCGCTGATCGGCGCGGGCATGTGCCTGGTGCTGCCGCTGCTGGCGCAGACGGCGGCCGCCATCTGGCCCGCGGTGGAAAGCGCCGCCGGCTCGGGACCGTCGGCGCCTCGACAGGCCCGCGGCGCGGACCGGATTCTCGACCGGGCTGCGGAGGCGCTCGAAACGGCCGGCAAGCGGATCGAGGAGCGTTTCGGGCACATCGGCGTGGTGGCGCGCGTCGAAGGGCCGCGGCGCTCGGGTCCGAGCGAGCCGGGCGCGGTCCCGCCGCCCATCCCGCCCATCCCGTCCGAGGGTGCGGCCACCGTTCAACCGGTCGTGATCGACGCCTACGAGCCGTCGTTCGTCGGGCGCACCGCGAACGCCGGCCTGGGGTTCATCGGCAAGCTGCTGCTGGTCGCCGGCCTGGCGCTGGCGGTGCTGATGCATGCGGATTCGGGGCTGCACGTGGGCACGGATCGCACGACGGTCGCGCTGGCGAACGGCACCGTGCTTGTGCGGACACTGGAGAACCAGGACGCCTATCCCATTCCGCGCGCGATGGCGATCGCCCCGGTGGGCCTGGGCACGCTGCTGCTGCTGGTTTCGCGCCGCCGGAGCGGGGCGGCGCACCTGGCGCGCGGACTGCTCGGCGGGGCCTTCGGCCTGGTCGCGGTGATGCTGGCGCTCGGGCCGTCGTCGCACGCCATCGAGCTGGCGTTTGCGCAGGATTGGGAGACGTTGTTCCGCTTTGGCCACGTGCGGCAGCTCGCGCCTCTGGTCGGGATCGCCAGCGTCGCGCTGCTGCTGCTGTTCTGGCCGCGTCGGAAGCCCGGCGCCGCGGTTGTGACGATCTGACCGTCCGCGCCGCCTCGGGTTGGAGTCGCGTCGCCGCGCCCGGTATCCTGTCCCGTAACGGCCGACCGCCGACCCGCGTGCGTCGCGCGCCGCGCAGCGCGGCCGGGGAGAGCGCCGTGTCCGCGGGCGCCGCCGACACGTACCTGGTGGAAGCGATCCAGCGCGGCGATCCGCGCGCCTGGCGCGAGGTGATCGAGCGCTACCAGGGGCGGCTGCTGGCATTCGCGCGGCGAATGCTGGCCCAGCGGAGCGAAGCCGAGGACGTGGTGCAGGAGACGTTCCTCGGCCTGCTGCGGAGCCTTCCGACGTACGACACGTCGCGCTCGCTGGAGACGTACCTCTTCGCCATTTTGCGGAACAAGCTCAGCGACCAGTTCCGGCGCGGGGCGAAATTGCAGCGTCGCAGTCTCGAACAGCTCGATCTCGACGACGCCAGCCCGGCCTGGCTCAGCGATGAAACCCCCAGCGGCCACCTCGCGGCGCACGAGGCCGTCGAGCGCCAGCGCGAAGCGCTGGTGCGCTGCCTGCGACAATGGGCCGAGCAGTGCAGCGAACAGCACCGCTTCCAGGACCTGATCGTGGCCGAAATGCTGCTGGTGCTCGGGCTGCGGAACAAGGAAGCCGCCAGCGACCTGGAGCTGAGCGAGACTGCCGTGGCCGGGATCAAGTTCCGCATCCTGGAGCGCTGGCGCCAGCTCATGCAGGATCAGGGTCTGGACGGCGATCTGGACGGCGGGGACCTGGCAAGCGGGAGCACGATCGCCCGCATCTGGCGCGACGAAGGCGTGTCGTGCCCCAAGCGCTCGATGCTGGGCCGCTACCTGCTGGGCATTCTCGACGAGGACTGGAACAACTTCATCGAGTTCCACGCCGTCGCGGCCGGGTGTCCGCGCTGCGCGGCGAACCTGGACGACCTGCGCGAAGAGGAGCGGCGGGACACGGCGGCGCGCCAGGCGATGCGCGAGCGGTTCTTCGCCTCGAGCGTGGGTTTGCTCTCGCGCCGGACATCTGCGCCCGACGCGCCCGACTCTTGACCGGCGTACCCGATGCATGGCCGGTCTGACCGGTCAGGAGACCGTTCCCCAACGCTCGCTGCGTCGGACCTCCGAGTCCGATGAATCCAGCAGCGTCAGCCTTCCGCCGCCGACGAGCTCAACAAGAGTCCGGTCGAAAGACCAGCCGCGTCAGGCCTCCAGCCGCTTCAGCGCTTCGAGCTTCTGCTCCAGCGCGTCGCTCGATTGGTACGCGGGCCACGTCGGCACAAGCTGCTTGAGCAGTCCGATGAGCCGGGCTTCCTGCTGGGGATCCGGATCGGAACGTGCCAGCAGTTCCGCCAGCGCGTCGCGCACCGTCGGCGCGGCCCGCTTTCCCAGCGCCAGAATCTGCGCCGCGGCCTCCGCATCCTCGGGGTTCTCGGCCAGCCGCCGGATCGCGAGCTGCACCCCCTCGCGGTCCTGCTCCGCCCGCGCCCGCAGGGCCGCTGCTCGGACCTGCCCGAGTCGTTCCTGCATCGGCGGCGAAATCACCAGCGGCGGCTCGACTGCGAGCCGGTCGAGCCAGCCGAGGACCTGCTCCGCCGAGCGCGGCTCCAGCTCGCGGCTGAGCGCGGCGAACAGGACCGGCCAGAAAGCGTCGGCGTCGAACGGCAGCTCGCGCTCGGACAACCGCCGCACGAGTGCAGCGTCATATCCTCCGCTGCGCAGCGCGAAGAGCACCAGGTCTACGCAGACCTGGAGCGCATCCGGTTGGTCGGCCGCGGCCAGGTCGTCCGCCGCGGCCACGTAGGCGTCGAGCGCCGCCTGCGGCTGCGCAAGCTCGGCGCGCATTTCCGCGATCTGGGCGCGTATTCGGCCCAGGCGCGCGCGGTCGATCGCCTCGGCAGCGGCGTGCTTCTCCGCGAGCAGCAGCAATTCGAGCCGGCGCTGGTTCCGCGTCTCCGCGTCGTCCGGCAGCCGCGCCAGCCAGCTCTCGATCTCGGCCACCGACCTCGACGCCAACAGCCTCACGACGCCGCGCCACGCGGTCTCGCGCAGCGCTTCCTCGTTCGGTCCGGGGCGGGCAAACGCCTGCCAGAGCGCCTCGAGTTGTTCCGGGGTCTCGGCGTTCTGCGAAAGCGCCTCGACGGCCGCCTTGCGGATCGTCGGCTCGGGATCGGCGACGAGTGGCACGATCGCATTCACCAGCGCCGCGCGCTGCGGTTCGTCGAGCTGCGGCCGCGGCCGCGCCGCCGTCGGCTGAGACGGCGATGGGCCGCTGGCGGGCCGCTCGATCAACACCGCGATTCCGCGCAGCGCGGCGATCCGCACGGTCGTCGGCTCAGACCCCGCAAGTTCTTCGATGAAACGTGGCGCGAAGCGCGGGTCCGCGAGGCGACCCATGGCCCACAGGAGCCGTTCGCGCGTCGACGCGCCGGGGCGGGCGGGCGCCTGCTCGGCGGCGGCCAGCGCGTCGGAGACGCGCCGGGTCGCGTCGGCATCCAGCACGCTGCGCTCTGCGAGGCGGCCAAGCGAAGTGACGGCCGCGTCCACCAAGGCGCTGTCCGACCCGTTCACGCATTCGAGGAGCGTGTCGACTGAGGCCGAACCGCCCAGGAATCCCAGGCCGCTGACGATCGCGGCGCGCACGTCCGCCGTCGGCTCGCGCCGCAGCAAGTCCAGCAGGAGCGACTCGTCGGCGGGATCGCGCATCGCGGCGACGGTCTGGACCGCGGCGGCGCGGACGGCCGGCTCGGCGGCCCGAAGCAGCTCGCGGATCAGCGACGCGGTGGACGGGGCGATCGTCCGTCCCTGGCTAAGCTCGCCTTGGGTGAAATCCAGCCCGAGCAGGCGGACGCTCGCCAGCGAATCCGACAGATGCGTGTTGAGCAGCTGTTGCCGCTCCGCCTCCGCCGTTCGCAGGTACACCTCGCGCAGCGCGCCGACCAGCCGGGCCTCAAGCTCGCGAGCGCGGCGCTCGAACTGCATGGAACGGCGCCCCAACCGTGCGATCTGGAGCGCCTGCCACTGCGATTCGGTCAGGCGTTGCGCGTCCTGCCACCACGCGCGGGCTTCCGAGGCGTCGGTGAACGAGCGGTTCGCGTGCTGCTCCAGCGACGCGAGGGCCTGCGCGGCGACACCTGCCGATGAATCGTCCAGGGCCGCGACCGCCGCAGCCGCCGCGGAGCGAGTTCCGAGGCGCTCGAGCGCGTCGAGCGCGGCGAGGCGCGCCCGGCGCGGCGTCTGTGCGTCCAACAGGACGCCTCGCAGCGCCGGCAGCGAGCGCTCCCGCGGGAATGCGCCCAGGGCGGCCGCCGCGGCGCCGCGCAACTCGGCGTCCGGATCGCTGAGCATGGCCAGCAGCGGCGCGAGGCAGGAGTCGTCGAGCAGTTCAGGGAAGTCCGTCAGCGCGGCGGCGGCGTAGAGCTGCGCCGGCCGGCCGTTGGCGGACAGCGCCGGGAGGAGCATCTGCACGCCCTTCGCGCCATGGTCGCGCAGAAACTGCCGCACGAACTCACGCCGCGCGGTCGGGGTCGGCTGGCCCTCGATCTGCTCCAGCAGCCCGCCGGGAGGCGGCTGAGTGGTCTGCGGTGCGGCCGCGCCGGGGACGGCATAAGCCCCCAGGGTGGCGACAAGGGCGATGGTCGGAAGCAACCGGGCGCGCATTCGAGGTCCTAGGGCATCAGAATCCTCGGATTCGAAGGCTCACAGAGACCGACCCGAATCCCGTCCCGACGTTGGGCAGTCTCGTGGAGCTGCGACGAACCATCGACGGGACGGTCGCAGAGAACCGTTGTTGCGATTATAGCCGTGACCCCGCGGAAGCGCGGAAACGGCGCTCTAAGAACGCCCCAACACGGCTTCGTCGCAACGTCGGCTATTCCGCGATCGCTGTTGAAGCGCGTGCCGTCCGCCTCCGATAACGCACAAGGAGGCCGGTCGCGCGCCGGTTGCAATCGTGCGCAAGCGGTGCCGGCGTCTTGAAGGCGCGGCGGCGTGCGCATATGCTGCATTCGGGCGCGAGCGCCGAATTTCACGCGAAGGTGGTGGATCGTGGCGAAGCGACTGTTGACGCTGGCGATCTGCGTCGGGCTGGCGATTCCGGCCAACGCCGGCCTGTTCGAAGATCTCTACCGCGGCCTTGGCATTCTCGCCACCCCGAGCGGCTCGCCCGTCAGCCCGTCCGCCGGCGGCGGCCTGGCCAACGGGAACCGTTTCGGCCGCGTGCGCATCGTGCCGGACCGCGTTGGCCGCGGCTACACGCTGGAGTTCGACCGCGTCTTCGGGACCGATGTCCTCGGCCGACCCGAAGTGCTCGACCTGGGCGCGTATGAGCTCGAACTGTCCGGCTCGATCCGCTCGACGCTCGGCTTCACTCGCCGCTCTCTGGGGGCGGACGGCTTCCTGGAGCGCGCATTCCTCATCGGCAACGCCGACATTACGACCGGCGCCCTGACGTATACGCTGCGGGCCAAGTCCGGCGTGCAGGACGTCGAGCTGACCGGGACGCTCAATTCGGATGTCTCGGTGGAACTGACCGGTTTGGGCTTCTACGAGGCGACAATCAACGTCGCGAACCAGAACTCCAGCCTTACGGCCGATGGGATCGTCGTTCAGGGAGACGAGGACACGGACTTCGACATCGGCCCGATCAGCGTCCAGGGGAACGTGTTCTTCGACATGGTCATGCTGGGGCTGGAGTCCATCGGCGTGAACACGACGCCGCTCCAGGGACTGTTTCCGCGCTCCCCGATCGACCTGATCACCGACGAGCTACAGGCGACGCTCGACCGCCAGGCCAACGCGCTCAGCAAGCTGATCGAAGCCGAAGGGCTGGACCCCGCGCAGCTCGGCCTGCGCAGCGACGCGATCGAAGGCGCCGACGGCCAGGTGTATCGGTCCGATCCGCAGGCGGCGCACGGAGCGCCCGTCCCCGTTCCCGAGCCGGCCGCAGTCCTGCTGCTGCTGGCGGGTCTGGTCATGCTCCCGTCCCGCCGCTAATCGAATGGCGTCCTTCCGGCGTTCGGCCTCGCTCTCGTGACGATCCCGCTTGCCGCGCCGCGCGCATTTGCACGCCCGATGGATTTGCGCGGTCGTTTCGGTCGCCGTAGAATCCCCGCCTGATGAGCGCGCAGCCACGACGTTTTACGATCGTCGGCGCGGGCCTCGGTGGGGCGCTGCTGGCGAACTACCTGGGGCGCGCCGGTCACGCCGTAGACCTTTACGAGCTTCGGCCCGACCCGCGCCAGCGCGGCTTTGTCGGCGGGCGTTCGATCAACCTGGCGATCTCGGAGCGCGGGCTCCACGCGCTGCGCGGCATCGGCATGGAGGCCGAAATTCTGCGGATGGCCGTGCCGATGCGCGGTCGCATGATCCACGCGCGCGATGGCGCGCTGCGCTTCCAGCCGTACGACCGCGACCCGGCCCGCTGCATCAACTCCATTTCGCGCGGCGGGCTGAACATCGCGCTGCTGGATGCCGCGGCCAAGCACGAGAACGTGCGGGTGCGCTTCGGGTGCAGGTGCGTCGACGTGGACCTCGATGCGGCCGCGGCGCGTTTCGTGGACGAGGCCACGGGGCATGAGTTCGTCGCCGCGGGCGACGCGCTGATCGGCGCCGACGGCGCGTTTTCTGCGGTGCGGCGGGCGATGCAGCGCCTGGACGGGTTCGTGTGCTCGCTGGACACGCTCGAGCACGGTTACAAGGAGCTGCACATCCCGCCGGCCGACGGCGGCGGCTTCCGCATGGAACGCAACGCGCTGCACATCTGGCCGCGCAAGGCGTTCATGACCATCGCCCTGCCGAACGCAGACGGGTCGTTCACCGTCACATGCTTCTGGCCGCTAAAGGGCGAGAACGGCTTCGAGCGCCTGCGCACGCCGGAAGACCTGCGCGGGTTCTTTGAGCGGCAGTTTCCCGACGCGCTGCCGCTGATGCCGACGCTGGAGCAGGACTTCTTCGCCAACCCGACCGGCTCGCTGACGACGATCCGCTGCGCGCCGTGGCACTGCCGCGACAAGGTGCTGCTCGTCGGCGACGCGGCGCACGCGATCGTGCCGTTCTACGGGCAGGGGATGAACGCGGCGTTCGAGGACTGCGTGGCGCTGAGCGAATGCCTTTCGCGCCACGGCGACGCGCTGGGCGAGGCGTTCGCAGAGTTCTACGTGCTGCGCAAGCCGAACGCGGACGCGATCGCCGACCTGGCACTGGAAAACTTCATCGAGATGCGCGACAAGTCGGCCTCGCGCGTGTTCCGCGCCTACAAGCACATGGAGCGCACGCTGCACGGACTGCTGCCGGGCCTCTACACGCCGCTCTATACGATGATCTCGTTCACGACGATTCCCTACGCCGAGGCGCGGCGACGTGCGCGGCGTCAGGACGTGATCGTGCTGGCGGCGGCGGTGGCGGCGACGGCGCTGGATGTGATCGTGCTGCTGGCGGCGGCTTGGTGGGCGTGGGTGACGTGGACCTGATCCGCCCGGAGCGGGCGGAAGCGGCAGGGGGTCGGCCGTTGGCCCGTCCGGCACCTCCCGGCGGGGCTCGGGCCTGTCCCAGACTACACGAGACGGAGTCCCCGGCGGCGATTGCTCTTGCCTCCGCCCGCCGAATCCGCGACGCTGCGCCGCATGTCGCTCAACTACATCGACTACCTCGGCGTGCGGACGTTGCTGGAACTCCAGAAGCCGCGCTCCGACCCGCCCGAGCACGACGAGCTGCTGTTCATCATCATTCACCAGACCTACGAGCTGTGGTTCAAGCAGCTCCTGCACGAGTTCGAGAAGATCAAGGGAGACTTCAGCGGCGGCCGGCTGTGGGCGGCGGTGGCCACGTTTCAGCGCTCCCGCACGATCATGAAGACGCTGGTCGGCCAGCTCGACATTCTGGAGACCATGACGCCGGTCTCGTTCACCAGCTTCCGCGACCGGCTGGAGACGGCTTCGGGTTTCCAGTCGATCCAGTTCCGCGAGCTGGAGTTCATGCTCGGCTACAAGCGCGCCGACGTGCTCAAGTACATGACGCACGTGCCCGGGGCGCTGGAAACGCTCGAACGCCGGCTGCGGGAGCGCAGCGTGTACGACCACTTTTACGACTTCCTGGAAACCCGCGGCGTTGCAATCCCGCCGGAGCTGCGGGCCAAGGATGTTCGCGAGCCGACACGTCCGCACCCCCAGATCGAGGACGGGCTTTTGCGGATGTACACGACGCAGCCCGACGCGTGCATCCTGCTGGAGCTGATGACGGACTACGACGAGGGCCAGCAGGAGTGGCGCTACCGGCACGTGAAGGTCGTGGAGCGCACGATCGGCAGCAAGCAGGGGACCGGCGGCTCACCGGGCGTCGAGTTCCTGAAGAAGACGCTGTTCACGCCGGTGTTCCCCGACCTGTGGGCCATGCGCCACCGGCTGTGACGCACGTCAGACCTCGACCGGCTCGAAGCGCACGCGGTCCTGCGTCAGGCGCGCGAAGTAGGCGCGCACGTCGTCGATTCCCGTGACGCGCCGCACGTAGCTTGCGGCCCGCACGAGGTCGGCGCGCTGCACCAGCTCCAACCGGCGGTCCTGCAACCCGAGCCGCGCGGCGTAGAACGCGCAGCCCTCGTGTGCGATCAGCACCACGTGCCGCAGGCGGTGCACGTCCACCAGGAACTTCAGCTCGTCCACGACTCCCTGCTCCTCCAGGTGCGCCTGCGCGTGCCCGGCCAGGCACGCCGGGCCGCCCGGCAGCGCGACGCGGTCGTATCGCGGCAGCTTCAGGCCGTGGTGCAGGAAGTCGTCGAAGTGCTCGCCCACGCGGCCGTCGGAGCAGTAAATCGCCGCGGCGCCGATGCGCGCGCGTTCGTACGGCAGGGGGCTCTCGTACGTTGCGGTCGCTCGCGCGTCGTCCATGGTCAGCCGCTCAGGTACGCCGCGAGCAGGTCCACCGCCGCCCTGGCGTCCTTCTTGTTAATGGATTCGGTGACGGTGTGGATGTAGCGCGTGGGGATCGAGAGCGTGATGGCGCGCGTGCCGGCGCGGGTGCGCTGAAGCGCGCCGGCGTCCGTCCCGCCGCGCGGCAGGACCTCGCGCTGGTACGGAATCTTCTTTTTCTGCGCCAGTGACACCAACTCGTCGAACAGGCCGCGGTGGCTGATGCTCGAGGCGTCCATCACCTTGATCGCCACGCCCTTGCCGAGTTCCGTCACCGCGTCGTCCTTGGTCACACCGGGTGTGTCGCACGCCAGCGTCACGTCGATCGCGATGCCGATGTCCGGGTCGACGCCGAACGCGGCGGTCGTCGCGCCGCGCAGGCCGACCTCTTCCTGTACGCTGGCGACGAAGTAGGTGTCGAAGCGCAAGCGGGCGGCGGCCTTGCGGACGGCATTGATGCCGACCCACAGCGAGACGCGGTTGTCCATCGC